>NZ_JAGIQD010000031.1:0-71256 GCF_017815045.1 Burkholderia sp. CpTa8-5
TGATCTCGTGCTCGCGAATCAGCGCCTCTCAGAGGTCAAGTTCTGATCGTCAAGACGGCCTCAGATTGACGCTTACACTTGTTCGCCCGTAGCCAGCCCGCAACGGTGGCCGATGCGCTGTCAGCGTCGTAGTTGTTGGTGGCTGAAGTGTAACGCGGGAAGGGAAAAAGGCGGGCGAGTAGCCCGCCATTCATTATCCCAGTTTGAGCGCCAGGTCCTCAGCGCGAAGGTGCGTATAGCGCTGGAGGTGCTTGAGGTTCTTATGGCCGGTGATGGTTGCAACTTCCATCACATTCAGGCCCTTCTCAAACAGGCGGCTGGCTGCTTCGTGCCGCAGGTCGTGGAAATGGAGTGTGCCCAGCCCGCATTCATCGCGGACACGGCAGAAAGCGTATCTCATGGCTGACTGCGTAAGCTTGAATACGCGGCCTTTGTGAGGCGGCGGACACCACGTTAGCGCCTCGATAGCGCGGCTGGATAACGGTACCTTGCGGGATGTCCCATTCTTCGTCATGGGGAGCAGCGCGGTGCGCGCCTCAAGGTCAATATGTTCCCACCGGAGCTTAGCTATTTCTCCCTGGCGCATGGCGGTTTCGATGGCAAGGACAATTGCCGGGGCAATCTCGCGGTTGAAGTCCAGAGCCTTCTCTATCAGCCGCTCGTCGTCACCGGCCATTAGCCGCACGTCACGTGGAAGAGGGAGCTTGGGTCGGCGGAAGCCACGCACAGGGTTGACCGTAAGCCCCATCTCCCATTCGTCTATCGCGACCCGGTAGACGGCTGAGATGGCGTCCAGCTCACGACCTACGGAGCTCCCGAGCACTTCCGTTATGCGCCGGTCGCGCCATTCGGCAAGATGGGACTTATTGAGCTGGGCAGCAGGAACGGAGCAGAGTTTCTTCTCCTTCTTGAGCAGACGTTGCAGTGTGCGGCGGTCCCACTCACTTGACCGCTTTCCGGGCATAGGATGCTCGATGTACTTCCGGAACAGGTCTCCGACAGTGGGGCCGGTATCAACGGGCTTGGCCGCGTATCCAGGCTCGTGTTCCGCAGCCCAGCGCGTAGCGGCTTCCTCGCTCGCAAAGGTTGCGGACAGGCTGGGAAGCCCTTTACGGCGGATTTTGACCTGCCATTTTGTCCCGCGTAGGGTGATTGTAGCCATTCATGCTCTCCAAGTTATTGATTAAGAACATGAAAGTGGTCTCGTGTCGCACGACCGTGAGTTCGTGAGCGGGCTGGCGAACCGGATCATCGAAGTGAAGACGGACGGGACGCTGTTCGACTTCGGTGGGAATTACGAGGAGTTCCTGACGAGTCAGGGGCAGGAGTAAGTGTCCTGAGGTTTCCTCCGGTCGTGAGTCGAGCTTAAGCATCACCACACGGAGCGAGCCGCCAGAAGCGCTACAGGCCCGCATCGACAGCAATGTCGATGCGGGCTTTTTCATTTCCCCGCGGCCAAACCCCGCCACGCGGCGCTTTCCAGTTTCCTCCGCGTAATCGACTTCAGGTAAATTACCCACCCAACACCCTTCATCATTCCCCATTTCGCCCGGAGCCGCCCTCGATGCAGGACCATCCTCTCCCGCTCGACCTGTCCGGCCTTGCGCCCAGCCTGTACGCGCAGGGTACCGAGGAGGCCATCCTGTCGCGCCTGATGGAGCGGATCGTGCCGACCAACCGCTTCTGCGTCGATATCGGCGCAAGCGACGGCCTGCGCAACAGCAACACCGCGCGGCTGCTGCGCGAACAGGATTGGGCGGGCGTACTGGTGGAAGGCAGCGCATACCGGTTCGGCAAGCTTGCCGCGCACTACGCGGGCGCGGAGCGCGTCCGCCTGCACCACGATCGCGTGCAGCCCGATACGGTCGATCAACTGCTCGCCGATGCGAACGTACCGACCGATTTCGATCTGCTGTCGATCGACATCGACGGCAACGACTACTGGGTGTGGCGCGGCATGCAAGCGTTCCAGCCGCGCATCGTCGTGATCGAATACAACCCGTACTACACGCCGCCCGAGCGCTGGGTCATGTGCTTCAATCCGGACCACGAATGGGACGGCTCGACCTATTACGGCGCGAGCCTCGAATCGCTCGTGCACCTCGGCCGCCAGAAAGGCTATGAACTCGTCTGCTGCGACGACATGGGCAACAACGCGTTCTTCGTACGGCACGACCTCTACCCGCTGCTCGGCATCGCGAACAACGATCCGTCGGTGTTGTTCCGGCCGGCGATGTACAAGCTGCGCTACGTCGGACACAACACGTTCCTGACCGGTCATCCGTATCGGCACGGGCCGGCCGAGCATATCTGAATGGATTCGCTCGCCGTCACCTTCGACGAGATTCGCGACGCCTACGGGCTCGATCGCGGCGGGCCGCCGACGCAAGTCAGTGAGCGGGTGTGGCATCTGCCGGCTGACAGCGGCGCGGGCGTGGCGGTCAAGCTCTATGCGCTCGAACACCATGCGCGTGCGGTCAAGGAAACCGCTGTCCTCACGCATCTCGAAACGCACGGCGATACTCGCTTCCACGTGCAGACGCTGAAGCGCACGACGTCCGGCGAATCGCTTTGGTCGGGACAACATTCCCATGCGATGCTGACGCGCTGGGAAGCCGGGCAATTCAAAACCTACGATACGTTTTCGCCAGCCGAATGGGATGTGCTCGGCGCGAGCCTGGCCGCGTTGCACCTGAGTCTCGAACAATTGCCTCTGCCGTCGCTCGATACGATCCGCGCGCGGCTGACCGCGATCGACGCGGATGCGGTGCGCCGCAGCCTGCTGGACGCGCTCGATCGAGCCGATGCGAACGCCGCCGACGCCACGAACCTGCGCCGCTACGTCGATCTCGCGCTACGCATGCTCGACCGCTACTATCCGGGCAGCGTCGATGCGTTCCCGGCCGATGATCCGCAGCACCCGATCCACAACGACTACAACCAGTTCAACTATCTGTTCACGGGCACGCTGCCGCCGTTGATCGTCGACTGGGAAGCGTCGATCGGCGCGCCGCGCGAATACGAACTGGTGCGCTGCCTGAATCATTTGCCGCTGGAGGCACCGCACCTCGCGCAAGCGTTCGTGCGTGCGTACCTGCGCGTGCGGCCGGCAAACCCGGCGTACATCGCGTGGGCGGTCGATGCCGCATGCGTGCAGCACGCGCTCAAGCTGTGGATCGTACAAGGCTGGCTCGACGATCCGTCGCGCTTCGCGTCGCACCTGAACGGCGCGATGACGATGGCGTCCGCGATGGTGGACGCGCGTGACCGTCTGATCGATTTCTTTTCCCGCTGCATGGAAACAGGAAGCTGATGTGAGTGCGAATCCGAACGAGATCCCGAATCCGCTGCGCGCCGGCGAGCGGCAGCATGTGTTTCCGCCGCCGCTGGATCGCGATTACCGCGTCGAGGACGGGCGCGTCCAGACGCGCTCGTTGGAAGCACATATCGTCGATCACTGCAACCTGACCTGTGCGGAATGCTGCTCGCTGTCGCCGCTGCTGCCCGAGTGGTACGCGAGCCCCGAATCGATCGAAGCCGATCTGCGCAAGGCCGCGAAGGTGTTGCGCCCGCGCATGTTCAAGCTGGTCGGCGGCGAACCGTTGCTGCATCCGGCGCTCGTCGAACTCGTCGAGCGCGTGCGCGGCACCGGCATCGCGCCCGTGATCTCGGTCACGACGAACGGCCTGAAGCTCGGCGAGATGCCCGACGCGTTCTGGCAGGCAGTGGATGCGCTGACGATCTCGCGCTATCCGAAACCCGCGCTTTCCGCCGACCTGATCGCGCATGTCGAGCATCAGGCCGCGCGCTTCGACGTGCGGCTGAACTGGAAGGTGCAGAACGTGTTCACGACGATGAACCGTGCGCGGCCCGGCACGGATCGCGATGAAGCCCGACGCCTGTATCACGATTGCTGGATCCGCGAGCGCTGCCATATGATTCGCGACGGCATGTTCTACACGTGCACGCGTCCCGCGCACTTCCACACGCTGTACAAGGGCGAGAAGGATTTTCAGGCCGACGGCCTGGCACTGCGCGACGACGCGGGCATGCTCGACGCGATGCTTGCCTATCTGCAACGCGAGACGCCGCTCGAAGCCTGCCTGCATTGCCAGGGCGGCAGCGCGCCGGTGGCGCCGCATCGCATCCTGAAACGCATTGAAGTGAACACCTTGAAGGCTCGTTATCCATGATCGTCGGCACGCGCGACCCGTTCGGTTTCGATCGTCTGCACTACCATCCGCGCAGCGGCGTGTCGGCGTCCGGCATCCGCGCGGTATTGCGGGCGTCGGGGCAACCGGCCGGCGCACCGGACACGGCCGCCATCGCGGGCTACCTGAGCGGCGAGCGCCTCATCGGCCGTACCGTGCTGCGCGACGTGCTCGCGGTGCCGCCCGGCCACCAACTGATCCGGTCGCCACAAGGGCTGACGGTACAGCCGGCGCCCGAGCGGCCGCAGCCAGCCGATCTCGACACCGCACTGCGCGCGTCGCTGCACCGCGCGCTCGACAGCGGCAAGCGCGTCGCGCTGGCGCTGAGCGGCGGGCTCGATTCGGCGCTGCTGCTCGCGTTGCTGCGCGAACTCGGCGCGCTGCGGCACGTGACGGCCTACATCCTCGCGACCGACATGCCCGATTACTGCGAACGCGACGCGGCGCTCGAACTCGCCGCGCAGATGCAGGCGAACGTGAAGATCGTGCGCGCGAACGAGGCCGATTTCATCGCGGCGCTGCCGAGGACGACGCACGCGGTCGAGGAGCCGATGTTCAACCTGCATCCGGTCGCGAAGCTGCTGCTGGCCGATGCGATGGCGGCGGACGGCGTCGAGGTGGCGATTACCGGCGACGGCGCGGACCAGGTGTTGCGCCGCGACCGGTCGGCCAACTATCTGCCGCTGTGCCATGCGTTGTTCGACGCCGCGTCGGTCGATCTGCATCCGCCGTTCGTCGACGCCGCCGTCGTCGCGCATCTGACGAGCATCGCGCCCGACCCGGACAAGCAGTGCCTGCGCGATCTCGGCGCGCGCCTGAACCTGCCGGAGCGTCTCGTGCACGGCCCGAAGCGCGGGCGGCTCGCGCCGGCGATGAATCTGGCGCCGCTGCTCGATCGCGACCGCACGCATGCGCTGGCCGACACGCTCGGCCTTGCCACGCCCACTTTGCAGACGGATACCGAACGCGTGCTGTGGACGACGCTGACACTGATCCTCGATCATCTCGGTCGCCTTCATCCCGATGCCGCGCATCGCCCAACCTGAGCCGCTGATGAAACGCATCCTGTTCTGCGTGGTGCCCGAGAAGGGCCACGTCAATCCGTGCATCGGCCCGGCCCAGCATTTGCGCGCGGCCGGCTGCGACGTCGCGTTCTATGCGCCGGCCGACATCAGCGCACAGCTCGACGGCGCCGGCGACTTCGCGTTCGTCGGGCCGCGCGAGACGCCCGAGCGCCACGACCTGTCGCGCGGCGCGAGCTTTGCCGCGAACATTCGCGACGCCGACTGGCTGCGGCACTGGATCCGCACGCTGCTGATCGATCTGGCGCCCGCGCAGGTGGACGGCATCCGCGCGGTGCTGCGCGAATGGCAGCCCGACGTGGTCGTGATCGACCCGCTGCTGTATGCGGCGGCGATTGCGGCCCAGCTGGAAGGGCTGCCGTGGGTGTCGATGTCCAATTCGCTGAATCCGGTGCTGCCCGACGATCTCGATTCGGAACTGCTGCGCACGGTGCGATGGCTCGCACCGGAACGCACGCGCCTGTTCGCGCGCTACGGCCTCGACGCACGCTTTCGCGGTTGCGACGTGCTGTCGCCGCACCTGACGCTCGCGTTCACGACCGACGCGCTGGTCGGCGCGCCGCCGCGCGGTGTCGATCTGGTCGGCCCCGCGATGCCGTCGGGCCCGCGCGGCGACGAGACGGCATTTCCATGGGAGCGCCTGGACGCGGATCGTCCGCTCGTCTACATGTCGCTCGGCAGCCAGCTTTACTACCACCCGGAGGTGTTCGCGAAGGTCATCGACGCGACGCGCGCGAGCGCCGCGCAACTGGTGCTGTCGGTCGGCGAACTGGTCGATTCGGATCTGCTGCCGGCCGGCGACGAACGCGTGATCGCGGTGCGTTACGCACCGCAACTGGCGCTGCTGCGGCGCACGCATGCGTTCGTCAGCCACGGCGGCGCGAATTCGGTGATGGAGTCGCTCGCGTGCGGCGTGCCGATGCTGCTGTCGCCGTTCTGCAACGACCAGTTCCATTCGGCGCACTTCGTCGAGCGGGCCGGCGCGGGTTGCGTGCTCGATCTGCGGCAGGCCGGTATCGCGGCCATTACCGGCGCGCTCGAACGCCTGTTGCGTGCGGGATCGTTGCGCGAACAGGCGGCGCGGATCCGCGACAGCTATGCCGCGTGCGACGGCTCCGCGCAAGCGGCCCGCCTGGTCAGCGCACTCGCTTGAGGAAGCCGCCTGGCGACAGCGTCATGAGCACACGGTCCTCGATGTCGTGGTCGATTTCGAACCGGTCGTCGCGGGCGAGAAATTCGCGTGTGGCGGTGGCCGGGTTGTTGCCGCGGCCGTACGGCTTGCCGTCGAACATCGACTCGGGCAGGTACTCCATGATGGTGTCCATCACGATTGCGTAGCTGCCGGGCGTCACGAACGGCGCATAGCATTCGAGTTCGCGCAGCACGTGCGCGTGCGTATGCGTGAGATCGAGGATCGCCATCACGCGCGCGCCGTCGTGGATCTGCGCCCGCACCGAGGCGAGCGTGTCGGCCGCGCACGATTCGCCTTCGATCAGCATCATGCGATGGGCGAGCCGGTGCGATTGCAGGCGCTGGCGAACCTCGTCGCGCAGGCGCGGTTCGATCGCGACGACGCGGCCCTCGGTGCCCGCCAGTTCCAGCATCGACGCGGTGAACACCACGCCGCCGCCTGCCGCGATGCCGGTCTGGACGATGCAGTCGGGGCGCTCGCGCCAGATCAGTTCCTGGAGCGCGAGCATGTCGCCGGGTAGATGGAAGAAGCGCTCGCCGAGCCAGCGGGTCTGGAACAGATGGCCGAATTCGCCGGCGCGCGTCAGCCATTCGATGTTGATGTCCCGCATGCGGGCCGAAGGACGCTCTGACATGGTCGATGCAACGAGTAGGAGTGACGTGAAAACGCTGGAACCGTGGCTTCACCGGTACTGGGACATCGGCCCGGCGCGCCTGCACGCGCTGGCGTCGGGCCATACTAACAAAACCTATCTCGTCGAGTGCGATGCGGGGCGGACGGTGTTGCGCGTGTCGTGGGCCGGGAAGCCGGTCGCGCAGATGCGGCGCGAGGCGTCGATACTCGCGCGTCTCGGCGAGGCGCGCATGGCGTCGACGCTGCCCGCGCTGCCGCGGCTGCGGCCGACCGTCGACGCGCAAACCGGCGTGCAGACGCCCGACGGAAGCTGGTTGCATCTGTTCGAGCATATCGACGGCCGTCCCGGTTTGCCGGACGACCGGCACGCGGGAGCGATCGATGCGATGCGCACGCTCGCGCATCTGCATACGGCGCTGGCCGCGATCCCCGCGAGCGAAGCGGCGCCGCTCGCATGGCTGTCCGCACGTCATGCACGCGTGGCGGCGCGCGCGATGCCGTCGCTGCCGGCCGACTTGCACGACGACTACGACACGGTGATCCGGCGCATCGGCACGCATCTCGACGCGGCGGCGTCGTGGCTCACGGGGCCCGTGCAGTGGCTGCACGGCGACTATCACGCGGGCAACCTGCTGTATGTGGGCAACGCGGTGAACGGCGTGCTCGATTTCGACGATGTGGGGCAGGGCGCGCAATGGCTCGAGGCGGCCTTCGCGTCGTTCGCGCTGTCGCGCGATGCGGGTCGGGACGACGGCTTCGTATTCGACCGCGGGCGATGGACGGCCTGCTTGCACACTTATATGGCGACGCGGCCGGATGCGGCGCCCGATTGGCTGCGCGACAACCACGACACGCTGACGACGCTGTTCTGCGCGGACCAGTCGCTGATCCATCTCGAAGCCGCGCAGCGCGGGCTGTGGATGCCGGGGCCCGGCATCGGGTTCCTCGGCGGCTGGCGCCAGTTGCTGGACGGCGCGGCGCCCGCGGGCTAGCCGGCAGGCGCGTCAGCGCTGCCGGTTCAGGAACAGCCGCACGGCTTCGACCGTGTTGGGCCGCGCGTCGCCGTGCCGCGATCCGTCGTGCAGGCAGAACAGTACGTCGCGATGCTGCGCCGTGCACGCGTCGACATGCGCGCACATCGCGTCGAACAGCGCTTGCGGCGACGGCGCCGGCCGTTGCCAGTCGTCCAGTATCGCGGTCCAGCTCGTGTGTTCGCGTTGCAGGCGCGCGAGCACGGCGGCGCGATCGTCGTGCGGCATCAACCCGTACGGCAGCCGCAGCGGGATCGCGTCCGGCGCGGCAACGCCCGCGCGGCGATACACATCGCGAATCAGCGCATCGGTCATGTCGATTTCGTCGATCAGTGCGGCGTCCGCGAGCGCGCCCGGCTTCGCGTGCGAATAGGTGTGGTTGCCGAGCCGGTGGCCTTCGCGCGCGATGCTCGTTGCGACGTCGAGCGCGCCCGCCAGATGCTTGCCGAGCACGAAGAAGGTCGCCGTGCACGACGCATCGCGCAGCACGTCGAGCAGCGCGGGCGTCGAGGGCCCGGGGCCGTCGTCGAAACTGAAATGAATGGATGTCATCGGTTGCCGGGGCCGCTCACTGAACTGGCTCGATGGCCAGTGGGCACGCGCCGACCGGACGCAGCCGGGTGCCGGTCCATTCGTAGAAGAATCGGGCCGCTTTCGCATTGCCGTCGCCGCAATCGTCGTTGAAGCAGCCGGCGACGATCAGCAGCCTGCTGCCGGCACGGAAGTCGACGCGCTCGTCGTCGTTGCCCATCACGCCCGAGACGGCCGTCACGCCGGGCATCGTGTACGTCGCGCCCGTGTCCTTGTCGACGATCGCGAAATTTCGGCAATCCGTTCCGCAACCCCAGATCGCGACGCGGTAGTGACCGGCAAAGTTGGCCGGTTGCGCGAACGCGTCACGAATAACGGTGCGATAGAGGCGCGCTTCGTGGCTGGTGAGCCGAGGCGCGGCAGCCGGTTTGCGCGGCGCGCGGGCGGCGGCGGCCGGTGCCGGGTAACGGTCGAACGCAGGCGATGCACAGGCCGCGGCCGCCGTGGCTGCGGGCGCAGCACCGGCGGCGCCGGCCGTCAGTGCGGCCGATGCGCCGGCGATCAGCAGAAGTCGATGGGCGAGCGCCACGCGAATGTCTTTCATGGTCGAGATCGAGGTCGGGCCGCGGCGGCCGAATGGCCGGCGGCGACGATTGTATGACGCTTCGCGCGTGCGGGCGCCGGGGCAGCGTGCATGCACCGTACCCCGACAATCGTTCCGGCCGTGACGGTCGTCACGGCGAAAGGGCGTCGCGCCCGGCGACACCGCGACTCGCGCACCGGGCGGCGCCGGCGCCGCTCAATCGGCCAGCCGCTTGTCGGCGAGCGCCTTGCAGCAGTCCTCGTACACCCACTGCACGAGTTTGGCCCGATAGTCGAGATCGTCGGTATCGACGATTTCCTCGACCGCGTCGCGCGCCCACGACGCGTCGACGAAGCCCGCATGCCGCTTCGCGATGTCCTGCGCGAGCGCCGCGAGCCGGGCGACCGAGAGCCAGTCGGCCTGGCGGTGATGGCGGTCGAGCCAGCGGTGCGCGGCCTGGACCTGGAACGCGGCGTCCGGCCAGGATTCGTTCAGGTAAAACGCGCCGAGGTTGCCGCAGGTGAGCCAGCAAAGCAGCTCCAGGCGGTCTTGCGAGCCGAGGGTATGGGATGCGTCGGACATGGCAGCGCTCACGAAGTGCGTCGATTCCGGGCGGCGCCGGCCGCAACGGGCCGATGCCGATACTAAAAACATAGCACGATGCGGGCCCGGCCGCGCACCCGGGCGGATGCCGACGTGACGGCGGCCCGAAGCGTGCGGCGCCGGCCGTGCGCGGCGCGCGGCGGAGCACCGGCGCTAGGGCGCGCCGGTCCTTTCGAATGGCTGTCATTCGTCACACCAGCCACCGAAACGCTCGCTAGAATGGCGGCTTCCCTGGAGGCGGAACACGATGAAAATCTACGACCAGTTCTACATCGACGGCGCGTGGCGCCAACCGGCCGGCGCCGGCACGATCGACGTGATCGATTCGGGCACCGAAGCCGTGATCGGCCGGATTCCCGAGGGCGTCGCGTCCGACGCGCAGGACGCGATCCGCGCGGCGCGCGCGGCCTTCGACGCGTGGGCGGCCACGCCGGCCGCGACGCGCGCGGGCTATCTGCGCAAGATCGTCGAGCATCTGCAGGCGCGCAGCGAGGAACTCGCGCAGTCGATCACCGGCGAAGTCGGCATGCCGATCAAGCTGTCGCGCGCGATCCAGGTCGGCGGCCCGGTCTACAACTGGAAGGCGTACGCGAAGCTCGCCGAATCGTTCGAATTCGAGGCGCGGGTCGGCAATTCGCTGGTGGTGCGCGAGCCGGTCGGCGTCGTCGCGGCGATCACGCCGTGGAACTATCCGCTCAATCAGATCACGCTGAAGGTCGCGCCGGCGCTCGCGGCCGGCTGCACGGTGGTGCTGAAGCCGTCTGAAGTCGCGCCGCTCAACGCGTTCATGCTCGCCGAAGCGATCCACGAAGCCGGGCTGCCGGCCGGCGTGTTCAACCTCGTGTGCGGGTATGGCCCGGTCGTCGGCGAGGTGCTGGTCACCGATCCGGACGTCGACATGGTGTCGTTCACCGGCTCGACGCGCGCGGGCAAGCGCGTGGCCGAGCTGGCGGCCGCGGGCGTCAAGCGCGTCGCGCTGGAGCTGGGCGGCAAGTCGGCGTCGGTGATCCTTGACGATGCCGATTTCGCGACGGCGGTGAAGGGCACGGTCAACGCGTGCTACCTGAACGCGGGCCAGACCTGCTCCGCGCATACGCGGATGCTGGTGCCGGAAGCCCGCTACGACGAAGCGCGCGAGATCGCGAAGGCCGCGGCCGAAACGTACGTCGCGGGCGACCCGCGGCAGGACACGACGCGCCTCGGCGCGCTGGCGTCGGCCGCGCAGCAGCAGCGCGTGCAGGCGTACATCCAGCGAGGCATCGACGAAGGCGCGGAACTCGTGACGGGCGGCACCGGTTTGCCGGAAGGGCTCGCGAAGGGCTTCTTCGTGAAACCGACCGTGTTCGGCCGCGTCGATCCGAAAGCGACGATCGCGCAGGAAGAGATCTTCGGGCCGGTGCTGTCGATCATCACGTATCGCGACGAAGACGAGGCCGTGCGGATCGCGAACGATTCGCCGTACGGGCTCGGCGGCGCGGTGTGGGCCGGCAGCGACGAACGCGCGATGCGCGTCGCGCGCCGCATCCGCACGGGGCAGGTCGACATCAACGGCGGCACGTGGAACGCCGCCGCGCCGTTCGGCGGCTTCAAGCAGTCGGGGCACGGCCGCGAGAACGGCGTGTACGGGCTCGAGGAATACCTCGAATACAAGTCGATGCAACTGAGGCCGGCGAAGCCGGCCTGAGCGTTTCATCCCGCATGACCGCGCAACGGCACGCTCGCGTGCCGTTTTTTATTGACGGCCGTCAAGGTGCGCGGCGGTGGATCGTCGATCATCGCGATTTCGATGTTCCGACGAGGTTTCAGATGACCGTACGCACTTCCTTTCCGCCGCTGACGATCCGCGGCCGCACCTTGCTGCCGGTCGTGCAGGGCGGCATGGGCGTCGGCATCTCCGCGCACCGGCTGGCGGGCAGCGTCGCGCGCGAAGGCGCGGTCGGCACGATCGCGAGCATCGACCTGCGTCACCATCATGCGGACCTGCTCGCGCGTTGCCGCGCACACCCCGATCGCGCGACGCTCGAGGCGGCGAACCTCGACGCGCTCGCGCGCGAGATCCGTCTCGCGAAGACGTACAGCGAAGGGCGCGGGATGATCGCGGTCAACGTGATGAAGGCGGTGAGCGCGCATGCGGACTACGTGCGGGTGGCGTGCGACGAGGGCGCGGACGCGATCGTGATGGGCGCGGGCCTGCCGCTCGATCTGCCCGATCTCACCCAAGGGCACGACATCGCGCTGATTCCGATCCTGTCGGACAGCCGCGGGATCGCGCTGGTGCTGAAGAAGTGGATGAAGAAGGGGCGGCTGCCCGATGCGATCGTGATCGAGCATCCGGCGCACGCGGGCGGCCACCTCGGCGTCACGCAGATCGACGACATGCACGACGGTCGTTTCGATTTCGCGCGCGTGCTCGACGAGACCGCGCAGGTGATGGCGTCGCTCGACCTCGCCCGCGACACGATCCCGTTGATCGTGGCCGGCGGGATCAACAGTCACGACACGGTGCGCGCGGCGCTCGCGGCCGGCGCGAACGGTGTGCAGGTGGGCACGCCGTTCGCGGTGACGGAAGAAGGCGACGCGCATCCGCACTTCAAGCGTGTGCTCGCCGATGCGACGCCCGACGACATCGTCGAATTCGTCAGCGTGACGGGGCTGCCGGCACGCGCGGTGAAGACGCCGTGGCTCGATCGTTACCTGCGCAACGAGACGCGCATTCGCAACAAGCTCGGCGCGTTCAAGCAGCGCTGCCCGACCGCGCTCGAATGCCTGAGCGTATGCGGGCTGCGCGACGGCATCGAGAAATTCGGCCACTTCTGCATCGACACGCGGCTTGCGGCCGCGCTGCGCGGCGACGTCTCGAACGGGCTGTTCTTCCGCGGCCGCGAAGCATTGCCGTTCGGTCGCGCGATCCGCAGCGTGCGCGATCTGCTCGACCTGCTGCTGACGGGCAGTGCGACCGAGCCTGCGGCAAACCGTCCCACGTTTACGCTGGCTTGACCAATATCAAGATGACGAAAAGACCCTACAGGGAGAATGGAAACCATTCTTTGGGGGTCCGTACCATGCATAAAACGATTCGAACATGTGTCACCGCAGCCGCCGTCGCGGCCAGCTTCGTCGCGATGCCGTCGTTGTCGCACGCGGCGTCGCCCGGCGACGGCATCAATCAGGGTGACGTACTGGTCCGGCTTCGCGCGATCAGCATCCAGCCGAACGAGCGCGCGAGCGACACGCTCGGCGCGATCAACACCGGCGTGAACAACGCGATCGTGCCCGAGCTCGACTTCACGTACATGATCCGCGACTACCTCGGCGTCGAACTGATCCTCGGCACGTCGCGGCATCAAATGACGTCGAGCCTCGGCAATCTCGGCGGCGTGGGCGTGCTGCCGCCGACGCTGCTGCTGCAGTATCACTTCAACCATGCGGGCAAGGTGCGTCCGTACGTCGGCGCCGGGTTGAACTACACGTACTTCTACAACAACGGGCTCAACGTCGGCGGCGAGGGCGTGTCGATCAACAAGAGCAGCTTCGGTCCGGCACTGCAGTTCGGCGTGGACGTGCAGTTGACGAAGAAGGTGTTCATGAACGTCGACGTGAAGAAGATCTGGATGAGCACCGATGCGACGCTCGGCGACAAGGGCATCGGCACGCTGCACATCGATCCGCTGATCGTCGGCATCGGCGTCGGGATGAAGTTCTAGACACGACGCGCTCGCGCGAAAGGAACAGAGTTGGGGTTGGCGGCATGGCGGTCGGCATGCCGCTCTTTTTTTGTGCAGTGGATTTACAGCTTGTCGTACTGGAAACGCATCGCGGTGCCTTCGCGCGTGATGCGCTCCCACACCGCGCGCTTTTCGTCGTCGCTCAGGAACACCCAGTTCGACACTTCGGCGGCCGTGCGGCCGCAGCCCTTGCAGACTTCGTCGAAGAGCGTCGAGCACACGCCGATGCAGGGGCTGTCGGGGAGGTCGTGAAGATTGGAGGCCATCGGGAGGGTTCGCGCAGTTGAATCGTCAGCCGCCATTTTAATGCATCGCGACGGCCCGGCTGGCCGCCGGCGCCGGGCGGACCCGCGCGCCATCCGAACGCCGCTTCGCCGCTGCCCGTTTTTCCCGGTGGACAGCCGCCGATTACCCGATAGAATTCCCCCGGAACGCCCCGCCGCACGGGCGGTTCGACCGACCGGCGGCGGGAATCTGTTCCGTTTGCGCGACACCGGCATGATTTTTTTGTGACGGGGCGCGAATGATGGTAGTTTTCGGGGTTTTCGAGGGGCGGCGCGCCAGAATGCGCCGCCATGACGAGGCAGACGGCAGCCGGGCAACGCGTCCGGCCGAAGGGAGAACGGGATGAAAGCAAAGGTAGTGGGCCGGTTCGCAGCGCTCGCGCTGTGCGTGGGGGCGTCGGCGGCAGCGGCGAAGGATACGCAGCTCAATGTCTATAACTGGTCGGACTACATTGCGAAGGACACGATCCCGAACTTCGAGAAGCAGGCGGGCGTCAAGGTTCGCTACGACAACTACGACAGCGACGACACGCTGCAGGCGAAGCTGCTGACCGGCAGCTCGGGCTACGACATCGTCGTGCCCACCAGCAACTACGCGGGCAAGCAGATCGCCGCCGGCATCTTCGCGCCGCTCGACAAGTCGAAGCTGCCGAACCTCAAGTACCTCGATCCGCAACTGATGGCGCTCGTCGCCGGCGCGGACCCGGGCAACAAGTATTCGGTGCCCTGGGCATATGGCACGACCGGCCTCGCATACAACCTGACGAAGGCGCAGCAGGCGCTCGGCAAGGTACCGCTCGACAACTGGGACATCCTGTTCAAGCCGGAAAACCTCGCGAAGCTGAAGACCTGCGGCGTGTCGGTGCTCGACGCACCCGACCAGATGTTCGCGGCGACGCTGCACTACATCGGCAAGGATCCGATGAGCACGAACCCGGCCGACTACAAGGCCGCGATGGACGTGCTGAAGAAGATCCGTCCGTACATCACGCAATTCAACTCGTCGGGCTACATCAACGACCTGGTCGGCGGCGACATCTGCTTCGCGTTCGGCTGGTCGGGCGACGTCGTGATCGCGAAGCATCGTGCGATCGAGGCGAAGAAGCCGTACAAGGTCGAGTACTACATTCCGAAGGGCGGCGCGCCGGTGTGGTTCGACGTGATGGCGATCCCGAAGGATGCGAAGAACAAGGAAGCCGCGCTGCAGTGGATCAACTACATCGAGGATCCGAAGGTGCATGCGGCGATCACGAACGCGGTGTACTACCCGAGCGCGAACGCCGAGGCACGCAAGTACGTGCGGCCCGACGTCGCGAACGACCCGGCCGTGTATCCGCCGGCTGACGTCGTGAAGACGCTGTTCCTGCTCAAGCCGCTGCCGCCTGAAATCCAGCGTCTGCAGACGCGTCTGTGGACCGAGCTGAAGTCGGGCCGCTGACGCGAGCCGAAGTGAACCCGCAGTCATGAAGCCCCTGGTGCCCCCGGGGGCTTTGTTCGTCTAACGCAGGAGAGAAGCAGCACATCATGAATAGCCAGTCGGGCGCGCCGGTCGCGGGCGCGCCGTTCTCCGTTTCCTCCTCCGGCGCCGATGCGCGCGCCGAGAACTTTGTCCAGATCGTCGACGTCGTCAAGAAATTCGGCGACACCGAAGCCGTGCGCAGCGTCAACCTGACCGTGCGCCAGGGCGAGCTGTTCGCGCTGCTCGGCAGCTCGGGCTGCGGCAAGTCGACGTTGCTGCGGATGCTCGCGGGCCTCGAGACGGTCACGTCGGGCAAGATCCTGATCGACGGCGAGGACCTCGCGCAGATGCCGCCGTACAAGCGGCCCGTGAACATGATGTTCCAGTCGTATGCGCTGTTCCCGCACATGTCGGTCGAGTCGAACGTCGCGTTCGGGCTGAAGCAGGAAGGCACGCCGAAGGCCGAGCTGAAGGCGCGCGTCGCGTCCGCGCTCGAACTCGTGCAGATGGGCAAGTATGCGAAGCGCAAGCCGCATCAACTTTCCGGCGGCCAGCAGCAGCGCGTTGCGCTTGCGCGTTCGCTGGTCAAGCGCCCGAAGCTGCTGCTGCTCGACGAGCCGATGTCCGCGCTCGACAAGCAGATCCGCCAGCGTACGCAGATCGAGCTCGTCAACATCCTGAACAAGGTCGGCGTCACCTGCATCATGGTCACGCACGATCAGGAAGAGGCGATGACGATGGCGAACCGCCTCGCGGTGATGAGCGAAGGGCAGATCGTGCAGATCGGCTCGCCGAACGAAGTGTACGAATACCCGAACAGCCGCTTCTCGGCCGAATTCATCGGCTCGACGAACCTGTTCGACGGCGTGACGGTCGAGGACGAACCCGATCACGTGTACATCGAATCGCCGGAACTGCCGAGCCGGCTGTACGTGAGCCACGGGATCTCGGGCCCGCTCGGGATGCCGGTCACGGTGTCGGTGCGCCCCGAGCGGATCGCGCTCACGCGCAAGCCGCCCGAAGGCGCGTTCAACTGGGCGCGCGGCCGGATCAGCAACGTCGCGTACATGGGCGGCTATTCGCTGTATCACGTGAAGCTCGACGGGGGCAAGACGGTGATCGCGAACGTGTCGAGCCTCGCGATTTCCGAACTCGACACGCCGGTGCTCGCCGACGAGATCTACGTGCGCTGGAGCGCGACCGCCGGCGTGGTGCTGACGTCATGAACGCGTTCAAGTCCCTGCTCGAGTGGCCGGTGCGGCGCTTCAACCTGACGGGCGCCACGGCGGTCGTGGCCGGGCCGTTCACGTGGCTCGTGCTGTTCTTCCTCGTGCCGTTCGTGCTGGTCGTGAAGATCAGCTTCGCGGAGCTGCAGCTCGGCATCCCGCCGTATACGGAGCTCGCGTCGTACGCCGACGGCGTCGTGCACGTCGCGCTGAACCTGTCGCACTACGCGTTCCTGTTCACGGACAGCCTGTATTTCGCGACCTACGTGAACTCGGTGTGGGTCGCCGCGATCACGACGCTGCTGTGTTTGCTGCTCGGCTATCCGATGGCGTATTACATCGCGCGCTCGAACCCGGCCACCCGCAACCTGCTGATGATGGGCGTGATGCTGCCGTTCTGGACGTCGTTCCTGATCCGCGTGTATGCCTGGATCGGGATCCTGAAGAACAACGGGCTCCTGAACAACTTCCTGATGTGGATCGGGCTCACGCATACGCCGATCGAGCTGTACCGCACGAACTATGCGGTGTACATCGGGATGGTGTATTCGTACCTGCCGTTCCTCGTGATGCCGCTCTACGCGCACCTCGTGAAGATGGACCTGCGCCTGCTCGAAGCCGCGTACGACCTCGGCGCGAAGCCGTGGAAGGCGTTCGTGCAGATCACGCTGCCGCTGTCGAAGAACGGGATCATCGCGGGCTGCCTGCTGGTGTTCATCCCGGCGGTCGGCGAGTACGTGATTCCGGAGCTGCTCGGCGGCGCGAATACGCTGATGATCGGCCGCGTGATGTGGAACGAGTTCTTCAACAACGCGGACTGGCCGATGGCGTCTGCCGTGACCTGCGCGATGGTGCTGCTGCTGCTCGTGCCGATGGCGATGTTCCAGCACTTCCAGGCGAAGGAACAGGGAGGCCGTCGATGAAGCCGAATCGCTACCTGCAGTTCGCGGCGTTGTTCGTCGGCTTCGCGTTCCTGTACATCCCGATCATCAGCCTGATCGTCTATTCGTTCAACGAGTCGAAGCTCGTTACCGTGTGGTCGGGTTTCTCGTTCCGCTGGTATGAGGCGCTCGTCGAGGACGACGAGTTGCTGACGGCCGCGTGGCTGTCGCTGAAGATCGGCGTGCTGACCGCGTTCGCGTCGGTGTTCATCGGCACGTGGGCCGGCTTCGTGCTCGCGCGGATGGGCCGCTTTCGCGGCTTCGCGCTGTTCAGCGGGATGATCAACGCGCCGCTCGTGATCCCCGAGGTGATCCAGGGGATCTCGCTGCTGCTGCTGTTCATCGAGCTCGCGAAGTGGATCGGCTGGCCGGCCGAGCGCGGCGTGTTCACGATCTGGCTCGGCCACGTGATGCTGTGCATCTCGTACGTCGCGATCATCGTGCAGTCGCGCGTGCGCGAGCTGAATCCGTCGCTGGAAGAAGCCGCGCTCGATCTCGGCGCGACGCCGCTGAAGGTGTTCTTCACGATTACGCTGCCGCTGATCTCGCAGGCGCTGATCGCGGGCTGGCTGCTGTCGTTCACGCTGTCGATCGACGACCTCGTGCTGTCGGCGTTCCTGTCGGGCCCCGGCTCGACGACGCTGCCGCTCGTCGTGTTCTCGCGCGTGCGCCTCGGGCTGAACCCGGAGATGAACGCGCTCGCGACGCTGTTCATCATCGCGGTGACGGCCGGCGTCGTGATCGCGAACGTCGTGATGCTGCGTCAGGAACGCAAGCGGATGGCGGGGTTTGCGGCCTGATACGGCGGTTGTGGCCTTCAAGAAAAACGCCCGGTGCCGACGACGAGTCGGCCCGGGCGTTTTGTTTGGCGGCGCGTAACGATCGCCGGCCCATCGCCGGCGTTTATGCGCCGAGCGCCGCCTTCGCCAGCAATCCCAGCGCGACGCAGACGAGCACGGCCGCGAACCCGGCCTGCACGTGCCGCGCGGCGAGGCGGCGCGACGCGCCGCGGCCGGCGGCCATGCCGAGCGCGGTCGCGACGCTGAACCACAGCGTCACGTCGAGCGGCGCGCGCGTGCCCGACACGAGCGTCGCGAACACGCCGCCGGTACCGACCAGCGCGATCACCATCAGCGACGTCGCGACCACCCCATGCATCGACACGTTCGTGAACTTGCGCAGCATCGGCACGATCACGAAGCCGCCGCCGACACCGAGCAATCCCGTCATCAGGCCCGTGACCGCGCCGGTCGACGCCAGCGCGATGCCCACGGGCCACGACCACACGAGCCGGCCCGTATCGGGATTCACGCGGCCGACGCACAGCGGCGACGCGTCCGCGTCGGTCGCCTGCCGCCGCAGCGCCTGTCGTAGCAGGCGGCTGGCGACGACCAGCATCGTCAGCGCGAACAACGTGAGCAGCAGGCGCTGCGGCAGTACGTGCGCGAGTCGCACGCCGAGCGTGGTCAGCGGCACGCCGGCCACGGCCATCAGCAGCGCCGCGCGATAGCGCACGAGCCCGCGGCGGAAGCCTTCGAGCGCGCCGAGCGCGGCGCTGCCGGCCACTGCGACGAGCGCAACGGGCGTCGCTTGCTGCATCGGCCAGCTCATCCCGACGACGAGGGCCGGCACCGCGAGAATGCCGCCGCCGGCGCCGGTCAGGCCGAGCACGGCACCGACGAAGCCGCCGAGTACGAGGGAAATCAGCATGACGTCATCGCGCTCCGGTCAACGGGCGATCGCGGGCTTCGCGAGCCATTCGCGGCCCTTGAGCATCGCCTTCCAGTAGAGCGGCGGCAGCACGCGTTCCTTCAGCAGCCACGCGAGCCGCGATGGCCGTTTGCCGTCGATCAGCCAGGCGGGGAAGGTCGGCGCGACCTTGCCGCCGTACAGGAATTCGGCGAGCACGATCTTGCCGCGCTCGACGGTGAGCGGGCACGAACCGTAGCCGTCGTACGCGGCGTCGCCCTGTGCGCGGCCGAGCGACGCGAGCAGGTTGTGCGCGACGACGGGCGCCTGCTTGCGGGCGGCCGCGGCCGTTTTCGCATTGGTCGTGTTGGTGACGTCGCCGAGCGCGTAGATGTCCGGAAACTGCTTGTGGCGCAGCGTCGCCGGATCGACGTCGATCCAGCCGGCCGCGTCGGCGAGCGGGCTCGCGCGCACGAAGTCGGGCGCCTTCTGCGGCGGCACCACGTGGATCATGTCGAACGGCCGCTCGACGGTTTCCTTGCCGCCGTCCGGCAGCGCGCGCGAGAACGTCGCACGGCGCGCGGGCCCGTCGATCGCGACGAGGTTGTGGCCGAACGACAGCGCGATGTCATAGCTTTTCACGTACTCCATCAGCGCGGGCACGTAATCGGCGACGCCGAACAGCGCGCCGCCCGCATTCAGGAATTCGACGTTCGCGGCGTCGAGGCGCCCCGTGCGCCGCCAGTGATCGCACGACAGGTACATCGCCTTTTGCGGCGCGCCCGCGCACTTGATCGGCATCGGCGGCTGTGTGAAGAGCGCGTGGCCGCCGCGGAACGCGCGCACGAGCTCCCACGTGTACGGCGCGAGATCGTAGCGGTAGTTCGACGTGACGCCGTTGCGGCCGAGCGTGTCGGCGAGGCCGTCGATCGCATGCCAGTCGAGCTTGAGCCCCGGACACACGACGAGCCTGCGATAGCCGATGCGCCGGCAACCGTCGAGCACCACCACGTGCGCGTCGGGCTCGAAGCCGGCGACCGCGGCCTGGATCCGCTGCACGCCGCGCGGCAGTACGTCGGTCATCCTGCGCGCGGTCGTCTCGGGCCGGAACACGCCCGCGCCGACCATCGTCCAGCCGGGCTGGTAGTAGTGAACGTCGGCGGGATCGATCACCGCGATGTCGAGCGACGCGTCGCGCGCGAGCAGGCTCGACGCGACCGCGATGCCGGCCGCGCCCGCGCCGACGATCACGATGTCGTGTCGCGCGTCCACGGCCGGCGCGCTCTGGCGGCCGTCCTGCGCGATACGCGAGGCGAGCGCGCTCAGGTCGTAGCCGGCCGCGCCGGCGGTGGCGACGAGGTCGTCCAGCGGGCGCAGCCCCGCCTGCGACAGCGCCCACAGCGTGGCCGACCGCGTGCCGCTGCGGCAGTACGCGAGCACGGGCCCATTCAGCGACGCGACGAGCGCGCCGAACTGCGCGGCCTGGTCGTCGGTCACCTTGCCGGTATCGACCGGCAGGTAGTGCACGTCGATGCCGAGCGGCGCGGCGGCCGCGCGGATCTCGGTGACGGTCGGCTGGTCGGCGCCTTCGCCGTCGGGCCGGTTGCAGATGATCGCGCGAATGCCCGCCGCGTGAAGCGCGGGCAGGTCGGCCGCCTCGATCTGCGGCGAGACCGACAGCGTGTCGGTCAGCTTGCGGATGGTCATATTGGGGAGGGCTCCGTTTGGGGGCGCGCGGCTCAGATCGCGTCGAGCGGGATCTTCAGGTAGCGCACGCCGTTGTTCTCGGGTTCGGGCAGGTGGCCGGCGCGCATGTTGACCTGCACCGACGGCAGCATCAGCACCGGCATGTCGAGCGTCGCGTCGCGCGCGGTGCGCATCGCGACGAAATCGTCCTCGCTCACGCCATCCCTCACGTGCACGTTCGCGCGGCGCTGCTCGGCGACGGTCGTCACGAACTGCACGTCGCGGCCGCCCGGCTGGTAGTCGTGGCACAGGTACAGGCGCGTGTCGGGCGGCAGCGCGAGCACGCGCATGATCGAGCGGTACAGCGTGCGCGCATCGCCGCCGGGGAAGTCACAGCGGGCCGTGCCGTAGTCGGGCATGAACAGCGTGTCGCCGACGAACGCCGCGCGCTGCGTCGCGTCGTCCACGCAGTAGGTCATGCACGCGGGCGTGTGGCCCGGCGTGTGCAGCGCGCGGATCGTCAGCGCGCCGAGTGCGAGCGTGTCGCCGTCGTCGACGAGCCGGTCGAACTGGCGGCCGTCTTCCGCGAAGCCGGGGCCTGCGTTAAACAGCGTGCCGAACACGTGCTGCACGCGGCGCACGTGCGAACCGATCGCAATCTGGCCGCCGACCTGCGCTTTGAGGTAGGGCGCGGCCGACAGGTGGTCGGCGTGCACGTGCGTCTCCAGCAGCCAGTGCACGGTCGCGCCGAGTTCGGCGACGCGCGCGATCAGCCGGTCGGCGCTGGCGGTGCGCGTGCGGCCGGATTTCGGGTCGTAGTCGAGCACGCTGTCGATCAGCGCGCATGCGCGGCTTGTCGTATCGAGCAGCAGATAGCTGACGGTGTGGGTCGCCGGGTCGAAAAAGCCTTCGACCGACAGGGCGGGGGCGTTGCTCACGGGGTGTCCTCGATCGGGTGCTGCATCTGCAATCGCGATCTTTATCTCAAGAAGCATGCCAACCTGCGGCGCGGTACCGGCCGATGTGGCAGGGGCTTGATTCGGCTCGGGTTTTCGGGACGTCGGCGGCCCTGTGGAGACGTCAACGACATCCGGTGGCGGACGAGAACTGCCACATCTGGCAGCGTCGTGGCAGAATTGGCAGTCAGCCTGGCAGTCCATCCGGGCGCCCCTTCGCCGAGCGAGCCGCCGCATGAATCCGCACGACACCATTCCGATCGTCCCCTCCGCGCGTCACGACGCGATGCCCGACGTACGCGCGCTCGTCGCGTATCTCGAGCAGGACCCGCAGCCGATGATCGTGGTCGATCCCGACTACCGGATCCTCGCGGCGAACGATGCGTACCGGCGCCAGTTCGGCGTGGCCGGCGTCGAGCATGTGGGCCGGCACTGTTTCCAGGTGTCGCATCACTACAACGTGCCGTGCGACCAGGCCGGCGAGCATTGCCCGATGAAGCAGGCGCTCGAATCGCGCGGGCTCAACCGCGTGCTGCACATCCATCACACGCCGCGCGGCCCCGAGCATGTCGACGTCGAGCTGCGGCCGATCTTCGACGCGGACGGCAACGTGATCGCGTACGTCGAGCGGCTGACGACGGTGCGCAGCGCGTCCGCGCAGCCGAGCGCGGAAGGGCTCGTCGGCGGCTCGGACGCGTTCAACGCGGCGCTCGGCGCGCTGCAGCGCGTGGCGCCGTCGACGCTGCCGGTACTGCTGCTCGGCGAATCGGGCACCGGCAAGGAGTTGTTCGCCCGCGCGCTGCACGAGGCGAGCGATCGCGCGATGGGGCCGTTCGTCGTCGTCGATTGCTCGGGGATCGCCGAGACGCTGTTCGAGAGCGAACTGTTCGGCTACGAGAAAGGCGCGTTCACGGGCGCGAACCAGCGCAAGCCGGGCCTCGTCGAGACCGCGCAGGGCGGCACGCTGTTTCTCGACGAGATCGGCGACGTGCCGCTGCCGATGCAGGTGAAGCTGCTGCGGCTGATCGAATCGGGTACGTTCCGGCGCGTGGGCGGCGTCGAGGCGCTGCGCGCCGATTTCCGGCTCGTCGCGGCCACGCACAAGCCGCTGCGCGAGATGATCGACGACGGCCGGTTCCGGCAGGATCTTTACTACCGGATCAACGCGTTTCCGATTCCGCTGCCGGCGCTGCGCGAACGGCAGGGCGACGTCGCGCTGCTGGCCGAATCGATCCTGCGGCGGATCGCGAACGCGCGCGGCAACGCGGGCGACGCGAATGCGCGACCGTTCACGCTGACCGAGCGTGCGCGCGCGTGCCTCGATGCGTATGCGTGGCCCGGCAACATCCGCGAGTTGCGCAACGTGCTCGAACGCGCGTGCCTGTTCGCGGACGACGGGACGATCCGCGTCGAACATCTGCCGGCCGAGCTCGTCGTGGCCGCGGCGGCGCCGCATGCGCAGGCGGCGGATGCGGGCGGCGTGTCGGATGCGGAGCTCGTCCGGATCGCGCGCGCGTTCGACGGCACGCGCAAGGCGCTCGCCGCGCAGCTCGGATTGAGCGAACGGACGCTGTACCGCCGGATGAAGGCGCTCGGGCTCGGCACGCGCGAGCGCTGAACGGGCGTGGTGCGTGCCGCTGGCAGCGGCACGCGGCTTTGTCGATAATGGCGCGTTCGATTCCGGCTCTCTCTCCATCTCCGATGAAAAGACATGTTCTTTCGAGTTGTCTGTTGCTCACAGTCGCAGCGCTGGCCAGCCCGGCGCACGCCGCCGATTACACGTGGACCGATGCGGCCGGCGCGCACGCGGTGACGCTCGCCAGAACCGCGTCCGGCGACGACGTCGAACTCAAGGTGTCCGCGACGCTCGACGGCCGCCCCGACTGGGCAGTGCGCGACTACGTGAAGGCATGCCCGGTCGACGTGATTCTCGACGTCGTGCCGAAGTCGATCGAAATGCGCGACCTGCTCGGCAACGGCCGCAAGCAGTTCCTGTTCGCGTACAAGATCGGTTGCCGCGGCGACGTGAGCGCCGATCAGGTCAAGTACTTCCTGATCGACGCAGGGACGAAATACGTGCTTCGTGGCGAGGAGATCGTCACGGTCAACGGCAAGTTCGTCGACGGGGGCGCGGCGCCCGTGCCGAACGCAGACCTGAAGGCGCAGCCCGCGTTTCTACGTTACATGATGAAGCGCTGGCGCGGGATCAGCATGCGCAACGACTAGGCGGATGCTTGGCCGTCGGGCGTGAGATACCGGCTGCCAATGGTGAAACGGGCGGTACACGGGAACCCCGCTTGCCGCCCGCGAATCACGCGATCAGCGCGCCGGCGCCAACTGCGCCATCGCCTCGCGCATGAAACCGAGCAGCGTGTCGTCGGTCCACGAATCCTTCGTCAGCGCCGGCTCGTTCATCAGCGCGCGGCGGAATTTCGCGTGCGTGGCCGGATCGTGGCCCGCGTAGCTGCAGAACAGCTCGAGCCAGCGCTGCGCCAGCGCGCGGCCTTGCGGCGAATCGGGCCGCGTGCCCGCATCGACCGCGTCGCGCACGTCGGCCATCAGTTGCGGCCATTCCATCGCCCGTTGACGGTAGTGCGCGCGCATGAAGCGGCTCTCGTCCGGCGTGAGGTACTTCTCGAAGAGCCGCATCTTCGTTTCAGACGATGCGAGCAGCACATAGTCGCGCAACGCCGTCGAAATGCCGATCTTCGACTGCATCGACGGCTCCTGCTCATGCATCAGATTCAGCTTCGCAAGCAGCCGCGGATCGTTGTTCGTGTCGCGTACCAGCAGCGCCATCCAGCGCGCGGCAAGCGCACGTACGCGCTCGTCCTCGGCGGGCACACCCGCCTCGTGCAGCGTACGGACCTCGTCGACGAGCGCGATCCATTCCGCGTCGCCGGCCTGGCTCTTCTGGTACATCGGCAGGCGCGCGAGTTCTTCCTCGGAGAAATATTTGTCGTACACGGTCATCAACTCCAGTGTGGTGAGCCAATCGGCCAGTTCCGGCTCGGTGCCCGCCGCGAGCTGCGCATGCAGGCTCGCGAGCCGCTCGCGCAACTGCGCGGTTTGCGCGAGCTGGCGGTCGAGCGACGCGATCTGCTTCGCGACGAGATCGACGAGCGGCGTGCCGGGCCGGTTCAGGTAATCGCCGATTTCGGCGAGCGACAGTCCGAAGCGACGCAGGGCCTGGATCTGGTGGAGCCGGGCGACGTCGTCGCGGTCGTACAGCCGGTAGCCGTTGTCGGCGCGCGCCGAAGGCTTCAGCAGACCGATTGCGTGATAGTGATGAAGCGTGCGGACGGTCAACCCGCTGCGTTTCGCCAGGTCTCCCACTTTCAGCCGCATTCGTTCCTCCGTTCGGTGCGCACACTGGAGTCTCGAACGTTACGCTACGTGAGGGTCAAGCGGAAGATCGGCGATCGAACGCGCGTGGCGGGGCGCCGCACGCACGTTCGATCGGAGGGGGGTATGGCGGTTATTGCGCCGAAGGAGCGGGGTCGGGCGCGGCGGCGCGTGCTTGCGTGCCGGTCGTGCCGTCGCCGGCGGCGTGGCCGCTTTTACCGGACGTGTCGCCGTTGTCGGCCGGCGGCGTGCCCATCGCCTGGTAAAGCCGCGCGGTATCCGCGAACCGTGCGCCGGTCGCGCGAATCTCGTCGAGCCGCGCATTGCGGTACTGCAACTCGCTCGCGCGCGCGGCCGACGGCGGCAGCGCGCCGAGCCGCACGCGGGCGGCCGCGTCGTCGTACGCGCCACGCGCGGACAGCGCGGCGCGCGACGTCGCATCGAGCGCCTCGGCGTCGTGCTCGAGCGCCGCGAGCGAATCGGCGACGTTCTGGAACGCGCCGAGCACCGCCTGCTTGTACTGGTCGACCGCGGCCTCGTAGGTTGCCTTCGCCGCGCGGCGCTGCGCGAGCAGCGCGCCGCCGTGGAAGATCGGCTGGCTCAGCGACGCGCCGACGTTCCAGATCGCGCCGGCGCCCGACAGCATCGCCGGCCAGCTGAAGCCGCCTTTGCCCATCGCCGCCGACAGCGACAGTTGCGGAAACATTTGCGCGGTCGCGAGGCCCACTTCGGCGGCGGCGGCCTTCAGCCCCGCGTCGGCGGCCTGGATGTCCGGGCGGCTTTGCAGCAGGTCCGACGGCACGACGACGGGCACCTGCTCGGGCAGATGCAGATCGGCGAGCGCGAGATCGGCCGGCGGCCGGTCGGGCGTACGGCCGACCAGCACGGCGAGCGCGTGGCGCGCCGAGTCGCGCTGCTGGCGCAGCGCGGGCAGGCTTGCCGCGAACGTGTCGGCGCTTTGCCGGGCGTTCAGCGCGTCGCTGCGCGAGGCCGAACCGAGCGCATGGCGGCGCTCGGCGTCGTGCGCCTGGTCGTTCGCGAGCGCGACGAGTCGCTCGGTCGTGTCGATCTGCGCATTGAGCACCGATACGGTGATCGACGCGGTCACGATGTTCGCGGCCAGCGCGCGCCGCGCGGATTCGAGCTGGAACGCGCTGACGTCGACGCGTTTCGCGAGCGCGCGGTTCGCGAAGCGCGACACGCCGAACAGGTCGACCGTGTAGCTCGCCTGCAGTTGCCCGACGAACGTGTCGTACAGCAGCGTCGGTGCGCCGAGCGCGGGAATCGGCACGCCGAGCGCGCGCTGGCGCGTGGCCTGGCCGACCGCGTCGATCGACGGCAGCATCGAGCTGCCGATCTGTCCGCGCAACTGCTCGCGCGCCGCATTCAGCGAATGCGACGCCGCGCTCAGCGTCGGGCTGTTGCGCAGCCCTTCGTCGACGAGCGCGTTCAGCGCATCGGAACGGTACTGTTTCCACCAGTCCGGCACCGGCTGCGCGCCGACCTCGAACTGTTGCGCGACGCCTTGTGCGGACACCGTCTGCTGGACTTGCGGCGCGGCGCCGTAGTGCGCGGGCGACGGCATCGCGGGCGGCTCGCCGCTCGGCGCGAACCACGCGCAGCCCGCGAGCGGGCCGGCGACGCTCGCCGCGGCGAGCACCCGCACGGCGTTCTTTTTCAGGGTCATCGATCGATCCATGGTCAGGCCCCCGACGGCGCGGCAGGCGTGCCGCCTGGCGGCGGGCCGTCCTGCGGGTCGCGTTCGTCGCGCTTCACGCGGAACCACGTCGCGTACAGCGCAGGCAGGTAGAACAGCGTCAGCACGGTCGCGCTCGTGATGCCGCCCATCAGCGCGGTCGCCATCGGCCCGAAGAAGTTCGAGCGCAGCAGCGGGATCAGCGCGAGCACCGCGGCCGCGGCCGTCAGCGTGATCGGGCGGAAGCGCCGCACGGTCGCGCCGATGATCGCGTCGACGCGGCCGTGGCCGGCCGCGATGTCCTGCTCGATCTGGTCGACCAGGATCACCGAGTTGCGCATGATGATCCCGAACATCGCGATCACGCCGAGCATCGCGACGAAGCCGAACGGCTGGCCGAACAGCAGCAGCGTCGCGGCCACGCCGATCAGCCCGAGCGGCGCGGTCAGCACGACCATCAGCACGCGCGAGAAGCTCTGCAACTGGATCATCAGCAGCGTGAACACGGCGATCGCCATCAGCGGCATCTGCGCGTTGATCGACGCCTGCGCCTTCGCGCTTTCCTCGACCGAGCCGCCGATGTTGATCTGATAGCCGACCGGCAGTTGCGCGCGCAGCGGGTTCAGCTTCGCGTCGACCGCATGCGTGACGTCGATGCCCTGGGCGCCGGCGCGCACGTCCGACTGCACGGTGATGGTCGGCTGACGGTCGCGCTCCCACACGACGCCGTATTCGAGCGTCGGCGTGAAGCGGCCGAGCGAGCCGAGCGGCACGGGGCCGTTCGGCGTCGGCAGCGCGAGGCCCGCGAGCTTCGCCGGATCGACGCGGTCGGCGCGCGGCGCGCGCAGGTCGACGGCGATCAGCTTGTCGCGCTCGCGATACTGCGTGACGGTCGTGCCGGACAGCGTCATCGCGAGGAAGCTCGACACGTCCTGCGACGTGACGTTCAGCTCGCGCGCCTTCTTCTGGTCGAGCTCGAAGCGCACCGAGCGCTCGGCCGGCTCGTCCCAGTCGAACTGCACGTTGACCGTGCGCGCATCGCCGCGCATCGTCGCCGCGACCTTCTCGGCGATCGAGCGGACTGTCGCGATGCTGTCGCCGCTCACGCGGAACTGCACCGGATAGCCGACCGGCGGGCCGTTCTCGAGCCGCGACAGGCGCCAGCGCACGGCAGGAAATGTGTCGCGCAGCGTGGTTTCGAGCCAGGTCGCGAGCTTCTCGCGATCCTCGACCGATTTCGCGGTGATCACGAACTGCGCGAAGTTCGGCAGTTGCAACTGCTGGTCGAGCGGCAAATAGAAGCGCGGCGCGCCGCTGCCGACGAAGTTCACCGCATGGTCGATCTCGGGCCGCTTGTCGATCGCTTTCTCGAGGCGCTCCGTCTCGCGCAGCGTCGCCGCGAACGACGCGCCTTCGGGCAGCCGCAGGTCGACCAGCAGCTCGGGCCGGTCGGAGCTCGGGAAGAACTGCTGCGGCACGAGCGAGAAGCCCATCATCGCGACGACGAACAGCACGCCCGTGATCAGCAGCACGACGAAGCGCCGCTCGATGCACCAGTCGATCCAGCCGCGCAGCCGCCGGTAGAAGCGGGTGTCGTAGATGTCGTGCTCGTGATCATCGGGCAGGTGCGCCTCGTGCGCGTGCCGCTTGCGCTCGGGCAGCATGTGGAAGCCCAGCAGCGGGATCAGCACGACGGCCGCGAACCACGACGCGATCAGCGCGATCGCCGATACCTCGAAGATCGAGCGCGTGTATTCGCCGGTGCTCGATTTCGCGAGCGCGATCGGCAGGAAGCCCGACACCGTGACAAGCGTGCCGGTCAGCATCGGGAACGCGGTGCTGGTGTACGCGAACGCGGCGGCGCGCGCGCGGGTGTAGCCCTGTTCGAGCTTCACGGCCATCATCTCGACCGCGATGATCGCGTCGTCGACGAGCAGCCCGAGCGCGAGCACGAGCGTGCCGAGCGACACCTTGTGCAGCCCGATGTCGAACAGGTACATGAACAGCGCGGTGACCGCGAGCACGACCGGGATCGAGATCACGACGACCATCCCGGTGCGCAGCCCGAGCGACACGAGGCTCACGACCAGCACGATCGCGACCGCTTCGGCGACGGCTTCGAGGAAGTCGTCGACCGAATGCGAGACCGCGTGCGGCATGCTCGACACCTCGGTCAGCTTCAGTCCGGCCGGCAGTTGCGCCTGCAAATCCTTCGATTCGGCGTCGAGCGCCTTGCCGAGCCGGATCACGTCGCCGCCCGGCTGCATCGTCACGCCGATGCCGAGCACGGCGTGGCCGTTGGTGCCTGGACCGGCCGTACGCATTTGCGTGACTTGCGGATCGTCGTACCCGCG
This sequence comes from Burkholderia sp. CpTa8-5, assembly GCF_017815045.1. NCBI lineage: Bacteria > Pseudomonadati > Pseudomonadota > Betaproteobacteria > Burkholderiales > Burkholderiaceae > Burkholderia > Burkholderia sp. CpTa8-5. The sequence continues at coordinate 29,228 of NZ_JAGIQD010000031.1, forward strand.
TTTCACAGTCGCGAGATCGCCGAGCCGGAACGTGCGGCCGTTGATGCGGATCAGCGTATTCGCGATCGCGTCGACGTTGTCGAACTGGCCGCTCGGCCGCACGAACACGCGATCGTCCGCGGTCGTCAGCACGCCGGTCGACGAGATGTCGTTCTGCGCGTTGATCGCCTGGCCGAGCTGCTGGGGCGAGATGCCGAGGCGCGTGAGCTGCGCGTTGTTGACCTCGATGAAGATCCGCTGGTCGGGGTCGCCGAAATAATCGACCTTGCCGACGCCCGGCACGCGCAGCAGCACGGTGCGCAACTGGTCCGCGTAGTCGTGCAGTTGCGCGGGCGTGAAGCCGTCGCCCTCGAGCGTCCAGATGTTGGTGTAGACGTCGCCGAATTCGTCGTTGAAGAACGGGCCCTGCACGCCGGGCGGCAGCGTGTAGCCGATGTCGCCGACTTTCTTGCGGATCTGGTACCAGGTTTCGGGCACGTCCTTCACGGGCGCCGAATCCTTCATCGTGAAGAAGATCAGCGACTCTCCGGGGCGCGAATAGCTGCGCAGGAAGTCGATGGCCGGCGTTTCCTGCAGCTTGCGGCCGATCCGGTCGGTCACCTGTTCCTGCACCTGCCGCGCGCTCGCGCCCGGCCAGAAGGTGCGGATCACCATCACGCGGAACGTGAACGGCGGGTCTTCGGATTGCGCGAGCCGCGTGTAAGCGAGGATGCCCGCGAGCGTCGCGAGCGCGATCAGGTAGACGACCAGCGCCTGGTGGCGCAGCGCCCATGCGGACAAGTTGAAGCGGCCTTCTTCGTGGGAGACGCTCACGATGCGAAGTCCTCCGGATGCAGCGGCGCGATCGCGCGCACCTTCTCGCCCGCGCTGACCGTATGCACGCCCTGCAGCACGACGCGCTCGCCCGGCTGCAGCCCGTGCGACACGGTGACCGTGCGCTCGTTGAAGCGCGCGACGTCGACGCGGCGCAGTTCGAGCGTGTCGTCCTTCGTGCGCACGACCCACACGGCCGGTTGCGCGCCGTCGTGGAACAGCGCGGTCGCGGGCAGCGTGATCGGCTGCGTATCGCCCGCGGCCGGCGCGCCGTCGAACGCGACGTCCGCGGTCATCCCGAGCCGGATCGCCGGATCGGGCGCGCCCAGCGTGAGCTTCACGCGGTAGGTGCGGCTTTGCGGATCGGCGGCCGGCGCGATTTCGCGCACCTTCGCGGCGAACTGGCGGCCCGGCAGCGACGGCAGCGTGACGGTGGCGGCATGACCGGGCGCGAGCGACGCGAGCGCGGCCTCGGGCACGTCGCTGACGACGTCGACGTCGCCCGACCACGCGAGCTGGTAGACCGGCTGGCCGGCCGACACGTTCTGGCCGGTGTCGGCCTGTTCGGCGGTGATGGTGCCCGCATGGTCGGCGACGAGCGTCGCGTAGCGGAGCTGGTTCTTCGCGAGCGCGAGCTGCTGCTGCGCCTGGTCGCGCTGCGCGAGCGCCGACGTGTAGCTGTTCTGCGTCTGCTCGAGCTGCGCGGTCGCGATCAGGTTTTCGCGGGCCTGCGCGCGATCGCGGTCGAGCTGCTGTTTCGCGAACGCGAGGCTGTGCGACGCGGCATCGAATTGCGCCTGCGCGCTCGCCGCGTTCTTCTCGACGTCGGACGGATCGAGCAGCGCGACGACCTGGCCGACCTTCACCGTATCGCCGAGCCGCACCCGGCGCTCGATGATCTTGCCGGCGATGCGGAACGACAGCGGGGTCGCATAGCGCGGCTGGATGTCGCCGGGCAGCGTGCGTGCGGCCGCGACGGTGTCGGCCCGCGCGGGCAGCGCGACGACGGGGCGCGGGGCGGGCGGCGCGGATTCTTTCGGATGACAGGCGGCAAGGACGAGCGCGGCGCCGATCAGCAGCGCGGCGCGGGAACCGGAGCGATTCACGAAACCCCCAGGTGAGGTGGAGCGGAACGAGGCCGGCAAGCGCGGCGGGCGCTTGCCCCAAGTGGCGCCGGCAGCGGCGCACACGGACAGACGAACGACATCTTCGGAAACTGTGGCGGATTCTAATACACACCTGTATCTGAATGCAAAGATGAATCCGAAAGGGAAGAGATGCTAGACTGCGCGGCATGAAACCACAGCGCTTAACTCGCGAGCAGAGCAGGGACCAGACGCGCGAGCGTCTGCTGAAAGCCGCGCATCGCATTTTTCTGAAGAAAGGCTATGTGGCCGCGAGCGTCGAGGACATCGCAGCGGCGGCCGGCTATACGCGCGGCGCGTTCTACTCGAATTTCCGCAGCAAGTCCGACCTGCTGCTGGAACTGCTGGAGCGCAATCACGAGGAGGTGCGGGCCGACTTCGAGGCGATTTTCGAAGGGGGCGGCACGCGCGAGCAGATGGAATCGATGGCGCTCGCGTATTACCGGACGCTGTTTCGCGACGACGAATACTCGCTGCTGTGGGGCGAGGCGAAGCTGCAGGCGGCGCGCGACGCGAAGTTCCGCGTGCGCTTCAACCAGTTCCTGCACGGCAAGCGCGTGCAGATGGCCGAATTCATCGAGCGCTTCGCCGAGCGTTCGGGCACGCCGCTGCTGCTGCCGGCCGACACGCTCGCGTTCGGGCTGATGTGCCTGTGCGACGGCGTGCAGTCGTACTACACGGCCGATCCGCAGCACGTATCGGTCGACGTGGCCGAATCGGTGCTCGCGGGGTTCTTCGCGCGGGTCGTGCTGGGGCGCGCGCCGGACTGAACACGGCAGGCGGCGCGGGCGGTGCGCGTCAGCGCTCGCCGGTCATCCGCCGGTACGCGTCGAGCAGCGACGTCTTGTAGACGACGCCCGCGAGCGTCGGCTCGGCTTCGCTCTCGATCACCGGCAGCCGCTCGCCCTGGAACGCCATGAAGCGCTCGAGCGCGGTCGCGAGCGGCATGTCGGGCGTGAGCAGCGGAAACGGCGTATGCGCGTAGTGCGCGGCTGTCTTGTCGGTCGTGTCGCGCTTGTCGAGCAAATCGGACGTGATGTCCTTCAGCGCGACCGCGCCGCGAAAGCGCCCGGCGTCGTCGGTCACGTACAGATATTTCACCGGATATTCGAGAAACACGCGCGTCATGTCGGCGACGCTGGCGGTGAGCGGCACGACGGTCTGCGCGGGCTGGATCAGCTCGCGCATCTGCGTGGTGCGCAGCCGCTGCCGCTCCTGCGCGTCCTGGTAGTGGTGCTGCGTGATGTCGTACATCGACGTCGTGCCCGTCGCGCGCGCGACGAAATACGCGAACACGCACGACACCAGCAGCGGCAGCACGACCTGATAACTCAGCGTCATTTCGAAGATCATCAGGATCGCCATCAGCGGCGCCTGCGTGGCGCCCGCCATGAACGCGCCCATCCCGACGATCGCGTACGCGAAATACGCGGACGTATGGCCCGGCCACAGCGCGTCCATCGCGAGCCCGAACAGCGAGCCGAACACCGCGCCGACGAACAGCGTCGGCGTGAACACGCCGCCGATCGCGCCCGAGCCGGCCGTCGCGGCGGTCGCGATCACCTTGAACACGAGGACCGCGACGAGCGCCTGCCAGGTCCACGGCGAATGGAGGATGTGGTTCACGACGCTGTAGCCGTTGCCCCACACGTCCGGAATCCACACCGAGATCACGCCGACCACGAGGCCGCCGAGCGCGAGCCGCACGGGCAGCGGCACCGGCAGTCGCTTGAACTGCGTCTTCGACGCGTCGAGCAGATGCAGGAACTGCGGCGCGAGCACGCCGCACAGCGCGCCGAGCACGACGAACGGCAGCACCTCGGCGCCCGTCACGGCCGGAAACACCGGCATCTCGTACGGCGGCCGGTAGCCGGCGAATTCGCGCATCACGATGTTCGCGACGACCGACGCGACGACCATCGGCCCGAAGCTCTCCATCGCGATCGTGCCGAGCACGATCTCCGACACGAAGAACGCGCCGGCGATCGGCGCGTTGTACGCGGACGTAATGCCGGCCGCGGCCCCGCACGCGACCAGCAGACGCAGGCGCGGCGGGTCGAAGTGCGCGAAGCGGCCGACGAGCGACGCGGCGAGCGCCGCGAGCTGCACCATCGGGCCTTCGCGGCCGATCGAGCCGCCGCTGCCGATCGTCAGCAGCGACGACACGCTGCGCCACAGGCTCTGCCGCACCGGCACGACGCCGTTGCCGAGCGCGACCGATTCCATGTAGTCGGTCTTGGCGGCCGCCTTGTCGCCGCGCGTCGCGAGCAGCAGCACGCAGCCGGCGAGGAAGCCGCCCGCGGCCGGCATCCAGAATCGCACGTACCACGGCAGGCTCTTCGCCATCTGCACGAAGCTGCCGCTGTGCCCCGAGATCAGGCGCTGCATCAGGTCGATGCCTTCGCGGAACGCCATCGTGGCAAAGGCGCCGCCGACGCCGACGATGGCCGACCAGATCAGCATCGTATGGGCGTCCGACAGGCGGAGCAGCGTTCGCGCGCGAGTGCGCAGCTTCAGCAGGAACGAGAGCACGGCTGAAAGGGGGCGATGGAAAACGACGCGAAGCATAGCACTGCGCCGCGCCCGCGGGACTTCCCCGTCGGGCTTCCCGTAGGGCGCGGCGCGCGAGCCGTCGCGGACGTGCGGCTCAGCCAAGCCAGTGCTGCACGGCCCAGGTGATCGCGTAGCCGCCGGCGATCAGCCACACGTACAGGATCAGGCCGGTCATCAGCGCGCGCGGGCCGGCCGCGCGGATCTGCGCGACGCGCGTCTCGATGCCGAGCGCGGTCATGGCCATCGTCAACGCGAAGGTGTCGAGCACGTTCAGCGTATGCGTGACGTCCGCGGGCAGCACGTTCAGCGAATTGACGATCACGAAGCCGAGGAAGCCGAGCGCGAACCACGGCACCGCCACCTTGCGCTTGCCGTGCGTGCCGCCGGCCGCGTCGTGCGCCGAGCGCGCCGAACGGGCGAGCCACCAGCCGAGGGCCAGCAGCACCGGCACCAGCAGCATCACGCGCGTCATCTTCACGATCGTCGCGACGTGCGCGACCTGCGGGCTGATGTCGCTCGCCGCGCCGACCACCTGGGCGACTTCGTGGATCGTGCCGCCGAAGAACAGACCGAGGCCGGCCGGATCGAGGTTCAGCAGCCCGGCGTGATAGGCGAGCGGATACAGGAACATCGACAGCGTGCCGAACAGCACGACGCTGCCCACGGCCATCGCGCTCTGGTGCGGTTTCGACTGCAGCGTCGATTCGAACGCGAGCACGGCGGCCGCGCCGCAGATCGCGCTGCCGGCGGCGGTCAGCAGCGCGGCGTCGCGGTCGAGCTTCATCAGCTTCATGCCGACCCAGGTGCCGATCGCGAGCGTGCTGACGACGACCAGCACCGATACCGCGAGGCCCGGCAACCCGACCTGCGCGATTTCCTGCAGGCTCACGCGCAAGCCGAAGAACGCGACCGCGATGCGCAGCAGCTTGCGGGCGGAGAAATTGACGCCGGCCGCCCAGCTGGCCGGCATGCCGTCGCGCAGCGCGTTGCCGTACAACGCGCCGGCGACGATGCCGACGATCAGCGGCGACAGGCCGAGCCCCGCGATCGCGGGAAGCTCGGACAGGCTCGTGACGGCGGCGGCGAACAGCGCGACGAACAGCACGCCGTTCAACTGGCCGCGCATCGACGGCGCGGCGTGGCTGAGAGAGGGAGTCGGAGCAGTGGACATGGAAGCACCGTGATGGAGCGTGTGGCGATGGTGTAATCCTAATTTCGTTATATCGATATGAAAAATTGTGATTTGTGACGTAAACTATCCGGAAAGCCGATAATTCGTCCCCATGACCCCGGATCAACTGATAACGTTCGCCGCCGTCGCCGAGCATCTGAACATCAGCCGCGCCGCCGTGGCGCTGCATCTGTCGCAGCCGGCCGTATCGGGCCAGTTGCGGCTGCTGCAGGACGAGTTCGGCGAGCCGCTGTACCAGCGCGACGGCCGCGGCATCCGCCTGACGCCGGTCGGCGAACAGCTCGCGCAGTACGCGAACGCGCAGCGCGACACGTTCGCGCAGGCGCGTGCGTTTCGCGACGCGGTGCGCGGGCTGGAAGCCGGCACGCTGCGCATCGGCGCGAGCACGACGCCCGCGAGCTACCTGCTGCCATACCTGATCGCGGCGTTCCAGCCGCGCGCGCCGCGCGTGGCGATCCAGACGATGAGCGGCAACACGGCCGACGTGGTCGCGGCGCTGCCGTCGCTCGACCTCGCGCTGATCGAAGGGCCGCCCGGCGAGGCGCTGCCGCCCGGTACGGCCGTGCACGCGTGGCACGAGGACGAGATCGTCGCGATCGTGCCGGCCGGCCATCCGCTCGCGGCGCCCGGCTACGACGCGGGCGTGACGCTCGACGCGCTCGCCGCGCATCCGCTCGTGCTGCGCGAGGCGGGCTCCGCCGTACGGCAGCTCGTCGAGCGCGCGTTCGCACATGGCGGCGCGCCGATGCGCGTCGCGTTCGAGATCGCCGGGGTCGAGGCCGTGAAGGAGGCCGTGCGCGCGGGGATGGGCGTCGGGTTCGTGTCCGCGATGTCGCTGCGTCACGACGATGCGGCGCTCGTGCTGCGCTCGCTGGCGCCCGCACCGCTCACGCGGCATTTCTCCATTCTCGTCCCGCATGGCGGCGCGCCGTCGCGGCTCGCCGCGCAATTCCTCGAAATGAGTCTCGCGCAGCGCCTCGCGTAGTCGACCGAAGTTGCGCCGGGAACATGCGTTGCACGCGGGCGCGGCGCGCATTCGTGCGATAACGGAGCGTTAGGGATTTCCTCTATGGCGTGCGTCCGAGGCGAAGCGCACCATCCGTCTCAAGCAAATGGAACCGGTTCCATTCCGGTGAAAAAGGGCAACATGGCAGACATCGTGATCGTGGCGAGCGCATTCGGGATGGACCGGGTGCGCCAGGAGGGCCACAGGGCATTCATCGCGACCGTGGCGGCATCCGGCGCGACCGGTTTCGAGGTGCGGCGCGAACTGTTCGCGTCGGACGACGACACGGCGCCCGGCGCGCTGGCCGCGCTCGGCGCGCAGATCGCCGGCCACGGGCTGTGGTCGGTCTATTCGACGCCGGACTCGCTGTATACGGAAACGGGCGCGCTCGATGCCGACGCATTGCGCGACGGGCTCGCGCAAGCCGATGCGCTCGGCGCACGCTTCGTGAAATTCCAGCTCGGGGGCTTCGCCGGCGACGCGCACGCGGCCGCAATCGTCGCGCTGTCGCGCGGCGCGCAGGCCCGCGTGGTGGTCGAGAACGGCCAGCTCGAGGTCGGCGGCGCGTTCGCGCAGTTCCGTGGGCTGTTCGATGCGCTCGCCGATGCCGGCATGCGCGATGCGCTCGGCATGACGTTCGACATCGGCAACTGGCAGTGGCGCGGCGAAGCGCCGCTCGACTGCGCACAGGTGCTCGCGCCGCATGTGGAATACATTCATTGCAAGGCCACCGAAGGCGAGGGCGCGCGCCGGTTCGCCGTCGCGCCGGCGCCGAACGATCCGCTCGTGACCGGCGTGCTCGCGGCGCTGCCGCAGCATGCGCCGCGCGGCATCGAGTTTCCGTTCGACGCGGCCGACCTGGCCGGCGATGCGTGCCGGCGCGTCGCGTGGCTTGCAACCGCGTGACCGCGGAAGGATCCTGAGGAGTTCAGTCATGAAAGCAGCACTCGATGTCGTGACCTATGGCGAAGCGATGGCGATGTTCGTCGCGACGGAGCCCGGCCACCTCGCGCACGCCGGGCAATTCGCGAAGCGGATCGCCGGCGCCGATCTCAATGTCGCGATCGGGCTGTCGCGGCTCGGCTTCCGGGTCGGCTGGATGAGCCGGGTCGGTAGCGATTCGTTCGGCCGCTACGTGCTCGACACGCTGGCGCGCGAGGGCATCGACGCGTCGTGCGTGACCGTCGACCCGCGCTACCCGACCGGTTTCCAGCTGAAGTCGCGCAACGACGACGGCAGCGACCCGACCGTCGAATATTTCCGCAAGGGTTCGGCGGCGAGCCACCTGTCGTGCGACGACTACGTGGCCGACTACGTGCTCGGCGCGCGCCACCTGCACCTGACCGGCGTCGCGCCGGCGATCTCGGCGACGTCGTGCGAACTCGCGTTCCGGCTCGCGCGCGAAATGCGGGCGGCCGGCAAGACGATCTCGTTCGACCCGAACCTGCGCCCGACGCTGTGGCCGTCCGCCGACGTGATGGCGAAGACGCTGAATGCGCTCGCGACGCTCGCCGACTGGGTGCTGCCGGGCCTCGCCGAAGGGCGGCAGCTCACCGGGCACGATACGCCGGCCGACATCGCGGGCTTCTATCTCGCGCAGGGCGCGCGCGGCGTCGTGATCAAGCTCGGCGAACAAGGCGCGTATTTCCGCACGGCCGACGGCCGCGAAGGCACGGTCGCCGGCGAGCGCGTCGAGAAGGTCGTCGATACGGTCGGCGCCGGCGACGGCTTCGCGGTCGGCGTGGTCAGCGCGCTGCTCGAAGGGCGCAGCGTCGAGCAGGCGGTCGCGCGCGGCAACCGGATCGGTGCGCTCGCGATCCAGGTGATCGGCGATTCGGAAGGATTGCCGACGCGCGATGCGCTCGACCGGCTCGAAAAGGTCAGCAATCGCGCCGATCGCTTAGAGGAAACCGTCACCGCGCAATGAGAGGCCGGACACGGCACAATCCGCGGATCCATTTCGTGCTTCATGCACGGTTTTGCATGAGACCGGACGACGCAACGATGCGCCGATGCCGGTCTACTCAGGAGACACTCTGATGGCAGCCAATCTCGCAGCTCGACGCTGGTGGACGATCATGCCGATCGTCTTCATCACGTACAGCCTCGCCTACCTCGATCGCGCGAACTACGGGTTCGCGGCCGCAGCCGGCATCAACCAGGATCTCGGCATCAGCAAGGGCCTGTCGTCGCTGATCGGCGCGCTGTTCTTCCTCGGCTATTTCTTCTTCCAGATCCCCGGCGCGATCTACGCGGAACGCCGCAGCGTGAAGAAGCTCGTGTTCGTCAGCCTCGTGCTGTGGGGCGGCTGCGCGGCGCTGACCGGCGTGGTCAGCAACATTCCGTCGCTGATGGCGATCCGCTTCGTGCTCGGCATCGTCGAGGCGGCCGTGATGCCGGCGATGCTGATCTACATCAGCAACTGGTTCACGAAGAACGAACGCTCGCGCGCGAACACGTTCCTGATCCTCGGCAACCCGGTCACCGTGCTGTGGATGTCGATCGTGTCCGGTTATCTCGTGCATGAATTCGGCTGGCGCCACATGTTCATCGCCGAAGGCGTGCCGGCCATCATCTGGGCCGTGTGCTGGTGGGTGCTCGTGCAGGACAAGCCGGCCGATTCGCCGTGGCTCAGCGCCCAGGAAAAGCGCGATCTCGACGCCGCGCTCGCGGCCGAGCAGGCGGCGATCAAGCCGGTGCGCAACTATGGCGAGGCGTTCCGCTCGCCGGCCGTGATCAAGCTGTGCGCGCAGTATTTCTGCTGGAGCATCGGCGTGTACGGCTTCGTGCTGTGGCTGCCGTCGATCGTGAAGAACGGCTCCGACCTCGGGATGGTCGCGACCGGCTGGCTGTCCGCGCTGCCGTACCTCGCGGCGACGATCGCGATGCTCGCCGCGTCGTGGGCGTCCGACAAGGTCGGTTCGCGTCGTGGTTTCGTGTGGCCGTTCCTGCTGGTCGGCGCGGCCGCGTTCGCCGCGTCGTACGCGCTCGGCTCGTCGCATTTCTGGATCTCGTATGCGCTGCTGGTCGTCGCGGGCGCCGCGATGTATGCGCCGTACGGCCCGTTCTTCGCGATCGTGCCGGAACTGCTGCCGAGGAACGTCGCCGGCGGCGCGATGGCGCTGATCAACAGCATGGGCGCGCTCGGCTCGTTCGTCGGCTCGTATTTCGTCGGCTACCTGAACGGCGCGACCGGGTCGCCCGTCGCGTCGTACGCATTCATGAGCGCCGCGCTCGTCGCCGCGGTGATCCTCACGCTGTCCGTCAAACCCCAGGCGCGCGATGCGCATCCGCTCGCCGCGCCGCTGCAAGGAAAATGAAACGATGAAGCCCCGTATCGTCGCGTACAAGCCGCTGCCCGATGACGTTCTCGCGTACCTGCGCGAGCATGCGGACGTCGTGCAGGCCGACGGCGCCGACGCACTCGCCGCCGCGCTGGGCGACGCAGACGGCGCGATCGGCGCGAGCCTGAAGGTCACGCCGCAGATGCTCGATCGCGCGCCGCGGCTGAAGGCGTGGTCGACGATCTCGGTCGGCTACGACAACTTCGACGTCGCCGATCTCACGCGGCGCGGCATCGTGCTCGCGCATACGCCGGACGTGCTGACCGAGTCGACGGCCGATACGGTGTTTTCGCTGATCCTAGCCTCCGCTCGCCGCGTGGTCGAGCTGGCCGAGTGGGTGAAGGCCGGCCACTGGCATCGCAGCATCGGCCCGGACCTGTACGGCACCGACGTGCAGGGCAAGACGCTCGGCATCGTCGGGCTCGGGCGGATCGGCGGCGCGGTCGCGCGCCGCGCGGCGCTCGGCTTCCGGATGCAGGTGCTGTACGCGAACCGGTCCGCGCATGCGGAGGCCGAGACGCAGTACGGCGCACGGCGCGTGACGCTCGACGAATTGCTCGCGCAGTCGGATTTCGTGTGCCTGCAGGTGCCGCTGTCGCCCGACACGCGCCACCTGATCGGCGCGCCCGAATTCGCGAAGATGAAGCGCGGCGCGATCCTGATCAACGCGTCGCGCGGGCCGGTCGTCGACGAAGCCGCGCTGGTCGACGCGCTGCGCGCGGGGACGATCCGCGGCGCGGGGCTCGACGTATTCGAGAAGGAGCCGCTGCCGGCGGATTCGCCGCTGCTGCAGATGAAGAACGTCGTCGCGCTGCCGCATATCGGCTCGGCGACGCACGAGACGCGCGATGCGATGGCGCGTTGCGCCGCGGAGAACCTGGTCGGCGCGCTGGCCGGCACGCTGCGCACGAATCTCGTCAATCCGGATGCGCTGGCGCATGCCTGAGCCGCCTGCGATAACCGCCCGGCGCCATTAGAGTCGATGATCTTGGTGCGAGAGGGCTGGCTGCGTTATGATCGCCCGCGCTCGTCGTATCGACGGCCGGCCACGCGGCCGGCGGTGTCGCGCGACGGGCATCCGCGCCAGGTCCGGTGCGGCCGACTGCCGTAGCACGCTGCTGGCGGGCGCGGCTCGACAGCGCACCGGGCCAGCGCAGGCGCCCACGCGCCACGACAGGGGAGGCCGCCGGTTGGCTTACGTTTCCAACAACAATGGTCCGTCTGCTCACGAAGCGGCGCGGATCGTACGTCGCGAGGCACGACAGTGACCGATTCGCAACCTTCCACGACGCGTCCGGCGACGATCAGCGACGTCGCGCGCGAGGCCGGCACGGGCAAGACCAGCGTTTCGCGCTATCTGAACGGCGAGACGCATGTGCTGTCCGTCGATCTGCGCCAGCGGATCGAGGCGGCCATCGCGCGGCTCAACTACCGGCCGAACCAGATGGCGCGCGGGCTCAAGCGCGGCCGTAACCGGCTGCTCGGCATGCTCGCCGCCGACCTGACCAATCCTTATACCGTCGAAGTGCTGCAGGGCGTCGAGGCCGCGTGCCATGCGCTCGGCTACATGCCGCTCATCTGTCACGCGGCGAACGAAGTCGAGATGGAGCGCCGCTTCCTGCAACTGCTCACGACTTACCGCGTCGAAGGGCTGATCGTCAACGCGCTCGGCGCCGACGAAGACGTGCTGCGCCCGCTGCGCGGCGCAGGCATTCCGGCCGTGCTCGTCGACCGCACGGTCGAGGGCTTCGAGGCCGACCTGATCGGCCTCGACAATACCGACGCGATCGAGACGGCGCTCGCGCACCTGGTCGAACACGGCTTCGACGCGATCCATTTCGTCGTGCAGCCGTTCGAGCGGGTCAGCTCGCGGCGCGTGCGCGAGACCGCGTTCCGCGCGGCGCTGGCGGCGCGCGGGTTGCCGGTGCCGCCGACGATCGTGCTCGACCTGAACGAACCCGACGCGGCCGCGGCGGCGCTCGCCGACGTCGATGCCCGCCTCGACGATGCGGCCCGGCGCGGCGTGCGCGCCGCACTGTTCGCCGCGAATGCACCGGTCGCGCTGGCGATCGCGCGCCATCTGCGCGCGCGTTTCGGCGCCGCGTGGCAGCAGCAGGCGGCGCTGCTGTCGATCGACGATCCGGAATGGGCCGAGCTGATCGGCATCACGACGATCCGTCAGCCGACCTACGAAATCGGCTACAAGGCCGTCGAATTCGTGCACGAGCGGATCGACGGCGCGGCGGGCGACGTGCGCGTCGCGATGCTGCCCGGCGAGCTGATCGCGCGCGCGTCGACCGCAAGCTGAGTATCATTCGGGGCACGCGGCGCGTCAGGTGCGCTGCCCCGAACCAAGGAAATACATGACTGTCGCTCCCGTCACGCTGGCGGCGCTGATCGCCGCCACGCTGATCATCGCGCTGCTGCCGCTCGTCCTTTACCGCATCCTGCGCAAGCCGCTTGCGCTCAACCGCCGCGACACGATCGTCGGCGTCGCCGTCTTCACGTTGTTCGCGATGATTCTCGAGCGCGCGTTCCACGGTCTCGTGCTGAGCCACACGCCCGAGGACGGCTGGCTGACGCAGCCGCTCGCATTCGTCGCATACGGCGCGCTCGCGACCGCCGTATTCGAGGAAGTCGGCCGCTATCTCGGGATGCGTTTTCTGGAGCGCCGCTACGGCGCATCGGCCGGCGACGGTCGCGGGATCGGCTACGGGATCGGTCACGGCGGCGCCGAAGCGTGGTTCGTCGGCGTGCTCGTGTGGGGCCAGTGGTCGTATCTCGCGTGGCTCGCGAGCCGCGGCCAGCTCGAGACGCAGCTGGCCGACCTGCCGGTGGACACCGTGGTGCGGCTGCACATGATGCTCGCGACGCTGTCGGCCCAGTCGATCCTGCTGTTGCTGCTCGAACGCTGCGCGGCATTCGCGGTGCAACTGGCGCTGTCGGTGCTGGTGTGGCGCGGTGTGCGGGCCGGCCGAATCGCCGTGTTGCCGCTCGCGATCGTGCTGCATGCGCTCGCGGCGACGCCGACGCTGCTGTACCAGGTGCGCGTGCTGCCGGCCGCGTGGGTCGAGGCCGCGTATTTCGTGCTGACCGCGGTGCTGGTGGTCGTGCTGGTGAAGACGTGCCGGCTGTCGCGTGCGGCGGCCTGACGGGAGAGACGGAATGGACGACTACCTGATCGAATGCCAGAGCGCGGAATTCGACGCGCTCGCGCGCGTGATCTGCGATCTGTTTCCGGAGCAGACGCGCTTCGCCGAAAGCAGCGACGCGCGCGGGCGCTTCCTGTCCGTGCACTGGCTGGCGATGCGGTTCGGCGCGACGCCGAAGCGGATGACGCTCGACATCCGGATCGTGCCGGCCGCGCTCGCGCGCTATCTGGCGCTCAAGCCGATGCAGCGCGCGCGCAGCCATGCGGTGCTGCATGCGTATACGGAAGCGATGCTCGGGTCGCTCGAAGAACGGCACGCGGCCGGCGAGGCCGTCGAGCGCGACGCGGAACTCGAGCTCGACGAAGACTTTGCGTGAGCGGTGGCGCCGGCCGCGTGCCGGCGCGTGACGCGTTACGCGTCGCGGTAGACCTGCGCGAAGCGCTGCGCCTGCACGACGCCGTAGTCGCCGGGCGCGTATTGCATCACCCAGTCGCCGGCCACGCCGCGCAGCGTGTCGCCGTTTTCCGAGCGGGCGATCGTAAACGGTTCGTCCATCCGGCGCGCGAGCACGACGGCCGGCCGGTTGCGGTAGGCGCCCGCTGCGCCGTGCGCGAGCGCCGGATCGGCGGGCAGGTATTTGGCGTCGAAGCGCGCGCGCGACACGACCCAGCGGTCGCCGGTCGAGCCGGTGATCAGCGCGTCGCCCGTCACATAACGGTTCGGGCCTTCGAGGCTCATCAGTTCGCCGTCGGCGTCCGCGAAGGACACGGCGACGGTTTCGTCCTTGACGACACGACGGGCCTGCGGATCGGTACGCAGATCGAGTTGCTTGAGTTCGAGCATGGCGGGGAAGGGCGGGAAAGCGGGAAAAGCCGGGAGCTTATCCCGAATTCGGCGCGCCGTGTGACGCGCCGTCGCCGATCGCGGCGCGGCGCCGTTCGGCCCGAGCGGGCCGGCACGGCGCCGGCGGGGCGCGTCAGGGCTGCGCCGGCGCGCTCGCGGCCGGCGCGGCGGCCGCCTTGCCTTCCTTGCCCTTCGTCCTGCCCTTGCCGTGGTGCTCGCCGCCGTGGTGCAGCCAGCTGCGGAAGGTCGTGTCGGCCAGCGCCTTCTGCTCGGCCGGGAAGCTCTCGTAGAGCGGCGCGAACGCGTCGGCGAGCTTCTTCGCGCCGTCGGCATTCGCCTGCGACAGTTCCGCATACTGCTTGATGTCGTCGAGCGCGGACACGTCGTGCTTGGCCATCCGTTCGCTGTAGAGGCGGCCCATCGTGGCGCCGTTGTCGCGCATCGTATCGGCGAACGTCTTCCATTGCGGCTCCTGCGCCGACGTGATCTTCAACTGGTCGTGCAGGTACTTGATGCGCTGCTCGGTGCGCGCTTCGTGGCGTGCCGCGCGCTGCTCGGCGCTCGGGGCCGATGCCGCGGCCGTCGTGGCCGGCGCCTGGGCCGGTGCTTGCGGCTGCGCCGGGGTTTGCGCGAATGCGCTGGCTGCAACGACGAGCGTGGCGAGGGTGAGCGAGATTTTCTTCATGGTTGGCTCTCCGGGGTGGTGTCTTGCGAGCGGGCGCGGCGGCCATCGCCGCCGGCGCGCCTCTCGCGTCGTCGTTATTAGTAGCACGTTGCCTGCGGGGCGGCAGTGAATGCGACACTTGCTTACATCCGATACGAATCGAAATCGACGGTTCGAATCCGGGCCATGCCGGTTGGGCGCGCCGGCGTTCGGCGCTATCATCGCGTCACTTTCCACTCCGCCGGCACGTGCGTGCCGGCCCAGCGTCATGCGTCCACCCCGCCTCGACCAACTCGACGATCTCGACCGGCAGCTCGTCGCGCTGCTGCAAGCCGATGCGCGCGCGAGCGTCGCGGATCTCGCGCGCCAGCTCGACGTGGCGCGCACGACGGTCGTCGCGCGCATCGCGCGGCTCGAACGCACCAACGTGATCGCCGGGTACAGCGTGCGGCTCGGGCAGGACGTGCTCGACGCGAGCATCTATGCGTACGTCGGCATCATCCTCACGCCGAAGTTCGGCAAGGACGTATTGCGCAAGCTAGACCGGATGCCGGAAGTCCAGCTGCTGTGCGCGGTGAGCGGCGAGTATGACTACGTCGCCTGGCTGCGCGCCGATTCGCCCGAACGGCTCAACGATCTGCTCGACCAGATCGGCACGCTCGAAGGCGTCGAGCGCACGACGACGTCGATCATACTGTCGCGCAAGATCGATCGCGGGACGATCGGCGGCTGACTTGTTGCTGCACGCGGCGCCGTGCATGACGGCACGCGTGCATGCACCGCGCAGGGAGCGGTGCATCACAGGTGCTCGGCTTGACGACGGGTACGTCTCCGCTCGCATTCGTATTGGCCTTCGTCGTACTTCATGATCGACACGGATGACCGCGGTCGTCCCTTCGCGCATCTCTCCCGAATCTCCTTTCGTATTCCGCTTTGACCGGCGTGTTGCATCTTGACGCACGGTCAGTGCGTGCGTCCGATGTCACGCGGTGTGTCCTCGTTTTCGTCCTCGCAATGCGCAACCGCCAACGGCCGGTTTGCGGCAGTGCCTCTACGCGATTTTTAGATGAATTGGTCGTTTAGACGAAATGTATCGTCATAACGTCGAAACTACAGGTCGTTTCGCATCATTCTTCGTCTTGGAACTGATTTTGAGCGTCCCTACACTGTGTCCATGGCTCAACGCCGTCCACAACACCAACCCATCATCAGGAGATAAGCGCATGAAAATCGCCATCGTCGGCGCAGGTCTGATCGGCCACACCATTGCTCACATGCTGCGCGAAACGGGCGACTACGAAGTCGTCGCGTTCGACCGCGACGCGGATGCGCTCGCGAAGCTATCGCGCGAAGGCATCGCGACGCAACGGGTCGACTCGGCCGACGCGAATGCGATTCGCGAAGCGGTGAAGGGCTTCGATGCGCTCGTCAACGCGCTGCCTTACTACCTCGCTGTCAACGTGGCCGCCGCTGCGAAGGCCGCGGGCGTTCATTACTTCGACCTGACCGAGGACGTGCGCGCCACCCATGCGATCCGCGAACTGGCCGACGGCTCCGACCGCGCGTTCATGCCGCAATGCGGCCTCGCGCCGGGCTTCATCGGCATCGCCGCGCACGAGCTCGTGAACGGCTTCAGCGAAGTGCGCGACGTGAAGATGCGCGTCGGCGCGCTGCCCGAATATCCGACCAACGCGCTGAAGTACAACCTGACGTGGAGCGTCGACGGCCTGATCAACGAATACTGCCAGCCGTGCGAAGCGATCCGCGACGGCCGCAAGCAGTGGGTGCAGCCGCTCGAAGGCCTCGAGCACTTCTCGCTCGACGGCACCGAATACGAAGCGTTCAACACGTCGGGCGGCCTCGGCACGCTGTGCGAGACGCTGTCGGGCAAGGTCGAGACGCTCGACTACAAGTCGGTGCGCTACCCGGGCCACCGCGAACTCGTGCAGTTCCTGCTGGAAGACCTGCGCCTGTCGACCGATCGCGACACGCTGAAGTCGATCATGCGCCGCGCGGTGCCGTCGACGAAGCAGGACGTCGTGCTCGTGTTCGTCACGGTGACGGGCGTGAAGGACGGCCAGCTGGTGCAGGACGTGTTCACGCGCAAGATCTTCGCGAAGGACGTGTGCGGGATGCACATGAGCGCGATCCAGATCACGACGGCCGGCGCGATGTGCGCGGTGCTCGATCTGTTCCGCGAAAAGAAGCTGCCGCAGAGCGGTTTCATCCCGCAGGAAAAGGTGTCGTTGAAGGCGTTCCTGTCGAACCGCTTCGGCAAACTGTACGAAGGCGGCACGATGGAGCGCGTGCACGCGGTCGCCTGACCGTCGTTATCAGACGATTCGCCAGCCCATCTCCGGCACGAGGGCCGTACGACGCCGGGAGCGCAGCAGCGCTTCCGGCGTTGTTTTTTGGGAGAAGCGGGAACGGCGGCGGGCGGCGCGCTCAGGCCGGCAGCGGCGGGACGATCGTCGCCGGTTGCGGCGGCGGCACGATGCGGTGCAGCAGCGCATCGATGTCTGCGTCGGACGGCGCGGTGTTGTCGAACATCACGATGCCGTCGCATTCGCGGCCGGTCGGCACGAAGCGGCGCTGCCGGTATTCGTCCCAATGCGCGAGCTTGTACGCATCGTTCGGATTGGCGCGCGCGACGATCCGCTGGTGCGCGACGTCTTCCGACGTGTGGACCCAGACGACCGTCAGCGTGACGTCGGGCGCGATGCCGAGCCATGCGCGATCGAGGATGCGCCGGTCGCGCACTTCGCGCGACAGCGGGCCGACGACCAGTGCGCCGATGCCGAGCGCGAGATTTTCACGGGCCGTGTCGAGCAGGCCCTGGTATTCGGGATCGCGAAGATGTTTCAGGTAGAGCGGGCTGTCGCGGTCGTTCGGATCGTCCGTGAGCGCGCCCATCGCGGCCGCGCTGTAGCGGCCGTACAGCGTGTCCTTGTCGAGCAGGCAGAACGCCTCGCCGGTCGCGCGCATCAGCGGCCCGATGAGCCGCTTTGCGAGCGTGGTCTTGCCGGTGCCGGCGTGACCGCAGAAGAACACGAGATGCGTCACGAATACCGGCTCCCCGCCTCCTGGCGCGACGTGTCGCTGCGCTTGTCGCCGCGCGAGAACACTTCCGCTTCCAGCCACATCGCGTTGATGATGCCGAAGCCGAGCGCCACGCCGATGCCGAGTATCCACGAGAAATACCACATAGGTCTGTCTCCTTGACGGTGGGGGCGCACGGTCGTTGTGCATTGCGCAACGCAGGCCCGGCGGACCTGTCGACGTGCCCCGACGCGCGTGCTGCGGCGCACGCAGCACGATCATGACCAATATCGGCGTACCGCGCAAGCCGGTCCGTCCGTGCAGCAAACCGGTAAACTGATGCGCAAACCGCAACATCGTGGACAACATGCTGATCAACTGCGCTGCTTACCAGGACGGCCGCAAGCTGGCCGATATCGACATCGACGCCATCAGCGATTACGTGTCGAAGCCCGAATGCTTCGTATGGGTCGCGCTGAAGGATCCGACGCCCGAGGAAATCGACCTGATGGGCGAGGAATTCGGGTTGCACGAGCTGGCGCTCGAGGACGCCCGCAAGGGACATCAGCGGCCGAAGATCGAGGAATACGGCGATTCGCTGTTCGCGGTGCTGCATACCGTCGAACTCGAGGATGACGGCGAATTCAAGGTCGGCGAACTGAACGTGTTCGTCGGTCCGAATTACGTGCTGTCGATCCGCAACCATACCGAGCACGATTTCCGCGACGTGCGCAAGCGCTGCGAGCGGGAGCCGCATCTGCTGCGGGAGGGGTCGGCGTTTGTGTTCTACGCGTTGATGGACCAGGTCGTCGACCGGTATTTCCCGATCCTCGAAACGCTCGGAGCCGAACTCGAGGAACTCGAGGATCGCATCTTCGCGAAGGCGACGCCTGCGTCGTCGCGCGCGATCATCGAGGATCTCTATTCGCTGAAGCGCCGGCTCGTGCTGCTGTACCAGCACACGGCGCCGCTGATGGAGCCGCTCGCGAAGCTCACCGGCGGGCGCGTGCCGCAGGTCTGCAGCGGGATGGCGGCCTATTTCCGCGATGTGTACGACCATCTGCAGCGGATCGTGAAGACGATCGAAGGGCGCCGCGAGATGGTCGTCACCGCGATCCAGGTCAACCTCGGGATGATTTCGCTCGCGGAGAACGAGGTGACCAAGCGGCTCGGCTCGTTCGCCGCGCTGTTCGCGATACCGACGATGATCGCCGGCATCTACGGGATGAACTTCGCGAACATGCCCGAGCTGCACCTGAAATACGGGTTCTACGGCTGCATCGCGGTGATGGCCATCGCCGATCTCGCGCTGTGGTGGCGCTTCAAGCGGGCAGGGTGGCTGTAGGGCCTGTTCACGCTAATAACGGGCTTGCGCAGGCCCGATTTCACGCGGGACGCGGCGCGTGCTTGCCGACCACGACGCGCCACGGCCGCACGCGCCACGACTTCACGAGGCCGTTCTGCACGTACGGATCGGCGCGCGCGAACGATTCGGCCGCTTCCGGCGAATCGCCTTCGAACACGAGCACGGCCTGATCGGCCGGCTCCGCCAGCGCGCCGGCGAGCACGAGTTCGCCGCGCTCGGTCGCGGCCTGCGCGAGCGCGAGATGCTCCGCACGGAACGCGTCGCGCCGCGACAGGTAATCGTCGACGAGTTCGTAGATCAACTGGTAATGCATGATCGCTCCAGGAGTCGGTTTCCGCCGCGGGAGGGTGGGCGGCCGGCTCAGTATAGGGCACCGGGAAAGCCGTTGGCGACGGGGTTGGCTGGCGTGCCTTGGGGTGCACGCTTCGGAACAATGCGTGCCCGCGGGTATCCTGGTGTTCTTCCTAGAATGCAACTAACGGTCTAGTTTCTCGACATCGGCTAATTGCCGGGCGCGACCGCATCTACGTGCGCACTGCCCAAAATCTGTCTGCAGAAGTGAGGGTCTGCGAAACGTATTCCGGGGCCCGATTTCACATGCCGGCGAGGGCGGGCGGCCCGGATGGAAACTGAGGGCGGCGGCTGCCGGGCCGGGTGGACTGGCGTCGCACACGAGCGTTTCCATTGGGCCGAAATGCGACCTATGCTGAACGAATCCGGAGCGAACGCCGTTCGCCCGATTGACCCGATTCGCCCAGACGAGGTGCGCCATGCCGGTCTCAGCCACCCTGCAGGATTGCCTGCGCCAGAAGTCATCGCGGTACGAAGTCGTGTACCACCCCTATAGCCATACGAGCATGGAGACGGCCGCCGCCGCGCATATTCCCGGCGATCGCCTCGCGAAAACCGTGCTCCTCGAGGACGCCGAGGGTTACGTCGCCGCCGTGCTGCCGACGACGCACGCCGTGCGTCTGTCGGATCTCTGGGTGAAGACGGGACGCCATCTCGTGCTCGCCCGCGAGGTCGAATTGCGCGAGTTGTTCAAGGATTGCGACATGGGCGCGCTGCCGCCGGTGTGCATGGCGTACGGGATGAAGACGTTCCTCGAGGAGCACCTCGCGCAGCAGCCGGAAGTCTATTTCGAGGCCGGCGATCATGAGGCGCTGATTCACATGACGCAGGACGAATTCCTGATGCTGATGGAGACGGCCGAGCGCGCGCATTTCTCGCACCGGATGCAGGGGATGATGCTGTCCTGAGCGATGCCGGGCGTTCGTCGAGGAAGGATGCGCGCGGGCATTTTCCACCGGTTCGGTGAGGGGGAGATGCCGGTGCGCGCTGAGGGCGGGGAATGAATTCATGCTGATACGGCGGAGTCCTGAGTCGAAAATTAGATTGGTTGTGCGAATCATTTAATGGAAACCGGACGAGCAGGGAGATCTATTGCTTTTGATTTGGAATCCTTGATATATGGTCGATGCGAGCGCCATCCGAGCATCGCCGAGCCGCCGTGGAATCGGCTAGAGCCTGTTCGCGCGGATGCAAGCCCGTTCCCGGCATGCGTGGGCTGTGGCCTCGCACGGTATGCATGCGCGGCAGTGGTTCATCGGCTGCCGTCGCCGGGCGCGCCCACGAAACACATCCGGCAACACGCGCACCGAGCGGGCCAATTCGGTGCGCCGCACTAAACTGGTGATTATTTATGCACAAGTCACTAAATGAGTGCGATACCATACAAATCAATTACTAAATCAATGAAAAATGATTCATGAAGTTTACTAACTCGTTATTCGAGTAATGCCTCCAAACTTTGTATTCGGCTATCAAATAAAGTTTGACGCCCAAATTTTTTCCTTGCTATCTTCTGCACCCAAGACGAACGGCTTGGCTGACATCGGCGTGTAACGAAGATCCAATCGTCATGCGAAAAGTGTGACTATGTCGACGCAGCTGAAAATTGCCTGAATGCGCTGGTTCGGGGTAGACGCCGGATAGGGCGGCTATCCCGTTGCGGTTGAAACGATTCCTTGAAATTGCACAAATCAGGATCCGGATTCGATGCTTTCAATTCGGATTGCCAATTGAATTAAAAATGAAATTTCGGGTTGAGGCGGAGACGGAACCGATCCGGTTCCGGCGCCGGCCATCATCGCGAAACTGGGCGATTCGCTTGGGGGAAGGATAGTGGGCATGAAAGTCGAAGAGCATCTGGTTGCTTCGAACAGCGGACTGGCCACGCTGGGCCGTCCGCGGGAATTCGGCAAGAAGCAGCAGAATCCGGTGCGCCGTTTCGGCGGCATCGCGGTCGTCCTCCTGTTGCATGCAGTGCTGATCTACGCATTGCTCAACGGCCTCGCGACCAAGGTCGTGCAGGTGATCCAGCATCCGATCGAAACCCGCATCATCGAGCCGGTGAAGCCGCCGCCGCCCCCGCCGATGCCGGTCGTCAAGCTTCCGCCGCCGAAGTTCGCGCCGCCGCCGCCGCCGTTCGTGCCGCCGCCCGAAGTGCCGGTGCAGGCGCCCCCGCAGCAGGCGACGATCACGCACCAGTCGGCCCCGGCGCCGTCCGCGCCGGCGGTGCAGGCGCCGGTCATCGCACCGCCCGCGCCGGCCAAGCCGGTCAGTCACGAAGTCGGGGTCGTCTGCCCGAATTCGGACTCGATTCGCGCGTCGATGCAGTACCCGAAGGAAGCGCAGGAAAACAACATCACGGGCGACGTGACGATCGAGTTCGTCGTGGATGCGGAAGGGAACATCACGAACGAACGCGTGGCCCAGTCGGCCGACCCGGTGCTCGATCGTGCGGCCTACAACACCGTGAAGCGCTTCAAATGCGTGGCGCAAGGCCAGGCAGTGCGGGTCCAGGTGCCGTTCTCGTTCAATCTGAATTGATGCAGTGGGCGGTCCGGCGGGAGCCGGACCGGGGAAAACCGGCTTGAACTCAAATCGTAAGTTTAACGAAAGAATTGGAGTGGGGTATGACGAAACGTTCTCTGGCCGCGCTGGCGGCAAGCCTGTTGATGTCCGTCGCTGCGATCGACGGGCTCGTTGCGCCGCAACTCGCTTACGCGCAAGCGAGCGGAGCCACGGCGACATCCGACGCGTCGACACAGGCCGCGGCGTCGACGCAAGCGCCCGCCGCCGCCGAGTCGGCCCCGCCGCCGGCGCCGGCCGCGACCGAAGCGGTCGAGAATCCGTACGGGCTCGGCGCGCTCTGGAAGAACGGCGACTTCGTCGCGCGCTTCGTGCTGATCCTGCTCGTGATCATGTCGATGGGGAGCTGGTACATCATGATCACGAAGTTCGTCGAGCAGTTGCGGGCTAACCGCCGCGCGAAACTCGCCGACGCGCAGCTCTGGAGCGCGGCGTCGCTGGCCGAGGGCGCGAAGCTGCTCGACGAGGCGTCGCCGTTCCGCTTCATCGCCGAAACGGCGATCGAGGCGGGCGAGCATCACGACGAGGCGCTGCTCGAAGCAGTGGACCGCAACACGTGGATCGACGTGTCCGTCGAACGCTCGATCACGAACGTGTCGAACCGCATGCAGGACGGGCTCGCGTTCCTCGCGACGGTCGGCTCGACCGCGCCGTTCGTCGGGCTGTTCGGCACGGTCTGGGGGATCTATCACGCGCTGACGGCGATCGGCATCGCGGGGCAGGCGTCGATCGACAAGGTCGCCGGCCCGGTGGGCGAGGCGCTCATCATGACGGCGATCGGCCTCGCGGTCGCGGTGCCTGCCGTACTCGGCTACAACTTCCTGGTCCGGCGCAACAAGTCGGTGATGGAGCGGGTGCGCAACTTCGGCGCCCAGCTGCATACCGTGCTGCTGGCCGGCAGCAAGCGTCCCGCTCGCGTGCCGTCGGCCGCCGCGTCGCTCGTGAACTGACCGGCTGACGGAGGCGCGCGATGGGCATGAACGTCGGGCAGGACGAAAGCGACGAGGTGATCGCGAACATCAACACGACGCCGCTCGTCGACGTGATGCTGGTGTTGCTGATCATCTTCCTGATCACGATTCCGGTCGTCACGCACACGATCCAGCTGCAGTTGCCGAATGAGGTCGTGCAGCCGCTGCAGACCACGCCGAAGAGCGTCGAGATCGCGGTGAACCGCGACGGCGATTTCTTCTGGGGCGAGCAACGGGTGGACGCGTCGGCATTGCTCGCGAAGCTGAAGGGGGTGTCGCAGCAGCAGCCGCAGCCGAGCGTGCACGTGCGCGGCGACCAGAACACGCGCTACGAGTTCATCGGCCGGGTCATCACGATGTGCGAGCGCGCGGGTATCGCGAAGGTGTCGTTCATTACGGAACCGCCGGCGCGTGGTGGTTAACGTTGCGTGGGAACGGCATACGCGCCGCTGCCGATCGACGGCGACGCAGCGGATCGGAGCAGGCATCGACAGGAGCAGACGATGGGAATGAACGTGCCTTCGGGCGGGGGCGGCAGCGAGCCGGACGTGATGGTCGACATCAACACCACGCCGCTGATCGACGTGATGCTGGTGCTGCTGATCATGCTGATCATCACGATCCCGATCCAGATGCATTCGGTGAAGATGGACCTGCCGGTGGGCAATCCGCCGCCGCCCGCCACACAGCCGGAAGTCGTGCAGATCGACATCGACTTCGACGGCACGACGACGTGGAACGGTGCGCCGGTGCCGGACCGCGCGGTACTCGAGGCGAAGCTGACGCAGGTCGCGCACGAGCCCGTGCAGGCGGAGATCCATCTGCGGCCGAACAAGCTGGCGCCGTACAAGGACGTGGCGGCCGTACTGGCGTCCGCGCAGCGCGTGGGCGCGACGAAGATCGGCCTGATCGGAAACGAGCAGTTCATGCAATGACGGGACAGGTCGATCGATGAACCAGCGACGATGGAAACGGATGATGGCGCTGACGACGCTCGGTGCGGCCTGCTTGCTCGGCCGGCCGGCGTGGGCGGCCGACGCGTTGCGGCCCGATGTGGCGAAGCCGTTGGCGGCGGCACAGGACCTGTATCGCGCGCACAAGTATCGCGACGCGCTCGGCAAGATCGCGCAGGCGGCCGCCGTGCCCAACCGCACGCCGTATGAAACCTACATGGTTGAAGCGACGCGCGGCGCAGCGGCGATGGCGGCCGGCGATACGGGCGTGGCCGCGCAGGCGTACGAAACCGTGCTGAATTCGGGGCGCCTGTCGGGCGAGGACGAACAGCGGACGACGGCGGCGCTCGCGGGGATCTACTTCCAGCAGAAGAACTATCCGCAGGCGATCCGAATCGCGCAGCGCTACCTGAAGGCGGGCGGCACGGATCCGGAAATGCGTACGCTGCTCACGCAATCGTATTACCTGTCGAACGATTGCGGCCAGGTCGTGAGCCAGTTGAAGGCAAGCGCGGACGCACAGGTGAAGGCCGGCCGCGCGCCCGACGAAGGGCAGTTGCAGATGCTCGCGACCTGCGCGCAAAAGAGCAAGGATGCCGGCGCGTATCGCAGCGCGCTCGCCATGCTGGTGGCTTATCATCCGAGCCCCGCGTACTGGGAGGAAATGGTCTCGGCGATTCGCGGCAGCCCCGGTTACCTGTCGTCGCTCGACCTCGACATCTACCGGCTGCGCAGGGCGACGGGCTCGCTGACGACGGCCGACGCCTATATGGAGATGACGCAGCTCGCGCTGGTGGCGGGCACGCCGGCCGAAGGCCGGCAGGTGATCGACCAGGGTTTCGCATCCGGCGTGCTGGGCAAGAATGCGCAGGCGGACCGCGAGAAACGGCTGCAGGCGCTGGCCGCGAAGCGTGCGCAGTCGGGCGCGGACGCCCCCGATCCGGTGGCGCCGATCGACGTCGGCATGAATCTGGTGTTCGCGGGCCACGCGGCGCAGGGGCTGTCGATGATGGAGCAGGCGATCGCGAAGGGCGGGCTCGAGCATCCCGATGCGGCGCGGCTGCGGCTCGGCGAGGCGTACTACGTGGCGGGCCAGAAGGCGCACGCGGTCCAGGTGCTGCGCACCGTGAAGGGTGCCGACGGATCGGCGGATCTGGCGAAGCTCTGGACGGTCGTCGTGTCGCGGTAAGGCGACGCCGGCGGACGCAGGGGGCAGAGGCGGGATGGGCGCCGTACGGCATACACGTGCCATTGCGGCCATCTGAAGGCAGGGAAGTCTGACTGGACGAGGAAAAAGGGGCAGTCTTGTTAATTAGTAAACCGAATGAAATGAGCGAGAATCGCGCGACCACGAATCGGGCATCCCGTTTCGCGCCGCGTGCGACGTGCGCGCGGCGGCGAAGGGCCGTTCAGCCTCGCGTCGCGGCGGCAGCCTCATGGCGTCGGACAAGGCCTGCCGACATCAAACCGATTTCGATTGAGAGGGTCCGTTATTCCATGGTCTTGCCTCCCGATGAATCGGTGCTCGTTGCGGTTTCGCTCGGCAACAAGATCCGCGCGCTTCGGCAGCGGCTGAAACTCACGCTCGACGAAGCGGCCACGACGGCAGGGATCTCGAAGCCATTCCTGTCGCAGGTCGAGCGCGGACGCGCGACGCCGTCGATCACGTCGCTGGTCCGAATCGCTAAGGCGCTCGGTGTGACGATGCAGTACTTCATCGACACGCCGACTGAGGCGCGCTCGGTGTGCCGCGGCGACGCATTGCAGTATTTCCAGTTCGCGAACTCGGCGAGCTCCTTTGCGCGGCTGACGAATCTCGTGGACGGTCGCAAGCTCGACGCGATTCTCGTCAGGATACCGGCGGGGCAGTCGCCGTCTGAAGTGACGACGCATGCCGGGGAGGAGTTTCTCTACGTGATGCGCGGAAGGGTCGTGCTCACGCTGGAGGATTGCACGTTCGTGTTGAGCGCGGGCGACACCGCGCACTACGAGTCGACGCTGCCGCATGCGTGGCACAACACGGCCGACGAAGAGGCGGTGATCGTCTGGGTCGGTACGCCGCGGCTGTTCTAGCGCAGGCGCCAGGTGCTGCACGCCGCGATGCAGGAGAAGTACCCGATCGATGGAAGGCAGCACGCAGTATGGCGCGCGAGCATTTTCGTCGACGGCGGGGCTGGGCTCGCCATCCCTCGAATCGGAAGTGGCAGGAAGCGCGCTCAGGACATGTAGTAAGTAGCACGAATCGAAATATAAAGAGAGGGTGATGCCGAGTGGCACGGGTGCCCTGAGGCCGATCCGTTCGAGTCACGGCAGTCGGAAGAGTGGCTATCGCGGGTTCCGTTAGACGGGCACCCAGGACGCGCAAGGAATTCACAAGGTTCCGGCACGCAGCAGGCGGGGTCTTACTACGAGCGAGAGGGAACAAGATGAAGCAGAGAGTTTTGGCGTTGGCCATCAAGAGGATAGTCTGGGCGGAACTGGCGCTGACGGCCGCGCTGGTGCCGCCGGCGTTCGCCCAGAGCCAGCCGGCGCCGGGCGCCGCATCGATCGCGGATGCGGTCGCGGACGGCGCACCGATGACCGTTGCACAGGCGGACGGTGCGACGAGCGCTGTCGCTGCCACGGGCGCCTCGGCGTCCGGTGCGGCAGCCGAGGCGACGCCTGCCACGCCCGGCGCGAACGGACAGGGCAAGGTCGCGCAGATCAAGCGGTTCGAAGTGACCGGTTCGCTGATCCGGCAGGCCGACAAGGTCGGCTTCAACCAGGTTCAGACCGTCACGAGCAAGGACATCGAGAACAGCGGCCAGACCAGCGTCGCTGACTACCTGCGCAGCACCTCGGCCAACTCGGCAAGCAGCTGGAGCGAGGGCTCGACGAACAGCTTCGCGCCGGGCGGCGCAGGTATCGCGCTGCGCGGCCTCAGCGAGAAATACACGCTGGTGCTGATCGACGGCATGCGGGTGTCGCCATATGCGTTCGCAGTGAACGGCAGCGATCAATTCTTCGACCTGAACACGCTGCCGCTCAACATCATCGACCGTATCGAAATTGTCAAGACAGGCGCGGTGTCTCAGTATGGTTCCGACGCAATCGCGGGCGTGGTCAACATCATCACGAAGAAAAACTTTCAGGGTCTTGAATTGGGGGGCAGCTACGGTGGCGCAACGAACGGTGAAGGCGGCCAGGGCACGACGAAGTTCAGCATCCTCGGCGGCTTCGGTGACCTGAACGCCGACCGCTTCAACGTGACGGCGGCGGCCAGCTACTACAAGTCGAACGGCATCTCGATCGCCGATCGCGACACGACGCAGAACCAGAACTTCTCCAATTTCCCGGGCGGCTTGTCGAACCAGAGCGTCTCCTACTGGCGCAATCCGACCACCGGTGCGAAGGTGCCGCTGAGCCCGTGTCCGAACGGAGGCCAGGCCGTGCCGGGCACCTCCGTCGCGCAGGTCAACGGTCCCGGCACGGTCTGCGCAAACAACACCGCGTACGCATCGTCGCTGTCGCCGTGGACTGAACGCCTGAGCGCGAAGGTGCACGCCGACTTCAAGATCAACGACGCGATGCAGGCGTTCGCCGATCTCTGGGAAAGCAACAATACGACGGTCACGAACAACTTCGTCGGCCGCCTCGGCAACAGCACGCAGACCTATGATCCGTCAACGGGCGGTCTCGCGCCGATTTCGAACCTTGTGCCGGGCAGCAACCCGTATAACCCGTTTGGCGTGCCGGCCAAACTGGTCTACGCATTCCCGGCCGCGCAGGCCGTGCATACGAGTTCCAACTTCTGGCGTGCCGCGACAGGCGTGAAAGGCTCGTTCAGCACGCCACGCGTGGGGGATTGGGACTGGACGGCGTCCTACACGCATTCGCAGGACACGGTGTCGAACAACTATTCGAACCTGATCAACGCGGCCGCACTGGAAAATATCGTCCAGAACGGCGTGTTCGACTTCGCCAATCCATCGTCGACACCGAACGGGTTGAACGGACTGTACGGAAGCACGTCGACACAGGCCATCACGAAGCTCGATGCTGTCGACGCGACGCTGTCGACGCCGAACCTGTTCACGTTGCCCACGGGTAACGTCGGCCTGGGTCTCGGTACGCAATTCACGCACCAGAGCCAGTACATCGGTACGGGCGCGGACTACGCGAATGGCACGCTCATCCAGCCGTCGCTGCAGTCGGTCAACGGGGAGCGCAACGTCGCGGCGGTCTACTACCAGATCGACATTCCTATCCTGACGAACCTGACGTTCAGCCAGTCGGGGCGCTACGACCACTACAGCGACTTCGGTGGCGCGTTCTCGCCGCGCTTCGCGTTGCGCTTCCAGCCGATCCGCGAGCTGACGATGTACGGTTCGTACAACCGTGGCTTCCGCGCACCGACGCTGATCGAAAACACCTCGTCGAGGACCTACGGCGCGCAGGGCGCGGTCGACGCGAACGATCCTAACAACCCGAACGCATACAACCTCGTCGAGGAAGTGCAGACCGGTAACAGCAAGCTGCAGCCGGAGCGGACCAAGAACTACAACATCGGCTTCCAGCTGTCGCCCACCCGCAATACCGATTTCGGCTTCGACTGGTACAAGATCCACATCGACAACGTGATTGGCACGGAAGACATCCAGACGGTGGTCGACCAGAACGATCCGTCGAAGGTGATCCGTAACCCGAACGGCTCGATCGCGTATGTGCTGCTGCCGTATATGAACCTGTCGTCGCTCGATACGGACGGCTTCGAGACCACCTTCCGCCAGTCGGTGTCGACCAAGATCGGTACTTTCACGCTGTCGGGTGACTGGGCCTACGTGTGGCACTTCAAGATGCCGGTGGGCGGCGAGACGACCGACTTCGCGGGCAACAACGGTTCGCTGAACGAGCCGTTCGGCGGCAGCTTCCCGCGCTGGAAGGGCAACACGAGTCTGAACTGGAACTACCACAACCAATGGAACGCGACGTTGACGTGGATGTTCACGG
Organism: Burkholderia sp. CpTa8-5; assembly: GCF_017815045.1. NCBI lineage: Bacteria > Pseudomonadati > Pseudomonadota > Betaproteobacteria > Burkholderiales > Burkholderiaceae > Burkholderia > Burkholderia sp. CpTa8-5. Next base: position 58,192 of record NZ_JAGIQD010000031.1, read on the forward strand.
GACCGTACAGCCAGGCCATCCTGTCGCCGGGCCAATATCCGAACATGCAGGACAGCGTGGCTTCGTACAGCCAGTTCAATCTGATGGTCAGCTACACCGGCTTCAAGCATTGGACGATCTATGCGGGCATCGACAACATCTTCAATCGTGCGCCGCCGTTCGACCCGGTTTATATGAACGCGAGCTACCAGACGGGCTACGACACGTCGCTGTACACGTATGTCGGTCGATTCGCGCAGGTTGGCGCGACCTACAAGTTCTGATGGCGATTGCGATGCACCGATAGGCTTTAGACCGGCCGCTCCACGTCCACCTCCCCATTTTTTGGAGCGGCCCTTTTTCGCCTGGCGCCACGACGGCCTGCAACCGGGACGTGCGGCGATGCAGTTCGCAGGATCGTTTTCAGCACGAACAACCAGTGGGATGCAGGTGGCACGCGGCAACCTGCACAGGAATCTACCGCGCGCAGGCCTCGCGCCCGCACGCTTTCGGACAGACCGACCATGAAACTGTTGAAATGGCGATGGGCAGGCGTGCCGCGCGCGGCGCTGTTCGCATGCGCCGTGCTGCTCGTGTCGGGTAGCGCCATGCCACGTGCGGCGCTCGCGGTGTCGGCGATCGCGCAATACGACCAGCCGAAATACCCGCCGGACTTCGCGCATTTCGATTATGCGGACCCACAGGCGCCGGACACTGGCGCGCTCAACTTCGAAAACTACGACGAAGCGCAGAGCTACGACTCGCTGAACCCGTTCCTCGTGCGCGGCTCGCCCGCACCGGACATCAAGAACCTGATGTTCGACACGCTGATGCAGCGCAGCTGGGACGAACTCGCGTCCGAATACGCGTTGATTGCCGACGACGTCGAGGTGGCGCCCGACGGGCAGTCGGCCACGTTCCACATCAACCCGGCCGCGCGCTTCTCGAACGGCGACCCGATCACCGCGGCCGACGTCAAGTATTCGTTCGATACGCTGACGAGCCCGCAGGCGTCGCCGCTGTACAACGCGCAGTTCTCGATCATCCGGCGCGCAGTGGTCGTCGACGGCCACACGATCCGCTTCGAGTTCAGGCACGCGGAGCGCGACGCCGCGCTGATCGCGGGCGACCTGCCGGTGTTCTCGCCGAAGTGGGGGCAACACGCGGACGGTACGCGGCCGCCGTTCGACCAGATCGCGAACGAGCCGCCGATCGCGAGCGGCGCGTACCTGATCGAGCAGCGCAGGAACGACAAGCAGATCGCGTACGTGCGCAACCCGCACTACTGGGCCGCGAACCTGCCGTCGCGGCGCGGGATGTTCCGTTTCGCGCGCGTGTCGTTCAAGCTGTATCTCGACCAGTACACGGCGCTCGAGGCGTTCAAGGCCGGCGATGTCGATGCGCGAATGGAGTACAGCTCGACGCAGTGGGCGCGCAAGTACGTCGGCAAGAATTTCGGCAACGGCATGCTGAAGAGGGGCGAGTTCCCGGACGGCCCCGCGCAGATGCAGGGCTTCCTGATGAACCTGCGCAAACCGATGTTCCAGGACGTGCGCGTGCGGCACGCGCTTGCGCTGGCATTCGACTTCGACTGGATGAGCCGGATGATGTTCTACGGGCAGTACCGCCGCACCAACAGCTTCTGGGACGCGAGCCCGTTCGCCGCGTCGGGCATGCCGAGCGCGAAGGAACTCGCGCTGCTCGAACCGTACCGCTCGACGCTGCCGCCGGAGGTGTTCGGCCCGATGGTCAAGCAGCCGTCGACGTTGCCGCCGGGCTCGCTGCGCGCGAACCTCAAGCAAGCGCGCGACCTGCTCGCTCAGGCCGGCTGGCACTACCGGGACGGCGCGCTGCGCGACGCGAACGGCACGCCGATGTCGATCGAGATCATCGACGACCAGCCCGGCATGGATCGCCTGATCCTGCCGTACACGCAGGCGCTCGCGACGCTCGGCATCCATGCGTACCTGCACGAGATCGACAGCGCGCTCTACCAGAAGCGGCTCGACAATTTCGAGTACGACATGACGACGTATATCTACTCGCCCGTGACGATCCCGGGCGCGGAACTGACGCGTCGTTTCGGCAGCGAGGCCGCATCGCAGCCCGGCTCGGAGAACTATCCGGGCGTGAAGTCGAAGGCCGTCGATGCGCTGATCCGCGCGGCGCTTGCGGCCAATACGCTCGACGATCTCGAGACGGCCACGCACGCGCTCGACCGCGTGCTGATCAACCTGTACGTGCTGGTTCCGCAGTACTACATGCCGAACGCGCGGATCGCGTACAAGACGACGCTCGGCCATCCGCCGGTCGTGCCGGCTTCCTATCAGTACGAGGACTGGATCATCGACTACTGGTACGTGAAGAAGCCGGTAGCACGGCCACAACCCGCCGCGGCGGCCTGACGAGGGAGCGACGATGCTTGCATACATATTGAGGCGCCTGCTGCTGATGATCCCGACGCTGATCGGCGTCGTGACGATCACGTTCGCGGTTACGCAATTCGTGCCGGGCGGCCCGGTCGAGCAGGTGCTCACGCAATTGCGCCACGGCAGCGCGCGTGGAGGCGAGGCGGGCGGAGGCGGGGGCGGCTACCACGGCAGCCAGGGCGTCGATCCGCAGCAGATCGCGCAGATCCGCAAGCAGTTCGGCTTCGACAAGCCGCCGCTCGAACGCTACGCGCTGATGCTGAAAAGCTATGCGACGTTCGACCTCGGGCAGTCCTATTTCGCGCACCGCAGCGTATGGGCCGTGATCCGCTCGAAGCTGCCGGTGTCGATCACGCTGGGCTTGTGGACGGTGATCCTCACGTACTTCGTGTCGGTGCCGCTCGGCATCGCGAAGGCCGTGCGCAACGGCTCGCGTTTCGACACGGTAACGAGCGTGCTCGTGCTCGCCGGCTACGCGATTCCGGGCTTCGTGCTCGGCGTGCTGCTGCTGATGCTGTTCGGCGGCGGCACGTTCTGGCAGGTGTTTCCGATGCGCGGCCTGACCTCGGACGACTTCGACGAACTGACGCTGATCGGCAAGGCCCTCGACTATCTGTGGCATATCGCGTTGCCGGTGACGGCGTCGGTGGTCGGCAACTTCGCGATCGTCACGATCCTCACGAAGAACACGTTCCTCGACGAAATCGGCCGGCAATACGTGCTGACCGCACGCGCGAAGGGCGCGCCGGAGCGCGACGTGCTGTGGAAGCACGTACTGCGCAATGCCGCGATTCCGCTGCTCACCGGGTTGCCGGCCGCGTTCGTCGGCGCCTTCCTGAACGGCAACCTGCTGATCGAGACGCTGTTCTCGCTCGACGGGATGGGGCAGCTCTCGTACGACTCGGTGATTCGCCGCGACTATCCGGTGGTGCTCGGCTCGCTGTTCCTGTTCACGCTCATCGGCCTTCTGACCAAACTCATTGCTGACGTCTGCTATGTCCTCGTCGACCCCCGTATCCAGTTCAACCGCCTGGACCACTGATCCGGCCGCCGTCGCATGCGCGTCGTCGCCGTCGCCATGGCGACGCACGTGGCGGCGGTTTCGCGCGCAGCGGCTCGGCTACTGGAGCCTCGTGATCTTTACCACGCTGTTCGCGCTCAGCCTGCTGGCCGAAGGACTGTCGAACGACCGGCCGCTGGTGGTGCGCTACGACGGGCATTTCTATTTCCCGATCGTGAAGGACTATCCGGAGACGCAGTTCGGCGGCGATTTCCCGGCGAAGACCAACTATCTCGATCCGTACATCCGCGCGAAGATCGAGTCGCACGACAACTTCGCGATCTACCCGCCGAACCGCTACCGCTACGACACGATCGACTATTTCGCGTCGCGGCCGTATCCGGCGCCGCCGTCCGCGAGCAACTGGCTCGGCACCGACCAGTTCGGCCGCGACGTGCTCGCGCGGCTGCTGTACGGATTTCGGCTGTCGGTGCTGATGGCGTTCGCGCTGACGGTTTCGGGCGTCGGGATCGGCGTGCTGACGGGCGCGCTGCAGGGCTTCTACGGCGGGCGCACCGATCTCGTCGGGCAGCGCCTGATCGAGATCTGGAGCGCGCTGCCCGACCTGTACCTGCTGATCATCTTCGCGTCGATCTTCGAGCCGTCGCTGTGGCTGCTGTTCGTCCTGCTGTCGATGTTCGGCTGGCTCGTGCTGTCCGACTACGTGCGCGCGGAGTTCCTGCGCAACCGCGCGCTCGACTACGTGAAGGCCGCACGCACGATGGGACTGTCGAACTGGCAGATCATGTGGCGGCACGTGCTGCCGAACAGCCTGACGCCGGTGATCACGTTCCTGCCGTTCCGGATGAGTGCGGCGATCCTGTCGCTGACGAGCCTCGACTTCCTCGGCCTCGGCGTGCAGCCGCCGACGCCGAGCCTCGGCGAACTACTGCAGGAAGGCAAGAACTACCTCGACGCGTGGTGGATCTCGATCTCCGCGTTCTCGGCGCTGGTCGTCACGCTGCTGCTGCTCACGTTCATGGGCGACGCGCTGCGCAATGCGCTCGACACGCGCGCGCGGGGCTCGGCCTTCGGCGGGGAGCAACGATGACGACTCCGTTGCTGGACATTCGACGGTTTTCCGCGCACTTCGGCGCGAAAGCCGCCGTGCAGGACCTGAGCCTCGCGGTCGGGCGCGGCGAGCGCGTGGCGCTCGTCGGCGAGTCGGGCTCGGGCAAGAGCGTGACGGCGCTGTCGATCCTGCGGCTCGCGCAGCAGGCGACGCTGTCGGGACAGATGCTGTTCGACGGCGAGGATCTGCTCGCGAAGACCGAGCAGCAGATGCGCGGCATCCGCGGCGCCGATATCGCGATGGTGTTCCAGGAGCCGATGACGGCGCTCAATCCGCTGTATACGATCGGCAAGCAGATCGCCGAGAGCCTGCGGCTGCACGAGGGACTGCGGCCGGGCGACGCGCGCGAGCGCGGCATCGCGCTGCTGCGGCGCACCGGGATTCCGGAGCCGGAGCGGCGCATCGACAGTTTTCCGCACCAGTTGTCGGGCGGCCAGCGGCAACGCGCGATGATCGCGATGGCGCTCGCGTGCCGGCCGCGGCTGTTGCTCGCGGACGAGCCGACGACGGCGCTCGACGTGACGGTGCGCCAGCAGATCGTCGACCTGCTGATCGAACTACAGGAGCAGGAGGCCGCCGCGCGCGGGATGGCCGTGCTGCTGATCACGCACGACCTGAATCTCGTGCGGCGCTTCGCGCAGCGCGTGGCCGTGATGGAGCAGGGCGTGCTCGTCGAAACGAACACGACCGGCGCGCTGTTCGCCGCGCCGCAACACGCGTACACGCGCCGGCTGCTCGACAGCGCGCCGCAACGTGCGGTCGAACCGGTCGCGGCCGGTGCGCAGACGATCCTCGACGTGCGGCAACTCGCCGTCGATTACCGCATCGCGACGAAGGGCTGGCGCGCGGTGTTCGGCAAGACGGCGTTCCGGGCCGTGCACGACGTGAAGCTGAGCCTGCGACGTGGCGAGACGCTCGGGATCGTCGGCGAATCCGGGTCGGGGAAATCGACGCTGGCGGCGGCCGTGCTCGGCCTGCAGCGGCCGGCGTCGGGCGGCATCGAGATCGACGGCATGCCGCTGGCGTCGCTGCGCACGACACGCGGCCGGCGCGCGCTGTACGGCCGCATGCAGGTCGTGTTCCAGGATCCGTTCGGCTCGCTGTCGCCGCGCATGACGGTCGAGCAGATCGTCGGCGAGGGGCTTGCCGTGCACCGGCCGGAGGTGGCCGGCGCCGCGCGGCGCACGCGGGTCGCTGCCTTGCTGCAGGAGGTCGGCCTGCCGGCCGACGCGATGCTTCGCTATCCGCACGAATTTTCCGGCGGCCAGCGTCAGCGCATCGCGATTGCGCGCGCGCTGGCCGTGGAGCCGGAGCTGCTGGTGCTGGACGAGCCGACGAGCGCGCTCGACGTTTCGATCCAGAAGCAGGTGCTGAATCTGCTGACGAACCTGCAAAAGAAGTATCAACTGAGCTACCTGTTCATCACGCACGATCTCGCGGTGATGCGCGCGATGGCCCATCGGGTCATCGTGATGAAGGCGGGGCGCGTGGTCGAGGAGGGCGATACGCTCGACGTGTTGCACGCGCCGTCCCACCCGTATACGCAGGCGCTGCTCGCGTCGTCGATGCTCGCACCGGAACCGGGTCCGCTGCAGCGGGAAGGGGGCGCGGATGAGTGACGTGAAGCGGGCGCGGCGCGCCCGTACCGTTCGCTGACGCACGCCGATGCCATCGTTCTTCATCGACCGCCCGGTGTTCGCGTGGATCGTCGCGCTCGCGATCGTCGTCGCGGGCGTGCTCGCCATTCCGCAATTGCCGATCGCGCAGTATCCGCGCCTTGCGCCGCCGCGCGTCGTGATCAGCGCGACCTATCCGGGCGCGTCGACCGAGACGGTCGACGCCGACGTCGGCAGCATCATCGAGGAAAGCCTCGACGGTGCCGACGGGCTGCAGTACTACGAGACGAGCAGCGACGGTCACGGCAATCTCGAGATCGACGTGACGTTCGCGCCCGGCACCGATCCGGACATCGCGCTCGTCGACGTCAACAACCGGCTGAAGCAGGTCGAGCCGCGGCTGCCGCAGCAGGTCGTGCAGCAGGGCATCGGCGTGTTCAAGGCGGCCAACACGTTCCTGATGCTCGTCACGCTGACGTCGACCGACGGCACGCGCGACTCCGCCCAGCTCGGCGACTATCTGAACCGTTACGTGCTGCGCGAGCTGAAGCGCGCGCCCGGGGTCGGCGCGGCCCAGCTGTGGGACGCCGACGAGGCGCTGCGGGTCTGGCTCGATCCCAGCAAGTTGCGCGAATACGACCTCGGCGCCGACGACGTGATCGCGGCGATCGGCGTGCAGAACGCGACGGTGACGGCCGGCGCGATCGGCGATGCGCCGTTCGTGCGCGGCCAGCAGCTCACCGCGACGATCGTCGTCAAGGGACAGCTGACGTCGCCGGAGGAGTTCGGCCGGATCGTGCTGAAGTCGAAGCAGGATGGTTCGGTCGTGCGCGTCGCCGATGTCGCCCGCATCGAAATCGGCCGCGACGACTATTCGTTCTATTCGCGGCTGAACGGCCGTCCGGCGGCCACCGTCGGCATCCAGCTCGGCCCGCGCGGCAACGCGCTCGAAACGTCGAACGCGATCCGCGCGCGGCTTGCCGAGCTGTCGAAGACGCTGCCGCCGGGCGTCGCGGTGGAGATTCCGTTCGACGGCGCGCATTTCGTGAAGATCGCCATCCGGGAAGTCGTGCTGACGCTCGTCGAGGCCGTCGTGCTGGTGTTCTGCGTGATGTGGCTGTTCCTGCGCGAGCTGCGCTACACGCTCGTGCCGACCGTCGTGATTCCGGTCACGCTGATGGGCGCATTCGTCGCGATGTGGGTGTTCCGGCTGTCGATCAACGTGTTCACGATGTTCGGCCTCGTGCTGGCGATCGGCATTCTCGTGGACGATGCGATCGTCGTCGTCGAGAGCGTGCACCGCGTGATGGAGGCGGGCGTGTCGCCGCGCGATGCGACGCGGCACGCGATGAAGCGGATCGGCGGGGCGATCGTCGGCGTGACCGCGGTGCTGACCGCCGTGTTCGTGCCGATGGCGTTCTTCCCGGGCAGCGTCGGCGGCATCTACCGGCAGTTCGCGGTGTCGATGATCGCGTCGATGCTCGTGTCGTCGTTCATGGCGCTGTCGCTCACGCCGGCGCTGTGCGCGAATTTGCTGAAACCGGTCGTCCGTCACGAAGGCGGGGGCGGGGGCGTGCCGCGCCGCAGCCTCGGCGCGCGCGTGGCCGACCGCTTCGGCGTCGCGTTCGCGCGCGCCGAGGCCAGCTATCGGCGCGTCACCGTGTCGGCGGTACGCCGCACGGGTGCGGTCGTCGGCATCTATGTCGCACTCTTGGCCGTGTGCGGGCTGCTGTACTGGACGATGCCGGGCGGCTTCCTGCCGACCGAGGACCAGGGGCAGCTGCAGGTGATGATCCAGTTGCCGGCCGGTGCCACGCAGGCGCGCACGCTCGCGGTCGTCCAGCGCGTCGAGGCGATCCTGCGCGCGGAGCCGGCCGTCGCGAACGTGACGAGCGTGATCGGCTGGAGTTTCGCGGGCAGCGGGCAGAACGTCGGGATGGCATTCGTCGACCTGAAGGACTGGGCGCAGCGCGACGTCGATGCGATGACGTTGCGCGATCGCCTCAACCGGCGTTTCGACGCGATTCTCGACGGCGACGTACAGGCGACGCTGCCGCCGTCGGTGCCCGGCATCGGTCACGCGGACGGCTTCACGTTCCGTCTCGAGGATCGCGGCGGGGTCGGGCTCGACGCGCTGAAGGCCGCTCGCGAGCAGTTGGCCGCGCGTGCAAAGGCGGACCCGGCGCTCGCGTCCGTGCATTTCGAGGACTTGCCGGACGCGCCGCGCATCGAGCTCGACGTCGATCGCGCGAAAGCGTATGCGCTCGGCGTGCCGTTCGAGCGCATCGCGGGGCTGCTCGGCGGCACGTTCGGCTCGAACTACATCAACGATTTTCCGGCGTCGGGCCGGATGCGCCGCGTGATCGTCGAGGCCTACCCGGCCGCGCGTGCGACCGACGCGCAACTGATGGCGCTGACGGTACCGAACCGGACGGGGGACATGGTGCCGCTGTCGGCCATCGCCGCGCCGCACTGGACGGTCGGGCCCGTGATGCTGAATCGCTACGACGGCTATCCGTCGCTCGACGTCAGCGGCCGGGCGGCGACCCACACCAGTTCGGGTGCGGCGATGGCGGAGATGGAGCGGCTGGCCGCCATGCTGCCGGCCGGGATCGGTTACGACTGGGTCGCCGCGGCGCGCGAGGAGCGGATTGCCGAGCGGCAGACGCCGCTGCTGGTCGGGTTGTCGGTGCTCGCCGTGTTCATGGCGCTCGCCGCCTTGTATGAAAGCTGGGCGATCCCGCTGTCGGTGCTGACGATCGTGCCGCTCGGCATCGTGGGCGCGTTGGCGGCGGCGTTCGCGCGCGGGATGCCGAACGACGTGTACTTCAAGGTCGGGATGATTACGGTGATCGGATTGTCGGCGAAGAATGCGATTCTGATCGTGCAGTTCGCACGCGAACTCGTCGGGCGCGGCGTGCCGCTGCGGCAGGCCGTGGTGGAGGCCGCGGCCGTGCGGTTTCGGCCGATCGTGATGACGTCGATGGCGTTCCTGCTCGGCGTCGTGCCGTTGGTGCTGGCGACCGGCGCGGGTGCGGAAAGCCGGCGTTCGATCGGGACCGGCGCGTTCGGGGGCGTGCTGGCGGCGACGATATTCGGGCTGGTGTTCGCGCCGGTGGCGTTTCGGGTAGTCGTGTCCATAGGCCGGCGCGGGCGGCATGCAGCGGTGACGAAGCGCGAGGCGCCGCGCGTGGAAACGGCCGGGAATCTGGAGATCGATTGATGGTAGTGATGGGGATTCATCGACCACGCGTTCGGACTGTTTCCATGCCAAGGATTCGTGTCTTCTCTCTGGTAAACAAAAAAGTTCGGACTGGCGAGTACCGGCCGCATGCTCCATTGCGGCGCATGCGCGAACGGGTGAAAAAGCAGCCGAACAAGGAAGACAAGACAACGGTAGCGGCTGATGAACCATATCTATTTTTATTCGGCACCAACCGAGTGCATCTATTGCACCTAAACAAAGTTATGTGGCATCAAATATTTTTTGACGCGTCGATTCTGTCCTGCTATGTTCGCGTCCAATGTAAAACTTGGTAGTGAACGGTAATTCATGTTCCGTGAATTAAGGCTTTCAAAGTGAATACGTAAAGAAGCCTTTCAACGGGAGACTGCCTTCCTGGCAACCCGTACGCACTGATTGACGAAGCGCCATGGTGAGAGTGTTCCAGGGCGCAGCGCGTATGCAGCCTTTCGATACGCGGAAAGACCGATCCATGTAATTAGGTTTCCTAATTCTATAGGAATTCCGTTTCTTGTATTTCAAATTCATTCCACTCATAAGCGGAGGAAATAATTTTGAAAGAAATGGGAGGGTGGACGGAATGGTTGTGATCGTCAGATGACGAATCAGGAACGCGGGGCAACGCTATTTAAAGGCCGGCGAGTCTCCGTGCATACAAAAAGGTCAGGCCTTGCGACGACAAAGGGAAAGGGGTGTTATGAAACCAACGGCTTTGGGATCGGCAATACGCAGCATCGCATGGGCTGAAGTCGCGTTGACGGCGGCTTTGGGTACCTCCGCTTACGCGCAGACAACGCCTGTCGACGGGAGCGTCGCCGCCGAGCAAACCGGCAGCACGGCCGCCGCCGCGCCCGCGCCGGCGTCCGGCGCCGCTGCGGGCGGGCAGACCGTGAAAAAGCTCGACAAGTTCGAAGTGACGGGCTCGCTGATCCGCACATCGGATAAGGTCGGCCACACCGAAGTGCAGGTCATCACCGCGAAGGAAATCCAGCAAAGCGGATACACGACGGTCGCCGATTTCCTGCGTTCGACCTCGGCCAATTCCGCAAGCAGCTGGGGCCAGACGACGATGAACAGCTCGGCACCCGGCGGCGCCGGCATGGCGTTGCGCGGGCTCAGCGAGAAATACACGCTCGTGCTCGTCGATGGCCAGCGCGTCGCGAACTATGCGCAGTCGGTGAACTTCACCGACACGTTCTTCGATGTCAACGCGATCCCGCTGAACATGGTGGAGCGCGTCGAGATCGTCAAGACCGGCGCGGTATCCGTCTACGGCTCGGACGCGATCGCGGGCGTCGTCAACATCATTACGAAGAAGAACTTTCAGGGCCTGCAGATCGACGGTCAACTCGGCAAGGCGCAGCATCCGGGCGACGGGCAGGGCAACTTCAGCGTACTGGCCGGCTTCGGCGACCTGAATTCGGATCGCTTCAACGTCACCGCGGCCGCCAGCTATTACCGCGATTCGGGTTCGACGCTCGGCGATCGAGACATGACGTCGGCGCAAGACTTCACGCAATATCCCGGCGGACTGGCAGCGCCGCTCGGGCCGAACCAGCAATCGTACTGGTCGCTGGCGGACGGCTCCAAGGTGCCGCTTTCGCCGTGCCCGCCCGGCAGCAAGACGAGCGCGACCAATTGCACGTATAACCCGGCCGCGTCGACGTCGCTCGTTCCGTCCACGACGCGCCTGAACGCGAAGGTGCGCGCCACCTTCAAGATCGACGACAACACGCAGGCCTATGCGGGCTTCTGGGTGAGCCGCGATGAAACCGTCCAGTTGCAGGGGCCGGCGTCGATATCGAGCACGACGAACGTCTACAACCCTTCGACCGGGTCCGTTTCGCCGCTGCCGCGCACCGTACCGGTGAGCAATCCTTATAACCCGTTCGGCGTGCCGACGGCGATCAACTTGACTTTCCCGGGCAACGTCGTGAGGGCGGACACGGTATCGACGTTCTGGATGGCGAACACGGGCGTCAAAGGCTCGCTCGACGCGGGCAGATTCGGCGCGTGGGACTGGTCGGCCGATTACGGCCACTCGCAGAGCACCGTCGATACGACGTATCGCAACCGGATCAACGCCGCGGGCCTCGAGAACATGCTCGCGAACGGCACCTACAACTTCTCGAACCCGGCCTCCACGCCAAACGGCCTGAACGGCGTTTTCACGGACGACGATCAGCAGGCCATCTCGAAGGTCGACAGCGTGACGGCCAAGGCCTCGACGTCGAATCTCTTCACGCTGCCCGGGGGCCCGGTCGGCCTGGGCCTGGGCACCGAGTTCCGCCACGAATCGTCGACGATCAACCCCCAGACGCTCGCGTCGCAGGGCGTATCCGCACCGGCGAACGTGCAGACGGTGGAGGGTTCGCGCAACGTCGCCGCCGCGTTCTACCAGGTCGACATTCCGATCCTGCGCAATCTGACGTTCACGCAGGCGGGCCGCTACGATCACTACAGCGACTTCGGTGGGGCGTTTTCGCCGAGCTTTGCGCTGCGTTTCCAGCCGGTGCAAATGCTGACGACGTATGCATCGTACAGTCGCGGCTTCCGCGCGCCGACCCTCGTCGAAAACTCGCAGGCCGTCTATCTCTCTCACCAGAACCTCGTCGATCCGAACGATCCGAGCGGTGTGCCGACCAAGCACTTCACGACGGAGCAAGTCGCGGGCAATCCGAATCTTCAGCCGGAGCACACGAAGAACTACAACATCGGCTTCCAGCTTTCACCCGATGCGATGACCGATATCGGCGCGGCGTTCTACAAGGTCCGCATCGACGGCGTCATCGGCACGGACGATCCGAACGCGGTGCTCGTCGCCAACGATCCCTCGCGCGTCGTGCGCAACGCTGACGGGTCGGTGCGTTACCTCGTTCAGCATTTCGTGAACCTCGGTGCGCTCGATACCGATGGCTTCGATCTCAACTTCCGCAAAGCGCTGCGCACCAAGTACGGCACGTTCACGCTCGCAGGCGACTGGACTTATGTGTGGCACTTCAAGCTGCACAGCCCCGGAACCGCACCGCAGGACTTCGCCGGCAACAACCTTGCGCTGCTGCAGCCGTTCGGCGCGAGCAACCCGCGCTGGAAGGGCAATACGAGCCTGAGCTGGGACTACCGGCAGCTGACTACCACGCTGACCTGGCAATACACCGGGCCATATACGAACGCCGTGGCCGCGGAATTCGGCGACGGCGGTACGGGATCGGTGGCGTCGTACAGCCAGTTCAACCTGATGTTCAACTATCGCGGCTTCAAGCATTGGACGATTTACGGCGGCATCACGAACCTCTTCGACAAGAAACCGCCGTTCGACGTCGAGTGGCAAGCCGTGCCCGACATCACTGGCTATGACCAGTCGCTCTACACGGATCTCGGCCGCTTCTTCCAGATCGGGGCGACGTACCGGTTCTGACGGCGAGGAGGCCGCCAGGCGGCAACCGGTCCCGGCGCGCGGCCCGCGCCGGGACGACGAAGAATGAGCACATCGACTCCTACGAGGATCAGAGGTGGAGGGTTTGAATGCGAAGGCGCTCGGCCAGCAGCACCTCGTGCAGTCGATCTTTGTTATTTGACATAATCAACATTATCGACATTTTTTGTTGTAGTAGCTTTTTAGAAATGTCGTGTTCTAGCCATTTAGAAATGTCGCGTTTGGACCT
>NZ_JAGIQD010000032.1:0-70826 GCF_017815045.1 Burkholderia sp. CpTa8-5
CGCACGTATGCGGGGCCGGAGGCGCGCTTCTGCCCGGCGGCCGTGTACGAGTTCGTGAAGAACGACGACGGCGGCGATCGGCTCGTGATCAACGCGCAGAACTGCGTGCACTGCAAGACGTGCGACATCAAGGATCCGACGCAGAACATCGTGTGGGTCACGCCCGAAGGCGGCGGCGGGCCGAACTACCCGAACATGTAAGCTGCCGGAACGCGCCGCCGCGAGCGGCGCGTTTTTTGGTCACGGCACACCACCGCCGCAAACGAAACGGGGCGCTGCATCACGCAGCGCCCCGCTTGCATTCATCGTTCGACGGCCGACGCGACGCGCCCGCTTCTATCAGGTCGCGCTGCCCGCGATCTTCGGCGTGGCCGTCTCGACGTCGCCGCACTGTGCGCGGTGGCGCAGCGCATGGTCGATCAGCACCAGCGCGAGCATCGATTCGGCGATCGGCGTCGCGCGAATGCCGACGCACGGATCGTGGCGACCGAAGGTTTCCACCGTCGCCTCTTCGCCGGACTTCGTGATCGAGCGGCGCGGCGTGCGGATGCTCGACGTCGGCTTGATCGCGATCGACACGGTGATGTCCTGCCCCGTCGAAATCCCGCCGAGCACGCCGCCCGCGTGGTTGCCGACGAAGCCGGCCGGCGTCAGTTCGTCGCCGTGCACCGAGCCGCGCTGCGCGACGCTGTCGAAGCCCGCGCCGATCTCGACGCCCTTCACCGCGTTGATGCTCATCATCGCCTTCGCGATATCGGCATCGAGACGGTCGAATACCGGTTCGCCCCAGCCGACCGGCACGCCGGACGCGACGACGTCGATGCGCGCGCCGATCGAATCGCCGTCCTTGCGCAACGCATCCATGTACGCCTCGAGCTCCGGCACGACCGCCGCGTTCGGCGAGAAGAACGGGTTCTCGTGCACGTACGACCAGTCGACGAACGGCACGTCGATGTCGCCGAGGCCGCTCATGTAGCCGCGCACCTCGACCCCGAAGCGCTCGCGCAGCCACTTCTTCGCGACCGCGCCCGCGCCGACGATCGGCGCGGTCAGGCGTGCGGACGAGCGGCCGCCGCCGCGGTAGTCGCGGATGCCGTATTTCTGCCAATAGGTGTAGTCGGCGTGACCGGGACGGAACGTCTCGACGATGTTGCCGTAGTCCTTGCTGCGCTGGTCGGTATTGCGGATCAGCAGCGCGATCGGCGTGCCGGTCGTCACGCCTTCGAACACGCCCGACAGGATCTCGACCTCGTCGGCCTCCTGTCGTTGCGTCACGTGCCGCGACGTGCCGGGCTTGCGGCGATCGAGCTCGACCTGGATGTCGGCTTCGGTCAGCCCCATCCCCGGCGGGCAGCCGTCGATCACGCAGCCGATCGCGGGACCGTGCGATTCGCCGAAGGTCGTGACAGTGAAAAGCGTGCCGAGGGTATTGCCGGACATGATGGAACCGCCCAAAGAGAAATGGTCAAACCGATGCGCTGCCGGCGCCGCAGGCAGGTCGATCGTTTGCCGGTCGAGAAAGAGGTAAACCGCTATTATGCCAGCCGTCCCGGGCCCGCGGGCCGGGTGAACCGTTCAGACCACACGGGCCGGCCGCGGATAAGGGCGGATGCGAGGCAGGTGTGGCGATCGCAGGCCCTCGGCGTTGCGCTCGGGACCCGCCGAACCGGGCCGCCATCCCGGCCCGGTGCGCGGATCGATCGTCCCGCGCCGGACCCGACGCCCGCCCGCCTACTTCCGCGCGCCGCGCAGCTCGGTCACCGCGACCTGCAGCGCCTCGGGCGTCGCCACCGACGCCGGAATCGGCTCACCGACCGCCAGCGTCAGCCGGCTCATCACGCCGCGCTTGATGGGGCGCGGCATCCGCGCATCGGTATGCCGCGAAAAATAGCTGCCCCACAGCCCGCGCAGCGCCATCGGGATCACCGGCGCCGGCGTGCGGTTCAGGATCTCGGTGATGCCGTGATGGAACGGGTTGATGTCGCCGGTCTTCGTCAGCTTGCCCTCGGGGAAGATGCACACGAGTTCGCCGTCCTTCAGCGCGGCCTCGCACAGGTCGTACGCCCGCGCGAGCATCGCGGGATCCTCGTGGCGCGGCGCGATCGGAATCGCCTTCGCATGCCGGAATACCCAGCTCGCGAAACGCGTCTTGAAGATCCGGTGATCCATCACGAAACGGATCGGACGCGGGCTCGCGGCGGCCAGCACGAGCGCATCGACGTAGCTGACGTGATTGCACACGAGTACCGCCGCCCCTTCCGCCGGAATCCGCTCCGCGTGCACGAGGCGAATCCGGTAGAACGTATGCACGAGCACCCACGCGACGAAGCGCAGCAGGAACTCGGGCACGAGCAGGTAGATATACGTCGCGACCACGACGTTCAACAGCGCGGTGACGAGGAACAGCCCCGGGATGTCGACGCCGGCCTTGGTCAACCCCATCGCCATCACGGCCGACAGGATCATGAACAGCGCGTTCAGGATATTGTTCGCGGCGATGATCCGCGCGCGGTGCGTCGGCGCGCTGCGGCTCTGGATCAGCGCATACAGCGGCACGCTGTAGAAGCCGCCGAACATCGCGAGCAGAAACAGGTCGACCAGGATGCGCCAGTGGCGCGCACCGGCGAGGAATTCGCCGACCGACAGCAGATGGCCGGGGGACGGCAGCGCGTGGCTCGCGAAATACAGCTCGATCGCAAACACGCTGATGCCGATCGAGCCCAGCGGCACGAGGCCGATCTCGACGCGCCGCTGCGACAGCCGCTCGCACAGCAGCGAACCGAGGCCGATGCCGACCGAGAACGTCGCGAGCAGGACCGTGACGACGTCGGGGCTCGCGGACAGCACGTCCTTCGCGAAATTGAAGAACGACGTGAGGAACGTCGCGCCGACAAACCACAGCCACGAGATGCCGAGCAGGCTCAGGAACACCGTGCGGTTCTGCCGCGCGAGCTTGAGGTTGCGCCAGGTCTCGCTGACCGGGTTCCAGTTGATCACGAGATCGGGCTGCGGCGCGGGCGTCGACGGCACGCGCTGCGCGACGAGCCGCCCGGCCAGCGCGATGACGACGACGCTCACCGCGAGCACGCGCTCGCCGCTGCCTTCGATGCCGGCCGCCGCGCCGCCGATGATCGTGCCGATCAGGATCGCGATGAACGTGCCCATCTCGACGAGCCCGTTGCCGCCGACCAGTTCATGTTCGCCGAGATGCTGCGGCAGGTACGAATACTTGACGGGCCCGAACAGCGTCGAATGCATCCCCATCATGAACGTGCACAGATACAGCAGCGTCGCGCTGTGCGTGACGAAGCCGGCCGCGCCAACCAGCATCAGCACGATCTCGAACGATTTCACGAAGCGCGTGAGGATCGCCTTGTCGTATTTGTCGGCGATCTGGCCCGAAGTGGCCGAGAACAGCACGAACGGCAAGATGAAGATCGCGGAAATCAGGAACGCGGCCGTTTTCGCATCGACGCCGGAGAACCGCGCGGTGTGATACGTGACGAGCGACGTGAAGCCGATCTTGAAGACGTTGTCGTTCAGCGCGCCGAGGAACTGGGTCGTGAAGAACGGCGCGAAGCGGCGCTCGCGCAGCAGGTCGAACTGCGATGCGTGGGCGCGACGTTCGTCGCGCCGCCCCGATGTGGCTTGCGTGTGATCGCTCATGCGGAATACGCGCGCATCGTCTGGGCGATGCTGCGCGGGCCTCGTGTTGTCGTTGAAAAAACGGCGGCGCAGGACATGCCTGCGCCGCCGCGTGCCGGATGGCGGCGCCCATGCATCGACGTGCCGGGCGCGGCGCGATTCACGGCTTGTGCGCTTCGGCTTCCGATTCCGGCCAGTCGCGAATGTACGCCTTCAGCATCCGGTTCTCGAAGCTCTGCGCCTCGACGACCGTCTTCGCGACGTCGTAGAACGAAATGACGCCCATCAGCACCTTCTTGTCGAGCACGGGCATGTAGCGTGCGTGACGCTCGAGCATCATCCGGCGCACTTCGTTGACGTCCGTTTCCGGCGTGCACGTGAGCGGCTCGTCCATCACCTTGCGCACCTGCACGTCGCCGATCGCGCCGCCGTTCACGTGCAGGCGCAGGATGATCTCGCGAAACGTCAGCATCCCGACGAGATCGCCGTACTCCATCACGACGAGCGAACCGATGTCGTGCTCGGCCATCGTATCGACCGCTTCGCGCAGCGGCTTATCGGGCGTCACCGTAAACAGCGTGTTGCCCTTCACTTTCAGAATATCGCTGACGCGCATCGTAGTCCCCTCATGCTTGAATGCAAAATCTCTTTCGATCCTATCGGAAAGCCTGTCAAAAGGAAAGCACGGGCCGGCGCGGCGGGCCGCCGCCGCTTGCGGACGCGGCCCGCCGGCCGCACAATGACCTCATGAACAGCGGCCCGAGGAGACGGCCATGGCGCATACGCATACGGAGCAATTCGCCCGCTTCGCTGATTTCTACCCGTATTACCTGAACGAGCACCAGAACCTGACGTCGCGGCGGCTGCACTTCATCGGCTCGCTCGGCGTGATCGGCTGCGTCGCGATGGCGGTCGCGACCGGCCACTGGCTGTGGCTGCCGGCGGCGATCGTCTGCGGCTACGGGTTCGCGTGGGTCGGCCACTTCTTCTTCGAGAAGAACCGTCCGGCGACGTTCCGGCACCCGATCTACAGCCTGATGGGCGACTGGGTGATGTTCAAGGATATCTGTACCGGCAAGATCCCGCTGTAGCCGCCGGCCAGCCTTCAGGCCGGCCGCGGCGGCCGCGCGTGCGGGTCGGCCGCGCCCGGCGCCGGCCCGGCGCTCGCGGCCGGCTGCCCGCCCGCGAGCCGGTGCGCGGCGATCAACGACGCGAGCGTCACGTCGAACCGGTCGCTCGACAGCACCTCGAGCAGCGCCGCGCCTTCGACGTGGCTGCGGCGCCGCTCGAGCTGGTACGTCAACTCGGTACGATCGATCACCAGCACGTCGAACAGTTGGGCGAGCGTCAACTGCTCCGGGTTTGCGAGCAGGATATAGCGCGGCGTGGCCTCTTCGCCGCCGTCGAGCCGCGCGACCCATTCCCGCTCCTCCATCGTCGTCAGCAGCCGCTGCGCGGTTTCCATGTCGCAGCGCAGCATCGTCGCGAGCCGCAGCGCCGTGTAGCCGCGCTTGCCGGCCGCGCGCGCTTCGGCCAGCCGCGCGAGCAGTTCGAGCGCGTCGAGCAGGTCGCTGCCCGGATAGTGGATCCGGTGAAACTGGCCGACGCGAATCGCCGGCAGCGCCGACGCGACCATCGCGCCGAGCAGCGCGATGAACCAGCTCAGATACACCCACAGCAGGAACACCGGCAGCGCCGCGAACGCGCCATAGACGGCCGTATAGGTCGGAATGCGCCGGACGTAGTAGCCGAAGCCGCGCTTCGCGAGTTCGAACGCGATGGCCGCAAACAGCCCGCCAATCACCGCGTCGCGCCAGGCGACCGCGCAGTTCGGCAGGTACACGTACAGCAGCGTGAACGCGAGCACCGTCAACGGCAGCGACGCAAGTGCGAGCAGCCACTCGACGATCGACGTCGACGCCCCCGCGCCGGTGAACGCGAGCGATTGCGTGAACAGGTACGACGAAATCGACAGGCTCACGCCGAACAGCAACGGCCCGAGCGTGATCAGCGCCCAGTACGCGAGCACGCGCTGCGCGAACGGCCGCGGCTTGCGCACGCGCCAGATCAGGTTGAACGCCGATTCGATCGTCATCATGGTCATCACCGACGTGACGACGAGCACGATCAGCCCGGCCGTCGTCAGCCCCTTGGCCTTCGACGCGAACTGGTTCAGGTACTTGAAGATCTGGATGTTGAACTGCGCGGGCATCAGGTGATCCGCGAGGAACCCCTGCAGCGAGATCTGGAACGACGCGAACATCGGGAACGCTGTGAACAGCGCGAACGCGACCGTCAGCAGCGGCACGAGCGCCAGCATCGTCGTGAAGGTCAGGCTCCCCGCCACCTGCGGGATGCGATCCTCGGCGCTGCGCCGGGCCGCGAACTGCGCGAGGCGCTTGATGGTGTCGAGATCGACGCTCAACTTCGGCAAACGGCTTCTCCTTCTCGAAACTGCGCGCGTCACGGCGCGCCGCCGCCGCGCTGCGCGACGGCTTCAGCCCCTATAATAGCCGCTCGATTCCAGCAGGGGCCGACTGCACCGGGCACGCGCGCGGCCGCACGCGGCTCCGTCGCCCATGAAAGACATTCTCGTCCTCTATTACAGCCGTCACGGCGCCACGCGCGATCTCGCGCTCGCGATCGCGAACGGCATCGACAGCGTGCCGGGCATGCAGGCCCGCATCCGCACCGTGCCGCCCGTGTCGGTCGTCTGCGAAGCCACCGCCCCCGACATCCCGGCCGACGGCCCGCCGTACGCGGAGCTGCGCGACCTCGAGGAATGCGCGGGCCTCGCGCTCGGCTCGCCCACCCGCTTCGGCAACATGGCCGCGTCGCTCAAGTATTTCCTCGACGGCACGACGCCGCAATGGCTATCGGGCGCACTGACCGGCAAGCCCGCGAGCGTGTTCACGTCGACGGGCAGCCTGCACGGCGGCCAGGAGTCGACGCTGCTGTCGATGATGCTGCCGCTGCTGCATCACGGGATGATGATCGTCGGGATTCCGTACACCGAATCCGCCCTCAGCACGACACGTACCGGCGGCACGCCGTACGGCGCGTCGCACGTCGCGCAGCACGACCGCGCGGCGCCCGGCGGGCTGTCGGCGGACGAGAAGGCGCTTGCCGCCGCGCTCGGCGTACGGCTCGCGCGCGCCGCCGCGGCCCTTTCCGCCGCGCAGGCCGCCGAAGCCGCATGACCGCCCCCGCCCGCCCCGCCGTCGCGGCCCGGCCGCGCTACGCGCTCGCCGCCGCCGCGTGTCTCGTCGCGCTGATCGCGCTGTCGCTCGCATGGGAACTGTGGCTCGCGCCGCTGCGCCCCGGCGGCTCCGCGCTGATGCTCAAGGCCGTGCCGCTCGCGCTCGCGCTGCCCGGCGTCTGGCGGCGTAACATCTATACGATGCAGTGGGCGAGCATGCTGATCCTCGTCTATCTGGCCGAAGGCATCGTGCGCGGCATGTCCGATCGCGGGCTGTCCGCGACGCTCGGCTGGTGCGAGACCCTGCTTGCCGTCGGCTTCTTCGTGGCGGCGCTGGCCTACGTCGCGCCGTTCAAGCGCGCGGCGAAAAAACCGCGCGCCGCGTCCTGACCCTTACGCGACAAGGTGATGATGTCCTCCGAAGCTTTCGTTTCCGCATGCCGCGACGCGATCGGCGCCGACCACGTGCTGACCGATCCGCACGATACCGAACCGTTCCTGACCGACTGGCGCCGCCGCTACAAGGGCGCCGCGTGCGCGGTGCTGAGGCCCGCGAACACGGCCGAAGTCGCCGCGCTCGTGAAGCTCGCCAACGCGCACGGCGTCGCGCTCGTGCCGCAGGGCGGCAACACGGGGCTCGCCGGCGGCGCGACGCCCGACGCGAGCGGCAGCCAGGCCGTGCTGAGCGTCGCGCGCCTGAACCGCGTGCGCGCGCTCGATCCGCACAACAATACGATTACCGTCGAAGCCGGCGTGATCCTCGCCGACGTGCAGGCGCGCGCCCGCGAAGGCGGCCGGCTGTTCGCGCTGAGCCTCGCGGCGGAAGGCAGCTGCACGATCGGCGGCAACCTGTCGACCAATGCGGGCGGCACCGCGGTGCTGCGCTACGGCAACGCGCGCGAGCTGTGCCTTGGGCTCGAGGTCGTGACGCCGCAGGGCGAGATCTGGGACGGGCTGCGCGGCCTGCGCAAGGACAACACCGGCTACGACCTGCGCGACCTGTTCATCGGCGCCGAAGGCACGCTCGGGATCATCACCGCGGCCGTGATGAAGCTGCATCCGCTGCCGGCCGCGCAGGTCACCGCGCTGGCCGCGCTCGAATCGCCGCACGCGGCGCTCGATTTCCTCGCGCTCGCGCAGCGCGCGGCCGGGCCGCTGTTGACCGGCTTCGAGCTGATGTCGGATTTCTGCATGCAGCTGGTCGGCAAGCACTATCCGCAACTGCGCTACCCGTTCGCGCAGACGCATGCGCAAACGGTGCTGCTGGAGCTGTCCGACAACGAAAGCGAAGCGCATGCGCGCGCGCTGTTCGAAAAGCTGATGGAAGAAGCGTTCGAGGCCGGGCTCGTGGTCGACGCGGTGGTCGCGGAGAACCTCGCGCAGTCGCGTGCGTTCTGGGACTTGCGCGAGCACATCCCGCTCGCGCAGGCGGACGAAGGGCTCAACATCAAGCACGACATCGCGGTGCCGATCTCGTCGATCGCCCGTTTCATCGACGAGACCGACGCGGCGATCCAGCAGGCCGCGCCGGGCGCGCGCATGGTCACGTTCGGCCACCTCGGCGACGGCAACCTGCACTACAACGTGCAGATGCCCGAAGGCGGCGATCCGAAGGCGTTCCTCGCAGCGTTCCAGGCGCCGATCAACCGGATCGTCTACGACAACGTGCACCGTCACCACGGCACCATCAGCGCGGAGCACGGCATCGGCCAGTTGAAGATCGACGACGCGCAGCGCTACAAGTCGCCGGTCGAAACGACGCTGATGCGCACGCTGAAGACCGCGCTCGACCCGCGCGGCCTGATGAATCCCGGCAAGGTCCTGCGCTGAAGCCGCCCACTCAGGAGCCACACCCGTGAAAGTCCGCGTCCTGTCCGACCTGCATCTCGAAAACAACCTGCCCGACGCGATCCCGCATGCCGACGCGGATCTCGTCGTGCTGGCCGGCGACATCCACAATCACGCGGAAGGTCTGCGCTGGGCCGCCGAGACGTTCGACCCGGCGGTGCCGGTGATCTACGTGCCCGGCAACCACGAGTATTACGACGGGGAATTCGGCGCGCTGGAATCGTCAATGCGCGACGCGGCGCATGCGCTCGACAACGTGCATTACCTGAACAACGGTGTCTACGTCGATCCCGCCCAACGCTTCCGCGTGCTGGGCACGACGCTGTGGGCCGATTTTTCGCTGTTCGGCCGGGACGAAGCCAGCGTCGCGCGCGCGACCGACGCCGGGCTGCGCGTGATGCTCGATTTCAAGGGATTGATCCAGGTGACCTGGCCGCACGACGCGACGGTGCATACGACAGCCGCGGCGCCGGAACGGGATTTCGCGCCGGCCGACGCGATCGCGCTGCACCGGCGAGGCCGCGCATGGCTGGAAGCGCAGCTGGCCGCGCCGTTCGCGGGCAGGACGATCGTCGTCACCCATCATGCGCCGCACCGGCGCTCGCTGGCGGAACGCTATGCGAAAGATCTGGCTTCCGCGGGGTTCGTCACGGACATGGCGGAACTGGTGCGGCCGCCGGTGGATCTGTGGCTGCACGGCCACACGCATACGTCATTCGACTACGTTGCGGACGGCGGCACGCGCGTGGTGTGCAATCCGCGCGGCTACTTTCACCGGCGCACCGGCGAATGGGAAAACCCCGCGTTCGCGTGGGACAAGGTCGTCGAGCTCGGCTGAGCGCCGGCCCGGGCGGCCGCGTCGCACGGCCTTCCCGACCTGAAGCGTGACGCCCGCGAGATCAGCGGCCGGGGCGGCGCGGCTCGCGCACGCGGACCGGCACGGGCTTGAGCTGCGCCTTCGCCTTCATCGCACGCAGCAGGTCGCGGGTCGCCGCCGCGGCGGCAGCCGCGCCCAGCAGGACGCCAAGGCCGATCATCAGGTGCGTATCCATCGCTACTCCGGTGTGGTGTATCTCGTTAATTCCAACAGTATCAAACTGTCTGACACACGTTCGTAAAAAAATGTTGCGTGAAGGACAAATCTCGTCAGATCGCGGTCGAGCGCGCGGTCATGTCGCACGCGTGAACTGTTCGAGCGCGGCTTCGTCGGCTTGGAGCGTGAGCGGCACCTCTTCGCGCAGGAAATCGACCCAGGTCCGGATTTTCGCGTCGAGGTACTGACGCGACGGATACAGCGCGTAGATGTTCATCACGTGCGAGCGGTACTCGGGCATCACGCGCACGATGTGCCCGCTGCGCAGCCAGCCGATCGCCGAATAGAGCGGCAGGCCGCCGATGCCCATCCCCTCCCGCACGGCCACCGCGAGCGCCTCGGCGACGTTCACGCGGAACGGCGGCGCCGTGATCGGCACGACCTCGTCGCCGTTCGGCCCCGCCAGCGCCCATTCGTCGAAGTGAAAGCCCGGCGCGACCATCCCGAGGCACACGTGCTGCGCGAGATCGGCCGGCCGCTGCGGCAAGCCGTGCGACTCGATATAGCCGGGCGACGCGCACACGACGCTGTAGCTCTCGCCGAGCCGTTGCGACACGAGCCCCGAATCCGGCAGATCGCGGCCGACGACGATCGCGACGTCGTAGCCCTCGTCGAGCAGGTCGGGCATCCGCTGCGCAAGCGTCAGCTCGACGTGCACGTCCGGATAGCGCTCGCGGTAGCGCGCGATGGCCGGCACCAGGTAGTGCTGGCCGAGGCTCGTGAAGCAATGGACCTTCAGCTTGCCGGACGGGCGCGCATGCGCGTCGCCGGCCTCGGCTTCGGCCTGGTCGACATAGGCGAGGATCTGTTCGCAGCGTTGCAGATAGCGCTCGCCGGCTTCGGTCAGCGCGATCCGGCGCGTCGTGCGGTTCAGGAGGCGCGTGCGCAGGTGGGCCTCGAGATCCGAGACCGCGCGCGATGCGTAGGCGGTGGTCGAATTCATCTGCTGGGCGGCGGCGGTAAAGCTTCCCGCGTCCACCACGCGGACGAATACCCGCATGTTTTGTAACGTATCCATCCGATTACCCGTGTGAATCCGCAAGGATTGTTGCACAGGGTCCAACAAATATTATCTCAGGATTCGTAAAAATGACTTGCACCGTTGTCCGTTTATTCAGGAATCGCTGAAAAATATAATCGCCTCCGACTCATCTATATCCGAAAGGGAGAAAATCGTGCAGTCTCCGGCGACAAAAGGGACGCTCGCACTGGCGGTTCTTGCAGTCTCATTAATAATGGCCGGTTGCGCGAGCATGGGCGACAACAAAACCCAGTCCACTCGCATCGAAGCGAGCGCGCTCGACGCCGGCGCGGCCATCCGCGCGGCCGACCGCGACGCGGGCTGGCCCGCCGCCGACTGGTGGCGCGCGTACCGCGATCCGCAGCTCGATGCGTGGATCGCCGCCGCCCAGGCCGGCAACCCGACCCTCGCGGCGGCCGAGGCCCGCGTGCGGGAAGCGCAGGCGATGGCGCGCGTCGCCCGTTCGGCCGAGCTGCCGCAGATCAACGGCAACCTGTCGCTGATGCGTCAGCACTGGCCGGACAACGTGTACTACGGCCCGGGGCCGCTCGCCGATACCGACACCTGGAACAACACCGGCACGCTCGGCCTGTCGTATCACCTCGATCTGTGGGGCAAGGACAAGAACGCAACCGAGCGTGCGCTCGACACCGCGCATGCGACCGCCGCCGACGCGCGGGCGGCAAAGCTCGAACTCGAAGTCAACGTCGTGCGCGCGTATGTCGGCATGTCGATGAATTACGCGCTGCTCGACCTCGCGCACGAAACGTACGAACGCCAGCGCTCGCTCGCCGATCTCGCGCGCAAGCGGCTGCAGGCCGGCCTCGGCACGCAGCTCGACGTAAGCCAGGCGGAATCGACGCTGCCCGACTACGAGCGCCAGATCGACAGCTATGAGGAAGCGATCCAGCTCGCGCGCCACCAGCTCGCCGCACTGGCCGGCAAGGGTCCCGGCGCCGGCGACGCGATCAAGCGGCCGCAACTGGTGCTCGATGCGCCGGCCGGCCTGCCGTCGGCCATGCCGGCCGACCTGCTCGGCCGCCGCCCGGACGTCGTCGCGGCGCGCTGGACGGTCGACGCGCAGGCGCGCGGCATCGACGTCGCGAAGGCGTCGTTCTACCCGAACATCGACCTGCTCGCGACGGTCGGCGGCTTCGGCGTGACCGCGCCGTTCACCGACTTCCTGCGCGCGATGAACGGCGGCTGGACGGCCGGTCCCGCGCTGTCGCTGCCGATCTTCGAAGGCGGCCGGCTGCGTGCACAGCTCGGCGCCGCGAATGCCGGCTACGATCAGGCGGTCGAGCGCTACAACCAGACGATCGTCGGCGCGCTCAAGGACATCGCCGACCAGGTCGTGCGGATCCGCTCGCTCGATACGCAGAAGAAGGACGCCGCGCGGTCGGTGGCGGCCAACAATCGCAGCTATCAACTGTCCCGCGAAGGCTTCCGCCGCGGGCTGACCGATTACGTGAACGTGCTGGTCGCGCAACAGCAACTGCTGCGTGCGCAGGAGACGGCCGCCCGCATCGACGCGGAACGCCTCGCCGCACACGCGCAGCTGATGGCCGCGCTCGGCGGCGGGGTCGAGACGGGGACGGATGTCCGGGGCGGCCAACCGCCGAAGGATGAGGCCACCGTCGGTGTAGCCGCGCCAGCCGCCGCATCGGCCGCGAAGCCCGCTGCAGCCGCCGCCCGGCCCGCGCAGGTCGCAACCGCCGGCGGCGCCGCGCCGGCCGCACGGTAACGCGGAGCGCCGCCATGTCAGCTTCCTCCCCCGCTTCCCCGCGCGTCGACGGCCCGTTCGCGGCCTGGACCGACGCGTTCGGCGACTGGGCCCGCACCGACGGCGCCGCGTGGCTCTACCTGTTCAAGGCGCTGCTCGCCGCGTTCATCGCGACCGGCGTGTCGATGCGGCTCGACCTGCCCGCGCCGAAAACGGCGATGACGACCGTGTTCATCGTGATGCAGCCGCAAAGCGGCGCGGTGCTCGCGAAAAGCTTCTACCGGGTCGCCGGCACGATCTTCGGGCTGATCGCGACGCTCACCTTCGTCGGGCTGTTCCCGCAGCAGCCGCAACTGTTCCTGCTGGCGGTCGCGCTGTGGGTCGCGCTGTGCACGGCCGGCGCCGCACGCAACCGCAACTTCCGCAGCTACGGCTTCCTGCTGGCCGGCTACACGACCGCGCTGATCGGGCTGCCCGCGTCGCAGCACCCGGACGGCGCATTCATGAGCGCGATGACGCGCGTGGCCGAAATCATGGTCGGGATCGTGTCGGCCGGCGTGGTCAGCGCACTCGTGTTTCCGCGGACCACCGGCGAGCAGATGCGCACGACGGTGCGCAAGCGCTTCGGCAGCTTCGTCGACTACGTCGCGGCGGCGCTGTCGGGCAAGCTCGACCGCGCGCATATCGAAACCATCCATACGCGCTTCGTCGCCGACGTGGTCGGGTTCGAGGCCGCGCGCAGCATGGCCGTGTTCGAGGATCCGGACACGCGGATGCGCAGCGGCCGCCTCGCGCGGCTGAACAGCGAGTTCATGAGCGCGTCGAGCCGCTTCCATGCGCTGCACCAGTTGATGAACCGGCTGCATGCGGCCGGCGCGCAGGCCGCGATCGACGCGATCGAGCCGTACTTTCGCGAGATCGCGCCGCTGCTGCTGACGCCCGCCGGCGAACCGGTGCGCACGTCGGCCGATGCCGGCCACGCGGCCGCGCAACTGCTCGCGTGGCGCGACGCGCTGCCGCGCCGCATCCGCGCGACGCGCGCCGCGCTCGAGACGCAGCCGGACTTTCCGCTGCTCGACTTCGATACGGCCGCCGAACTGCTGTACCGCTTCATCACCGACCTGCACGAATACGCGGCCACCTACGCGTCGCTGTCGAGCGCGACGCACGAGCGCGAACGCTGGATCGAGCGCTACGAGCCGCGCACCAATGCGACGGCGATGGTGATCGCGGCGATCCGCACCGCGACCGTGATCCTCGTGCTCGGCTGGTTCTGGATCGAGACCGCGTGGCCGAGCGGCGTGACGATGACGCTGACGGCGGCGGCCACCTGCGCGCTCGCGTCGTCGACGCCGCGCCCGACAGCGATGTCCGCGCAGATGGGCATGGGTACCGCACTCGCGATCTGCACGGGCTTCCTGCTGACGTTCGGCATCTATCCGCACATCGACGGCTTCCCGCTGTTGTGCGTCGCGCTCGCGCCGTTGCTCGCGATCGGCATCTTCATGACGCTGAAGCCGAAGCTCGCCGGCTACGGGATGGGCTACCTGATCTTCTTCAGCTTCCTCGCCGGCCCGGACAACATCACGCACTACGATCCGACCAGCTTCATGAACGACTCGCTCGCGCTGGTGCTGGCGATGCTGGCGTCGGCGATCGCGTTCGCGGTGCTGTTCCCGCCGACCGCGCCGTGGCTCAAGAAGCGCCTCTTCGCGGACCTGCGCCACCAGGCCGTCGCGGCCGGTCACGCGCGGCTCGCGGGCCTGCGCACGCGCTTCGAAAGCGGCGCGCGCGACCTGATGTACCAGGCGCACACGCTGTCGGCCGACCAGCCGGACGTGCAGCGCGACGCGCTGCGCTGGATGTTCGCGGTGCTCGAAGCCGGCAACGCGACGATCGACCTGCGCCAGGAGCTCGCGACGCTGCCGTCCGACCCGCGCTATGCGAGCGCGATGCCGTGGCGGCGCGCGATCGAGACGATGCGCAGCGCGCTGTCGGCGCTGTTCTCGACGCCGAGCGCAGCACGTTTCGACGCGACGCTCGCCGCGACCAATGCGGCGATCGACGCGACCCGGCAGACGCTCGATGCGGTCGAGCCGTCGCGCGACGAGCGTCACCGGCTGCAGCGCATCCTGAGCCATCTGCATTTCGTGCGGACCGCGCTGCTCGACCCGGAATCGCCGCTCGAGCCGCTCAACCGCAACCGCCCCGTGCGTCCCCAACCAGGAGCCTCGTCATGATGCCGCGTGAAATCGCCATTCTCGATGCCTACATGCCGACGGTGGTGCTGATGTTCGTCCTCGGCGCGATCGCGACCTGGGCCGTCGACCGCCTGCTCGCCTATACGGGCCTCTATCGCCTTGTCTGGCACCCGTCGCTATTCCGGGCCTGCCTTCTCGTCTGCATTTGCGGCGGACTGAGTCTTGCCGTTTACCGTTGATTCCGAACCATCATGATGCTCAGAAAACTCTTCGGCTTCGTCGCGACCGCCGTCATCCTTCTCGTCGCGATCCTGATCGGGCGCTCGCTGTGGGTGCACTACATGGACGATCCGTGGACGCGCGACGGGCGTGTGCGCGCCGAAATCGTCAACGTCGCGCCGGACGTGTCGGGCGCGATCGTCGAGCTGCCCGTGCATGACAACCAGCTCGTGAAGAAAGGCGACCTGATCATGCAGATCGACCCGTCGCACTACCGGATCGCGGTCGAGCAGGCGCAGGCGGCCGTGGCCGCCCGCCGCGCGGAACTGCAGATGCGCCGCGACGACGCGGCCCGCCGCGCGGACCTCGATGCGCTCGTCGTGTCGAAGGAAAACCGCGAGAACGCGGCGCACAGCGCGTCGAGCGCCGATGCGCAGTACCAGCAGGCGATCGCCGCGCTCGACGCCGCGAAGCTCAACCTCGAACGCACGCGCGTCGTCGCGCCGGTCGACGGCTACATCACGAACCTTCAGACGTTCAAGGGCAACTATGCGGTGGCCGGCCAGGCGAAGCTCGCGATCGTCGACAGCCATTCGTTCTGGGTCTACGGCTACTTCGAGGAAACCAAGCTGCCGCGCGTGAAGATCGGCGCGCCGGCCGAAATGCGGCTGATGAGCGGCGGCGTGATGAAGGGCCATGTGGAAAGCATCTCGCGCGGCATCTACGATCGCGACAACCCGCAAAGCCGCGACCTCGTCGCGGACGTGAACCCGACCTTCAACTGGGTGCGCCTCGCGCAGCGCGTGCCGGTGCGCATCCGGATCGACGAAGTGCCGGCCGACGTGGTGCTGTCGGCGGGCACGACCTGCACGGTCATCATCGATCCGGACAAGCAGAAGAAGTCGTAAGCGCCGGGGCGCGCCGCACGCTCAGTGTGCGATGCGGAAACGCCCGACCAGCGCCTTCAGCGCCTGAGCCTGCTCGTCGAGCGCGTTCGCGGCAGCCGCCGCCTGTTCGACGAGCGCCGCGTTCTGCTGGGTGCCGGCATCCATCTGCGTGACCGCGCGGCCGATTTCGTCGATCCCCGCGCTCTGCTCGTCCGACGCCGCCGAAATCTCGCCGATGATGTCGGTCACGCGCTTGACCGCGCGCACCACGTCGCCCATCGTGCGGCCCGCGTCGTGCGCGAGCGCCGCGCCGTTGGCCACGCGCTCGACCGACGCGCCGATCAGCTCCCGGATCTCCTTGGCCGCGGTCGCCGAGCGCTGCGCGAGCAGCCGCACCTCGCCGGCGACCACCGAAAAACCGCGCCCCTGCTCGCCGGCGCGCGCGGCCTCGACCGCCGCGTTCAACGCGAGAATGTTGGTCTGGAAGGCGATCCCTTCGATCGTGCCGATGATGTCGCGGATGTTCTTCGCGCTGTCGTCGATCTCGCTCATCGTCGCGACCACGCGCCCGACGACCTCCCCGCCCGTCTCCGCCACCGCCGACGCATTGGCCGCGAGCGAGCTCGCCTGACGCGCATTCTCGGCGTTCTGCCGCACGGTCGACGTGAGCTGCTCCATGCTGGCCGCGGTGCGCTCGAGCGCGACGGCCTGCTGTTCGGTGCGGCGCGACAGGTCGAGGTTGCCGGTCGAGATTTCGCCGGACGCGGCCGCGATGGCCTCGGCGCTCACCGCGATCTCGCCGACGGTGGCCGCGAGCCCCGTCTGCATCTCGGCCAGCGCGCGCACCATGCTGCCGCGATCGTGCCGGCCGAGCGCGATCGGCCGCGTCAGGTCGCCGCGCGCGATGTCCGCGGCGATCTCCTTCGCGAGCGCGGGCTCGCCGCCGAGCTGCGACGCGAGACGCCGCACGACGCGCTCGGCGATCACGACGGCCAGCACGATCAATGCGGCCGTCATCGCGGCGATCATCGCGAACGACGACGAAAAAATGGTGGCGGACGCATCGAGCGTCGCCTTCGACTTCTCGCCGCGCGTCTTCACGAGTTCGGCGACGAGTTTTTCGAGCTTGCCGGTTTCGACCAGCAGCGACACGTCCTGCGTGCCGACCTGCCAGTTCATCTGCGACAGGTCGAGCGGCTGCGCGCGCACCAGCGTGACGAAATCGCGCAGATGCGTGCTCCACGTGCCGACCGCTGTCGAGAACGCGTGCAGCCGCGCCGAATCGCCGGCATCGGCCGGATCCGCATAGCGCTGCAGCGTGCCGAGCGCCTGGCCGATCGACGCGAGCCCGGCGCTGACGTCTGCGCCGAGTTCGTCGCGCTCCTTCGCGGTCGTCGCGGTCAGCAGCATCTTCTGCGCGCGGCTCGCGCGCAGCACCTCGGCGCGGACTTCAGCCGCCGCCCGGCTCGCGACGTGACCCTGTTCGTAGACCGACGCGATCGACGCGTTCAGCCGGCTGATCTGCCACAGCGAAAACACGCCGATCGCGAGCGTGCCCGCCAGCAGGATCGCGAATGCGGCGCGCAACGTCGCCTTGACGGTCCACGGCCGACGCTCGCGACGCGCCGCGCGCGCACGCCGTGCGACACGACCGGCGGCAACACCGGATGCGGCGGCCGCCGCACCGGGCTGTGGATGCAAAGATGCTGCTTTCATCGAACTATCCCCGTATGGATCACGCTGCCGGAAAGGTCGGTCCGGCGGTCCCGCGATGGCAGGCCATGCCGCGCGTCCGGCGCCCGCCCGGCGGGTAGCCGGGGCCAGGCGCGGCGCGCGTGTTGTCATTGGGTCGTTCTACGGCCGCCACCGCCGTTTCTTGAGTCCGGAAAAACACGCACCGGGCCCCGGCGCGGCCCCGCTGAAGCGGCGAACGCACCGCCAGCGTTATACCCGTCCAAAAAAGCACGCATCGGCCGATCCGTCCGACGAATGTCCGATTCGCGATAAAACTTGGCAGGACATTCGTGACACGCCACATTACACTTCTTTGACGCATCAACGAATCAACCACGCGCCGATCCCCAACAGAGCGCGCCAGCCACCTCAACTCGTTCAGCTCACATGGAAACCAGCCTCGACTCCGGCGCCGGCCCAGCCGTCGCTCAGCCGTCCGCACCGCCCGTCGCCCGCACCGTCTACCCGGTGCTCGGCGCGATCAGCTTCTCGCACATGCTCAACGACATGATCCAGTCGCTGATCCTCGCGATCTACCCGATGCTCAAGAGCCAGTTCGCGCTGTCGTTCGCGCAGATCGGCCTGATCACGCTCACTTACCAGATCACCGCGTCGCTGCTGCAGCCACTCATCGGCCTCTATACCGACAAGCGTCCGAAGCCGTATTCGCTGCCGGTCGGCATGGGCTTCACGCTCGCGGGGCTGCTGCTGATGTCGGCGGCGTCGAGTTTCCCGATGCTGCTGGTGGCCGCGGCGCTCGTCGGCTGCGGCTCGTCGGTGTTCCATCCCGAATCGTCGCGGGTCGCGCGGATGGCGTCGGGCGGCCAGCACGGGCTCGCGCAGTCGGTGTTCCAGGTGGGCGGCAACGCCGGCTCCGCGCTCGGGCCGCTGCTCGCCGCGCTCGTGATCATTCCGCACGGCCAGCACAGCATCGCGTGGTTCTCGGCGGCCGCGCTCGTCGCGATGATCGTGCTCACGCAGATCGGCCACTGGTACAAGAAGCATCCGTCGATGAAGAAGAAAGCCGTACCGGCCGGCCACCCGACGCTGTCGCGCGGCCGCGTGATGGGCGCGATCGGCGTGCTGGTGCTGCTCGTGTTCTCGAAGTACTTCTATCTCGCGAGCATCAACAGCTATTTCACGTTCTACCTGATCGACAAGTTCCACCTGTCGGTGCAGGCCGCGCAGATCCACCTGTTCGTGTTCCTCGCGGCCGTGGCGGCCGGCACGCTGATCGGCGGGCCCGTCGGCGACCGGATCGGCCGCAAGTACGTGATCTGGGTGTCGATCCTCGGCGTCGCGCCATTCACGATGCTGCTGCCGTACGCGAACCTGTTCTGGACGAGCGTGCTGACCGTGATCATCGGCGTCGTGCTGGCGTCGGCGTTCGCCGCGATCCTCGTCTATGCGACGGAGCTGATGCCCGGCAAGGTCGGGATGGTCGCGGGCCTGTTCTTCGGCTTCGCGTTCGGGCTGGGCGGCGTCGGCGCGGCCGTGCTCGGCCAGCTGGCGGACGCGACGAGCATCCCGTTCGTCTACAAGGTGTGCTCGTTCCTGCCGCTGATCGGCGTGCTGACGGTGTTCCTGCCGAACCTCGAAGGCAGCGGGCGCAAAAAGGCGTGACGAACGACCGGCCGCGGCGTACGCACCGTGGCCGGTCGAGCGGTTTGAACGGAAAAGACGAGACGGTGGCTTCAGGCCGCCGTCGTCGCATGCAGCGTCAGGAAACGCTTGAGGATGCCCGACGAATAGCTGCTCGCAATCGCCGACAGGAAGTGCGAGAACGACTGCGTCGCGTGATCGTCGGCCGTATCGGAGATCGTGCGCACGAGCGCGAACGGCACGTCGTGTTCGGCACATACCTGGGCGATCGCGGCGCCTTCCATCTCGACCGCGAGCGCGTCCGGCAGCGCGTCGCGCAGCGCGACGACTTCGCGCTCGCTCGACACGAAGCGGTCGCCGCTGATGACGAGCCCCGCGTGCAGCGCCGCGCCGGCAAGCCCGAAGCGCTCGGCGAACCGCGCGGCCTCTTCCTCGACGAACAGCGCGCATGCGGCCCGCAAGCGGGCCGTCAGCGCCGCGTCGGTCGCGAAACGCGTGATGCCGAGCAGCGGCACCTCGTAGCGCGGAAAGAGCGGCGATGCGTCGAGATCGTGCTGCAGCAGCGTATCGGCCACGACGACGTCGCCGACCCGCACCGTGCGCGACACGCCGCCCGCGACACCGGTAAACACCACGCCCGACACGCCGAACACGTGGATCAGCGCGCTGACCGTCGCGGCGGCCGCGACCTTGCCGACCCGCGCGAGCGTGACGACGCAGGCCGCGCCGTGCACGGTGCCAACGTGATAATCACGGCGGCCGAGCGTGACCGTCTTCATCGCGCCGTCGGCGCGCATCGCGGCGATCAGGTCGCCGAGTTCCTCGGGCAGCGCGGCCAGAATGCCGAGCCGACGCGCGGCAGGCGCAACGACGAGGTCGACGTCCATCATTCCACCGCCTGCAGTTTCGCGACCGCGAGCGCGAGCCATTTCTCGCCGTGGCGCTTGAACTTCACCTGCGCCTTCGCATCGGTGCCGTTGCCTTCGAGCGCGGTGACCGTGCCTTCGCCGAACTTGGTATGGAACACCTGCTGGCCGACCCGGAAGCCGGTGTCGGCCGCGCGCTGCTTGTCCGCGAACGCGGGCAGCGGCGCGGACACGGCCGCATCGACGATCTGCTCGCGGCTGCCGCCGCCCGGCCGCGCGAACCAGTCGCGCCCGTAGCCGGCGTTGTCGGAGCGCCCGCCCCAGCGCGACCCGGCCTCGACCTTCGGCGTGAGCCACTTCAGCACGTGCTCCGGCAGTTCGTCGAAGAAGCGCGAGCGTACGTTGTAGCGGGTCTGGCCATGCAGCATCCGGCTTTGCGCGAACGACAGGTAGAGCCGCTCCTTCGCACGCGTGATCGCGACGTACATCAGCCGGCGCTCCTCCTCCAGGCCATCCGATTCGAGCACGCTGTTCTCGTGCGGGAACAGCCCCTCCTCGAGCCCCGTGATGAACACGGCCGAGAACTCGAGCCCCTTCGCCGCGTGCACGGTCATCAGCTGCACCGCGTCCTGGCCGGCCTGCGCCTGGTTGTCGCCTGCTTCCAGCGACGCGTGCGACAGAAAGCCGGCGAGCGGCGTCATCGTGTCGGGGTTCTGGGCAGGGTCGGCGGGCGATGCCGGATCGAGCACGTCGACCGCCGGATCGTCGGTCGCGGTACCGAGTTCGGGCGCCGCGATCGCGCCCGCGCGCAGCGGAATCGAGCGGGCCGGCGTGTCGAGCCCATAGCCTTCCTCGGCGATGAATGCGGTGGCCGCGTTCACGAGTTCCTGCAGGTTTTCGAGGCGATCCTGACCTTCGCGTTCGCCCTGGTAGAAATCGGCGAGGCCGCTCGCGCGCACGATGTGCTCGACGGTGTCGGGCAGGTTCATGTGCTGCGTGTCGGCGCGCATCTTCGCGATCAGGTTCGCGAACCCGCCGAGGCTCGTGCCGGCCTTGCCGGTCACGTACGGAATCGCGGCGGCCATCGAGCAGCCGTACAGCCGTGCGGCGTCGGCCAGTTGCTCGACCGAGCGCGCGCCGATCCCGCGAGTCGGGAAGTTCACGACGCGCGCGAATGCCGTGTCGTCGTTCGGGTTGTCGATCAGGCGCAGGTACGCGAGCGCATGCTTCACTTCCTGCCGCTCGAAAAAGCGCAGGCCGCCGTACACGCGGTACGGAATGCCCGACGACATCAGCGTGTGCTCGATCGAGCGCGACTGCGCGTTGCTGCGGTACAGGACGGCCACTTCGCTGCGCGCCATCCCGGTATTGATCAGCGAGCGGATTTCCTCGACGATCCAGCCGGCTTCCTGCGAATCGGTGCTGGCTTCGTACACGCGCACGGGCTCGCCGTGGCCGGCGTCGGTGCGCAGGTTCTTGCCGAGGCGGTGCGCGTTGTTCGAGATCAGCTGGTTCGCCGCGTCGAGGATGTTGCCGTGCGACCGGTAGTTCTGCTCGAGCTTGATCAGGTTGCGCACGCGGAATTCGTCCTCGAAGTCGCGCATGTTGCCGACGTTCGCGCCGCGGAATGCGTAGATCGACTGGTCGTCGTCGCCGACCGCGAAGATCGCGTTCTCGCCGCCCGCGAGCATCTTGAGCCACGCGTACTGCAGCTTGTTGGTGTCCTGGAACTCGTCGACGAGGATGTGCCGGAAGCGCGCCTGGTAGTGCGCGCGCAGCGGCGCGTTGTACGCGAGCAATTCGTAGCAGCGCAGCAGCAGCTCGGGGAAATCGACGACGCCTTCGCGCTGGCACTGCTGGTCGTACGCCTGGTACAGCTCGACGAACTTGCGGTTGAAGTTGTCGGTCGCGTCGACCTTGTCCGGGCGCAGCCCCTGCTCCTTCGCGTTGTTGATGAAGTACTGGACGTTCTTCGGCGGGTACTTTTCGTCGTCGACGTTCGCCGCTTTCATCAGTCGCTTGATCGCGGACAGCTGGTCGGCCGTATCGAGGATCTGGAAAGTCTGCGGCAGGCCCGCGTCGCGCCAGTGCGTGCGCAGCATCCGGTTGCACAGGCCGTGGAACGTGCCGATCCACATCCCGCGCGTGTCGATCGGCATCATCGCCGACAGGCGCGCCATCATCTCGCGCGCGGCCTTGTTCGTGAAGGTGACGGCGAGCACGGTGGGCGGCGATGCATAGCCCTGCTGGATCAGCCACGCGATGCGCGTGATCAGCACGCGGGTCTTGCCGCTGCCCGCCCCTGCGAGGATCAGCGCCGGTTCGTTCGGCAACGTGACGGCGGCGAGTTGTTCGGGGTTCAGATTGGCGAGCAGATCGGGCATGGAGCGGCGGCTAACGGGCGAGAAAAATGCGGACCCGACATTATAAGTCCGTCGTGCGCGATACCGTGACCAACCGATGTGGCATCGCGGCCCAACAGGCCGCCTTCCCCGCCGGCGACGGCTTCGGCACGCGTGACCAGCGTTATTTCCTGCGCGGGGCAGCAGGTTGGTCGCCGATCCAGTCGGGATGAGGGACATACCGGCGAACTTGTTCGGCGAGTTCGGGGCCGTGATACAGGTCCAGGCATTTCAGCAGAGCAAATTTTGCCCCGGCGTAACCTTCCACGGGATTGCCGTAATCGCGGCGCAAAAATAGTGTTCTGCAAGCCGCCCGATCGCCTTTTTCCCCATCGTAATAAGTCCATTCCAGGAACGCACTGTTGGTGACATCGGCATCCTTGCCTGCCGGCGATCCCCGGTAAGCGAGCGACAGGCACGCCGCCAACACCCTGTCCTTGTAATTCTCCGCATTGGTGCGCCGCACGGCCATGACAGAATCGGCTGCTTCGGCAGACAGTGCCGAACATAGCGCGACGGCGCAGACCACCCGAAAAATGTTCATTTGAGCGCCCCGAAATAAGCGCGGCTAGTGCGATAGTTCGCCTCCGGCATCCGCCAAGGATTCGTCTTATCCCGGATATGCGCAGCGACGCTGCCCCCGATCACCTGTGCCACGCTCTCGCCCGAACGGGCCGGATCGTAGATCTTCGTTGACGCCGCCCACGCGGCGGCAAATGTCGGTCGTACCACTCCATTCTCCTGGGTGGCGACGGCGGACCGGTGCGGCAGCAAGCCCTCGCCGACTCAAACCCGCAGCCTGACCCGCAAGTTAACCGTCCCAACACGCGTCAGCAATTGGACACGTACGAACCTGACTGTAAGCCGCGAACGGCTCCGCTCGACGCCCGGCGACTTATAATGTGCGGTTCAAGTCTCCAACAAGCATTTTTCGGCAAATTTCCAACCATGAGCGACAACACGCTGGCGAAGAGCTTCGAACCCCACACCATCGAGTCCCAATGGGGGCCGGAGTGGGAAAAACGCGGCTACGCCGCCCCGGCATTCGATCCGTCCCGCCCCGATTTCGCGATCCAGTTGCCGCCGCCGAACGTGACGGGCACGCTGCACATGGGCCACGCGTTCAACCAGACGATCATGGACGGCCTCGCCCGCTATCACCGGATGCTCGGCGAGAACACGCTGTGGGTGCCCGGCACCGACCACGCGGGGATCGCCACGCAGATCGTCGTCGAGCGCCAGCTCGACGCGCAGGGCGTGTCGCGCCACGACCTCGGCCGCGAGAAGTTCGTCGAGCGCGTGTGGGAATGGAAGCAGAAATCCGGTTCGACGATCACGGACCAGGTGCGCCGCCTCGGCGCGTCGACCGACTGGTCGCGCGAATACTTCACGATGGACGACAAGATGTCGGCCGCCGTGCGCGACGTGTTCGTCACGCTGTATGAACAAGGGCTGATCTACCGCGGCAAGCGCCTCGTCAACTGGGATCCGGTGCTGCTCACCGCCGTGTCGGATCTCGAAGTCGTCAGCGAGGAAGAAAACGGCCACCTGTGGCACATCCGCTACCCGCTCGTCGACGGCTCGGGCTCGCTGACGGTCGCCACCACGCGTCCCGAGACGATGCTCGGCGACGTCGCGCTGATGGTCCATCCGGAAGACGAACGCTACGCGCACCTGATCGGCAAGCTCGTCACGCTGCCGCTGACGGGCCGCGAGATTCCGGTGATCGCCGACGACTACGTCGACCGCGAATTCGGCACCGGCGTCGTGAAGGTCACGCCCGCGCACGACTTCAACGACTACCAGGTCGGCCTGCGCCACAAGCTCGCGCCGATCGAGATCCTGACGCTCGACGCGAAGATCAACGACAACGGCCCCGAACAGTATCGCGGCCTTGACCGCTTCGACGCGCGCAAGGCGATCGTCGCCGACCTCGACGCGCAAGGCTTCCTCGACTCCGTGAAGCCGCACAAGCTGATGGTGCCGCGCGGCGACCGCACGGGCGTCGTGATCGAGCCGCTGCTGACCGACCAGTGGTTCGTCGCGATGACGAAGCCGGCGCCGGAAGGCACGTTCCATCCTGGCAAGTCGATCACCGAGGTATCGCTCGACGTCGTGCGCGACGGCCAGATCAAGTTCGTCCCGGAAAACTGGACGACCACCTACTACCAGTGGCTCGAGAACATCCAGGACTGGTGCATCTCGCGCCAGCTGTGGTGGGGCCACCAGATCCCCGCGTGGTACGGCGAGAACGGCGAGGTGTTCGTCGCCCGCAACGAGGAAGACGCACGCGCGCAGGCCGCTGCAAAGGGCTACACGGGGGCGCTCAAGCGCGACGAAGACGTGCTCGACACGTGGTTCTCGTCGGCGCTCGTGCCGTTCTCGTCGCTCGGCTGGCCGAACGAAACGCCCGAACTGAAGCACTTCCTGCCGTCGTCGGTGCTCGTCACCGGCTTCGACATCATCTTCTTCTGGGTCGCCCGGATGGTGATGATGACCACGCACTTCACCGGCAAGGTGCCGTTCCATACCGTCTACATGCACGGCCTCGTGCGCGACGCGGAAGGCCAGAAGATGTCGAAGAGCAAGGGCAACACGCTCGACCCGATCGACATCGTCGACGGCATCGACCTCGAGGCGCTGGTCGCGAAGCGCACGACGGGCCTGATGAACCCGAAGCAGGCCGCGACGATCGAGAAGAAGACGCGCAAGGAATTCCCGGACGGCATCCCCGCGTTCGGCACCGACGCGCTGCGCTTCACGATGGCGTCGATGGCGACGCTCGGCCGCAACGTGAACTTCGACCTCGCGCGCTGCGAAGGCTATCGCAACTTCTGCAACAAGCTGTGGAACGCGACGCGCTTCGTGCTGATGAACTGCGAAGGCCACGACTGCGGCGCCGACAAGCCGGAAGTGTGCGGCGCGGGCGACTGCGGCCCCGGCGGCTACCTCGACTTCTCGGCGGCCGACCGCTGGATCGTGTCGCTCTTGCAGCGCACCGAAGCCGACATCGCAAAGGGTTTCGCCGATTACCGCTTCGACAACATCGCGAGCAGCATCTACAAGTTCGTGTGGGACGAGTACTGCGACTGGTATCTGGAGCTCGCGAAGGTGCAGATCCAGAACGGCACGCCGGAACAACAGCGCGCGACGCGCCGCACGCTGCTGCGCGTGCTCGAAACGGTGCTGCGCCTCGCACACCCGGTCATCCCGTTCATCACCGAGGCGCTCTGGCAAAAGGTCGCGCCGCTCGCCGGCCGCTATCCGCAAGGCAAGGCCGAGGGCGAAGCGTCGCTGATGACGCAGGCGTATCCGGTCGCGAACCTGCAGAAGCTCGACGAGGCGTCCGAACAGTGGGTGGCCGACCTGAAGGCGATCGTCGACGCGTGCCGCAACCTGCGCGGCGAGATGAACCTGTCGCCGGCCACCAAGGTGCCGCTGCTGGCCGCCGGCGACGCCGAGCGCCTGCGCTCGTTCGCGCCGTACGTGCAGGCGCTCGCGCGCCTGTCGGACGTGCAGATCCTCGCGGACGAAGCGACGCTCGACCGGCAAGCGCACGGCGCGCCGATCGCGATCGTCGGCCCGAACAAGCTGGTGCTGAAGGTGGAGATCGACGTCGCGGCCGAACGCGAGCGCCTGTCGAAGGAAATCACGCGCCTGACGGGCGAGATCGCCAAATGCAACGCGAAGCTCGGCAACGAGGCGTTCGTCGCGAAAGCGCCGCCGGCCGTGGTCGAACAGGAGCAGAAACGCGTCGCGGAATTCCAGAGCACGCTCGACAAACTGCGTGCGCAGCTCGATCGGTTGCCTGCGTAACAAACGGTAAGGTCATTTGCGTTCAATATAATGCGAACGTGAACATAGACCGTCTGACAAGTCGATTACAGGAATAAAGGTTCGATCATGTTGAAAGTCACCAAGGCGGTATTCCCCGTGGCCGGCCTCGGCACGCGGTTCCTGCCGGCAACGAAGGCGAGCCCGAAGGAAATGCTGCCCGTCGTCGACAAGCCGCTGATCCAGTACGCGGTCGAGGAAGCGATCGCGGCGGGCATCACCGAGATGATCTTCGTCACCGGGCGCAGCAAGCGCGCGATCGAGGATCACTTCGACAAGTCGTACGAGGTCGAGGCCGAACTCGAGGCGCGCGGCAAGGAAAAGCTGCTCGAACTCGTGCGCAGCATCAAGCCGAGCCATGTCGACTGCTTCTACGTGCGCCAGCCGGAAGCGCTCGGCCTCGGCCACGCGGTGCTGTGTGCGGAAAAGCTGGTCGCCGACAACCCGTTCGCGGTGATCCTCGCGGACGACCTGCTCGACGGCAACCCGCCGGTGATGAAGCAGATGGTCGACGTGTTCGACCACTATCACAGCTCGGTGATCGGCGTCGAAGAGATCCCGCCGTCGGAGACGAAGTCGTACGGGATCGTCGACGGCAAGGAATGGGAAGAGTCGATCGTCAAGATGTCGGCGATCGTCGAGAAGCCGGCGCCGGAAGTCGCGCCGTCGAACCTCGGCGTGGTCGGCCGCTACATCCTGAAGCCGCGGATCTTCGAGCATCTGCGTGCGCTGAAGCCGGGCGCGGGCGGCGAACTGCAGCTCACCGACGCGATCCAGGCGCTGCTCGCCGACGAACAGGTGCTGGCCTACAAGTATCAGGGCACGCGCTACGACTGCGGCAGCAAGCTCGGCTACCTGAAGGCGACGGTCGAATTCGCGCTGCGCCACCCGGAAGTCGGTGCGGAGTTCGAAACGTACCTGCGCACGCGCGACGGCGGACAACCGACCGTCTGAACGCGGCAAGGGCCCGCCCCCGGCGGGCCCGCCCTCACCTCGCGGCCAGCGCTGTCAGTGCGCGTCGGCCGGCTTCACCGAGACGACGCCCGGCATGCCGCCCGCGTCGTCTTTTTTCGTCTTGACGAGCCAGCCGCTGCCGTCGCCGAACGGCACCTTCGCCAGCGCGCTCTTCACGAGCGCCGGCGCGGCCTGCTGCGTGCCCGGATCGCGGTCGCGCAGCGACGCCGACACGCGATAGACGTCGGCGCCCGATTTCGCATCGACGAAGCGCAGCGTCAGCACGTGACGGTACACGCGGCCCATGAACGGCAGCGCGAACGGCGCGGGCCCGTCGACCGTCACGCATGCGCTGCTCGCCGCGCCGCAGCCGGCGGCGCTCGCCGCGACCGCCGCCGGCTGCGTCGCATACGCGATCGACAACCGATAGCGCGCGTCCTTGAGCGGCTGCGCATCGAAGCCGCGGCGCGCGAGTTCGTCGCGCACGAGCGTCTCGATCTGCCGATACTCGGCGTCGCCCGCCTGCGCGGCCGTCCGCACGAAATCGTAGCCGTGCGCCCCCGATGCAAATGCATTCGGCTGCCCGAGCGCACTCACGCCGCTCGTCACGCCCGCGCAACCCGTCAACAGCGACGCCGCCAGCGCGGTCGCCGCCCATTGCTTTCTCATGGCTTTCCCCAAATACCTGCCGTCGCGCCCGGCCCTGTCAGGCGGACGGCTCGTCGATCGCGGGCAGCGACACCGTCACCGCGGTGCCGACACCCACTTCGCTGTCGACCGACACGCTGCCCCCATGGCGCGTGACGACCGTCTTCACGAATGCCATGCCGAGCCCGGAGCCCGAGATTTCGGGCCGCTCGCCGGCATGGAATCGCTTGAAACGCTCGAACAGATGCCGCTGATCTTCCGGCGCAATGCCGTATCCCTGATCGCGAATCGTACAGAACATCCGCTTCGATGCGTGCTCGACCGTCAGCGTACACGTGATCACCGTGTCGGACGGACTGTATTTGACCGCGTTGTTCAGCAGGTTCACGAAGGCGCGCGTGATCAGCGAGCGGTCCGCGCGCACCCAGCACATGTCGGCGCCCACGTCGGTCTCGACGCGGATGTGCTTCGCCTGCGCCTGCGGCCACACCTCGTCGCTCGCGTCGATCAGCACGTCGACGAGGCTCGTCACCTCGAGCTGGTACGCCTGCGACTCCGCGCGCGCCAGTTGCACGAACTCGTCGGCGAGCGACAGCGCGCGATGCGCATAGCGCTCGATCCGCGCGAGCAACCCGCGCATCGCGTCGCTGTCGACGCGGTCGCGCTCGATCTCGACCAGCGCGAGAATCGACGACTGCGGCGAGCGCATGTCGTGCGACAGCAGGTGCAGCGCTTCCTCGCGATGCCGTTCGGCCGCGTGCAGCTCGGTCACGTCGACGAGGCCGGCGATCCAGCCCGTCACGCGCCCTTGCGCGTTCGTACACGCCGCGTAGCGTAGCAGATGGTCGAGCCCGTCGCGATCGCGCACCTCGATACCGCGCGCCATCGCGTCGTGCTCGTCCTCGAGCGTCGGGTCGAGCGCGGCCGGCCAGCGCTCGCGGATCGCCGCGTCGTGCTCGGCGTTGCCGTCGACCGTCTTCATGAACGTCAGCTCGCCGAGCGCCGTGCGCAGCGGCCGCCCTTCCGGCAGCGGCAGCGCGAGCCGCGACCCGTAGCGTTTCGCCGCGTGGTTCGCGATCAGCACGGTGCCGGCGAGATCGGTCACGAAGATCGGCTCGGGCATGCTGTCGAGGCTGTCCCACACGAAGCGCTTCATGTCCTGCACGCGCTGCGCGGCCTGCGCCATCAGCGCCATCTGCCGCTCCAGCACGTCGCCGCCGACGCTGCGCGTACGCGGCGCCTCGGGCAGCAGGTGCGGCTCGTCGGCGAGCTTCTGCAGCTCGCGGCGCAGGTACGACATCGTCATTTCCAGCCGCCGCCAGTTCCAGATCGGGTAGACGGCGATCAGCCCGAAGATCGCGGGTGCCGGCGTCAGCCAGATGCGCGCCTCGAACAGCAGCGCCAGGCTCGCGACGACGGCGAGCGCGGCGAGGCTCAGCGTCAGCAGCAGCGCACGCCACGGCGACAACATCAGGAAGCCGCCCAGCAACACGGCGAGCGGCAGCAGCGACGCGACGAACAGCCCCAGGGGCGACGCGGGCGAGATCGCACTGCCGGTCGCCAGCATGTCGAGCACGTTCGCATGGATGTACACGCCGGCGAGCGGGCCGAATTCGCCGGACACCGGCGTCGCGAAGCGATCGTACAGCCCGGACGCCGTCACGCCGACGACGACGATCTTGCCGCGCAGCGCGTCGGGCTTCACGCGCCCTTCGAGCACGTCGTCGAACGACAGCGTCGGATACGCGGGCGTGTTGCGGCTGAACGGAATCAGGTAGCGGCCGTCGCCCGCCGCATCGCGCGACAGGTCGTGCGCGTTCGCGCCGGGCACGCCGCCGACCGGATGCAGCCGGCCGGCCTGGATCGCACGATAGACGGGCACCATCAATTGCGGCCAGCGCACGCGGCCGTCGCTTTCGAACAGCGCGACGCTGCGCACGATGCCGTCGCGATCGACTTCGAGATTGATATGGCCGAGCCCCGTCGCGCGCGCCGCGAGCGCGGCGACCGGCGGATCGACGGAACGCGTGCCGTCCGCCTGCTCGGGGCTCAGCAGCACCGGCAGGAAGGTCGGCACGCGGCTCATCGCGTCCGCGAACGCGCGATCCTCGGGCGACGGTTCGGTAAACAGCACGTCGTAGACGACGGCGGCCGGCTGCGCGCGCGCGAGCGTGTCGAGCAGCCGCGCATGCACGTCGCGCGACCACGGCCAGCGGCCGAGCGCGGACACGCTCTCGTTGTCGATGTCGACGACCACCACGTCGGGCGACAGCGGCAGGCTGCGCAGCATCAGCAGCCGGTCGTAGATCAGTCCGTCGACGCTCGACGACAGGCGGCCGAGCGCGCACGCGAGGATCACCGCGACCCCGAGGCAGCCGATCGCGATCCATTCGATCAGGAAGCGGCGGCCGAGGTGCCGCCGTGTGGAAACGGAATCGGGTTTCATGCGCCGCGGGTCAGCGCGACAACGTGAACGCGCTGACCGGACTGGTCTTCTCGTAGAACTTGCCGCCTTCGAATTCCTCGACGGTCACCGCCCAGAAATAGTCGCCCGGCGGCAGGTGCGCGACGGTGATCTGGCGCGCGTGCAGGCCGACCTGATCGACGACCGGCGCGCTCAGGTCCTTCGAGCGCGACAGCACGAACCGGTAACGCGCGTTCTTGCCCGCCCCGTTCGGCGACCAGCGGAACTCGTAACCGCCGGCGCCCGGCGACGCGCTCGCGTCGAGCCCCATCACGCGGCGTTCGAACGCATAGGTGCGCGGCAGCCCCTCGAGGCCGTTCGCATCGATCGCGGCGATCCGCACGAAGTAGTTGCCGTTCGGCACGTCGCGGAACACCGCGCGCGGCGAATCGGTGCGTGTCTCGCGGAACAGGTCCATCAGCCCCGCATCGTGCGCGAGCTGCACGCGGTACGCATGCGCTTGCTCGAGCGGCGCGATGTCGAACGCGACGTCGGGCTCGTCCTGCACCTTGTCGGGATGCTCGAGCGCGGGTGCGCCCAGCAGCGCGATCGGCGCGCCGACCGCACCCGACGACGTCGCGACGCTGCCGAAGTTCGCATGCACGAGCGTCGCGCCGGCCGGCTTGCGGCCGCCCGCGACGCCGACGGTGCCGTCGAGCACTTCGACGCGCGTCGACGCCGTGCCGGCCGCGTCGTAGTTCACGCGAAAGCGCGTGCCGCGCACGCCGGCGACGACCGACGGCGAGCGGATCTGGAAGCGGTCGTCGCGTTTCTTCAGGTGGGTGACTTCGCTGTCGACCGAGCCACGCGTGAGTTCGAACTCGCGATCGAGCGTGCCGGTCAGCACCGTGCGGCGCAGCGACTTCAGG
Source organism: Burkholderia sp. CpTa8-5 (assembly GCF_017815045.1). Lineage (NCBI taxonomy): Bacteria > Pseudomonadati > Pseudomonadota > Betaproteobacteria > Burkholderiales > Burkholderiaceae > Burkholderia > Burkholderia sp. CpTa8-5. The sequence continues at coordinate 31,210 of NZ_JAGIQD010000032.1, forward strand.
TCGAGCTGGCTGTCGGGCGGCAGGCTCATGTGCGTGCCGTCGGTCAGCTCGATCGTCACGAAGCCGTTCGGACCGGTACGCACGCGGTCGCCTTCGGCGAGCGTCGCATCGTTCGCGAGCGGCGCGAAGGCGGCGCCGGACGCGCGCTCGGCCGTGCCCTGCACCGCGATCACGCGTGCGGTGAGCTTTTCCTTGCGCAGGCGCGCGACCGGCAGCTTCAGCGCGATGCCGGGCTGCAGGCGCTTCGGCGCCGGCACGCCGTTGATCTGCTGGAGCAGGTGCCAGTCGTCCACGCCCTGCAGGTAGCGCGCGGCGACGTCGTACAGCGTGTCGCCCGCCTGCGTGCGATAGACGACCGTCTTGCCCGCGGCGGCGGGCGGCTGCGCCGCGGCCTGCTGCGCGGCGAACGCGAATGCGACCGCGCAGGCCGCGCGCAGCGCCGCCGTGCACAGGCCCGCCGTGCGCCGCGTGATGCGCGCGGTCACTCCGGTTCCCCCTGGCCGACCCGTTCGAGCCGGTAGCCGTATCCGTAGATCGGCGCGAGACGGTAGCCGTTTTCGGGCCGCAGGCCGAGCTTGGTGCGCAGCATCGAAATGTGCGTATCCATCGTGCGCGACGGAATGTCGGTCGCCTGCTTCCATACGAGGTCGAGAATGTGCGCGCGCGACAGCGGCCGGTCGAGATGCTGGAACAGCAGCAGCGCGAGCTCGAATTCCTTTTGCGTGAGACTCACAGCCTTGTCGCCGACGTACGCCTGCTTCAGGTTCACGTCGAAACGGAACTGGTCGAACTCGCGGACGGTGGCCTCGGCATTGACCGGATACGCGCGGCGCAGCAGCGAACCGATACGTGCGCGCAGGATCGGGCCCGACACGGGCTTGACCACGTAATCGTCGGCGCCGGCGTTGAGGATCTGCGTGATTCCCGCCTCGTCGTCGCGGCTCGTCATGAAGATGATCGGCAGGCTGTGCTCGGTCTGGTTCGCCCGCACCCACTTGAGCACTTCCTCGCCGGACATGTCGGGCACGTTCCAGTCGAGCACCAGCAGGTCGAACGTCTCGCGCTGCAGGCGCTTCTTCAGGGCCTTGCCTTCCTTGAACGCATAGCACGTATGGCCGACGGCCGTCAGCGTTTGACTGACGAAATCCGTCTGGGCCGGATCGTCATCCAGTACAGCAATTCTCATAGCACCCCGCAAATCGAAGTCGACTCGTCCACTCGGCTCCCGCGCCTGCCCCGGCCGCGCCACCTGTGCGCGGCGTCCGGATACCGGCCGGCGAGCCGTCGTTCGCCGCTCGCGCCTCCTGCGCAAGCCGGCGACCCCGGCTAAATATCTCAAAAACGGGGCACGGACGAACCGGCGATTTCATCATAGTAGTATGAAATTCGCCAAGAAATTGCGCGGACTATCGCCCTTTCTTCGAATAATCCTTTCTCTTGCGCAACCGGACGCCTATTCGGCGCCCGCGATGCCGGCCACCGGCTCGGCGAAATCAACCGTCGGCATGCGCGGCGACGGCCGCTGCGGCAACGGCGGTTGCGCCAGCATGGGCTGCCCCAGCGCGGGCTGCCCCAGCATCCGCTGCAACTGGTCGCGCACGCGCTCCCACGCGCCGGCCACGTAGTCGGGCTGGCCCGCCGCCCATGCCTGCGCCAGATCGAACACGCGTTCGATCGTCGCACCGCAGTAGGTCGGGCCCGCGCCGTCGTCCCGCGCGGCGTCGCGCAGCCGTTCGTCCAGCCATTCGGCCAGCCACGGCATCTCGGCCGCGGCCGAATCCGCATAGGCCTCCAGCGCGGCACGCGCGTGGCGGTCCTGTTGCGGATCGAGCTCGATCCGGCTCAATTCCGAGGTGCGCACGGGCGCGATGCTTTCCGCTCCGGACGGACTTCGAAGGGTCCCTGGTCTGAAGGACATGTCCTCTCCCCGTTGTACGACGGTAGCGTCAGGCATGGCCCCCGAGCCCGCCGTGCGACGTACCGTGGCCGGCGCCTCCGCTGGGAGCGGACGACCGGCCGGGTCAGTATACGCAGCCGGTCGCGCAACGAGGTTTAAGAATTGTCAGAGAAGTGTGGCCGGCGCTTCCAATGGAACAGGAGCCTGGGCAAGGACACCGGGCCAGGGACAGCCGGCGAGGTGCCCGGCGCGGCGGGACACGTGATGCGCGCCTTCAGCGGCGGCGCATCAGGAATACGAAGGTCTTGTCCTGGGTCGTCGATTCGACGATCTCGTTGCCCGTCTGCTTCGCGAACGCGGCGAAATCGCGCTGCGAGCCCGGATCGGTCGCGAGCACCTTGAGGATCTGCCCGCTTTCCATATCGGCAAGCGCTTTCTTGGCACGCAGGATCGGCAACGGGCAATTGAGCCCGCGCGCGTCCACTTCCTTGTGAATCTGCATCGGCTGTCGACCTTCGAATGACGCGCCATACGTGGCGCGGGAGGAAGCGGCGATTTTACCGCAGCGCCGCCGCGCTTGCCCGGGCCGCCCACGGCCAGGCGCCCGCCGGCACCCGGCTCACGCGCCGGAGAAGCCGCCCGCGAGCCGTTCGCGCAGGTGCCGCACGAGCGCGCGCACCGCACTCGGGACGACCGGGCTGTACGGGCGGATCGCGAAAATGTGGTCGCCGAACGCGCCCGACGGCCGCCAGCCGTCGAGCAGCGCGACGAGCCGGCCGGCGTCGAGATCGCGCCGCGCGCTGAAATCGGGCAGCAGCGCGATGCCGAGCCCGCCGAGCGCGGCCTCGCGCATCGCCTCGCTGTTGTTCGCCGCGAAACTGCCGCGCACCGGCACGCTCACGCGCTCGCGGCGGCGGCCGTCCGGCTCGAAGCTCCACGCGGCCGGCTCGTGCTCGCGCAGATAGCACAGGCAGCTGTGATCGACGAGCTCGCTCGGGTGGCGCGGCGCGCCGCGCGCGTCGAGATAGTCGCGGCTCGCGACCAGCAGCGAACGCGTGTCGCACAGCTTCCACGCGACGTGGGTCTGCGGCGCGGTGGTCGTATGGCGGATCGCGAGATCGAAGCCCTCCTGCGTCAGCGAATGCAGGCGGTCCGACAGGTCGAGCTCGATCTGCACGCCCGGATGCTGGCGCAGGAAATCGGGCAGGTGCGGCACGACCTGCTGGCGCCCGAGCGCGACCGGCACCGTCAGGCGCAGCAGCCCGCGCGGCTCGCCGGCGAGGTCCTTCACGCGCGCGAAATGCTGGCCGATCGACTCGAACGCGTCGCGCGTGCTGTCGACGAGCGTCTGGCCCGCATCGGTGAGCCGCACGCTGCGCGTGGTGCGGCGCACGAGCGGCACGCCGGCCGCCTTTTCGAGATCGGCGATGCGCTGGCTCATCGCGGCCTTGCTGATGCCGAGCCGCTGCGCGGCGGCCGTGAAACTGCCGGCCGCGGCCAGCACCGTCAGCGAATGGATATGCGGCCAGAGGGCCTGGACATTTTGCTGATTCATCCAGTGATTATTCAGAATTCTGAACAGTGAATCAAGCTGCGCGGTCTTCTCCCGCCCTGCCGGTTTCCCTAGACTAGGCGCTGTTCCGCTCTCATCCCCCCAGGAGACACGCATGACCACGGTTCCCGCGTATACGTCCGACGCCGACGTCGGCCACTACATCGACGGCGCGCCCGTCGCCGGCCGCAGCGGCCGCTTCCAGGACGTGCTCAACCCGTCGCTCGGCCGCGCGGTGCGCCGCGTCGCGCTCGCCGGCAACGACGAAGTCGAGCGGGCCGTCGCGTCCGCCCACGCCGCGTTCCCGGACTGGGCCGCGACGCCGCCGATCCGCCGCGCGCGCGTGCTGCACCGCTTCCTGCAACTGATGAACGAGCACCGCGACACGCTGGCTGCGATCATCACGGCCGAGCACGGCAAGGTGTTCTCCGACGCGCAGGGCGAAGTCGCGCGCGGCATCGACATCGTCGAATTCGCGTGCGGCGTGCCGCAACTGCTGAAGGGCGACTTCACCGACCAGGTCAGCACCGGCATCGACAACTGGACGATGCGCCAGCCGCTCGGCGTCGTCGCGGGCATCACGCCGTTCAACTTCCCGTGCATGGTGCCGTGCTGGATGTTCCCGGTCGCGATCGCGACGGGCAACACGTTCGTGCTGAAGCCGAGCGAGCGCGACCCGTCGGCCGCGCTGTTCATCGCCGACCTGCTCACGCAGGCCGGCCTCCCGGCCGGCGTGTTCAACGTCGTGCAGGGCGACAAGGGCGCGGTCGATGCGCTGCTCGACCACCCGGACGTGCAGGCCGTCAGCTTCGTCGGCTCGACGCCGATCGCGGCCTACGTGCAGCAGCGCGCGGTGCAGTCGGGCAAGCGCGTGCAAGCGCTGGGCGGCGCGAAGAACCATCTCGTCGTGATGCCCGACGCGAACATCGAGCAGGCGGTCGATGCGCTGATCGGCGCCGCGTACGGCTCGGCCGGCGAGCGCTGCATGGCGATCAGCATCGCGGTACTGGTCGGCGACGTGGCCGATAGGATCGTGCCGGCGGTCGCCGAGCGCGCGCGCAAGCTGGTGATCGGCGACGGGATGTCGCCGGAAGTCGAGATGGGCCCGATCGTCACCGGCGAAGCGCTCAAGCGCATCGAAGGCTATATCGAGCAAGGCGTGAACGAAGGCGCGCAACTGGTGGTCGACGGCCGCGGGCTGCGCGTGCCGGGCCGCGAGGCCGGCTTCTTCACCGGCGGCACGCTGTTCGATCACGTCACGCCCGACATGCGGATCTACAAGGAAGAAATCTTCGGGCCGGTGCTCGGCTGCGTGCGCGTGAAGGATTTCGGCGAAGCGGTCGACCTGATCAATGCGCACGAGTTCGGCAACGGCGTGTCGTGCTTCACGAGCGACGGCGGGATCGCGCGCGAATTCGCGCGGCGCATCCAGGTCGGGATGGTCGGCATCAACGTGCCGATCCCGGTGCCGATGGCCTGGCACGGCTTCGGCGGCTGGAAGAAGAGCCTGTTCGGCGACATGCACGCGTACGGCGAGGAAGGCGTGCGCTTCTACACGCGCCAGAAGTCTGTGATGCAGCGCTGGTCGTCGAGCATCGGCAAGGGCGCCGAATTCGCGATGCCGACCGCGAAGTAAGCCGGCCGGTGGGCCGCCCGTCGATCCGTTCGGCGGGCGGCCCACCGGTAGCCGAGATCAACCGGCCTTCGTGCCGTGCGCGCCGTCGGCGGTCGGCAGGTACGACAGCTCGAGCCGGTACGCGAGCGCGACGAACAGGCTCTGCGCAAGGCCCATCGTCGCCGTCAGCGCGCGAAAGCCGAACGTCGCGCTGTCCTGCACCATCAGCGTCACTTCCGCCTCCCGCGCGAGCGGGCTCATCCGGCTGTCGGTGATCGCGATCAGCCGCGCACCGCGCTGCGCGGCCTGCTGCGCGACCTGTACCGTCTCGTCCGCGTACGGCATGAACGAGATCACGATCATCACGTCGCCTTCGCGCACCGACCGGATCTGCCCGAGATGCATGCTGCCGAGCGCGCTGAACAGCCCGATGCGCTTGTCGGTGTGCTGCAGCGCATAGTCCAGATACACGGCGATCGGAAACGCGCGCCGCGACCCGGCGATCCAGATCGTCTGCGTATCGGCGAGCAGGTCGACCGCCTGCGCGAGCGCCTGCGAGTCGAGCGTCTGCCGCAACTGCTGCATCCCGGCAATGCTGCCCTTGATGAATTCGTCGGCGATCTGTTCGGGTTGCAGGCTCGACGAACCCGATTCGATCACGTCGCGCACGCGCAGGTTGTACGCACGGCCCGGCGCGATCTGCTGCGCGAGCCCTTCGCGGAACAGCCGCTGCATCTCGGAGAACCCGGAGAAGCCGAAGTGCTTCGCGAAGCGCACGACGGCCGACGGCTGCACGCCGCAGGCTTCCGCGAGCGACTGGATGCCCTCCAGCCCAAGCTGGTCCCGATGCGTTTCCACGTGGCGCGCGATCACCTTCAGGCGATTGCTGAGGCCGTCGTACTCCTGCGTCAGGTGCTGCAGGAACGCCTCGACGGTGGCGGGAGGTTTCTCGGATGAACTCATCGGATAGCGCGAAGTTGACGGCCCCGGTGCGCGCGCGTGGCTGGCCGGCGCGGCCCGGGGCTCGACTGGATACATGCATGAAGGGCGAATTTAATCACGTTTGCGGCACGGCCCGCGCCGCCTGCTCGCTCCCACGCGCTCGATCATCGCTTGCATACGCTCCACGGCAAGACTGGGAGCGATTGTCCAACGCGCTCGCGGCGGCGTAAAGATCAGGGTGTGTACCGAGGCCGGCCGTCGCGACGAAGCGCGGCGCAGCCGGCCCGCCTCCGTTCAGCGATAGTCGACCCACACGCCGCCCGCGTCGGCCGAACGCACGCAGTTCTCGACCCAGCGCACGCCTTCGACGCCCGCGTGCACGTCCGGAATACGGATCGCCTGCACCGCCGCGGCGTCGCCGCGATCGGCCGCGTCCATCGCGAGCGCGAAGCGCGCGTAGAGATTCGACCATGCGTCGAACAGCCCTTCCGGATGCCCGGCGCCGATGCGGTCCTCGCGCAATGCGTGCGGATGCAGGTACGGCATTCCGCGATCGAGCACCTGTGCGGGCTGCCCCTGGACTTCGTAGCGCAACTGGTTCGGGTGTTCATCCCACCATTCGATGCTCGCCTTCGAACCGATCACGCGCACCTTCTGCCCGTGCATCGAGCCGGCGTTCACCGCGCTCGACCACACGTAGCCGATCGCGCCGGTGTCGTATTCCATGATCGTGAACGCGTTGTCCTCGAGCGGCGCGCGGCTCTTCACGAAACTCTGCCGCGAACACATCAGCCGCTTGATCTTCAGTTCCGGCGCCATCACCTCGGAGATATACAGCGGATGCGTGCCGATGTCGCCGAGCACGTAGCTCGGGCCCGCGAACTTCGGATCGACGCGCCAGCGCGCGGCCGCGCTCGCGGCCTCGACGCCCTCGCTGTGAAAGCCGTGCGCGAACTGCATCTGCACGATGCGGATCTCGCCGAGGTCGCCGCGCGCGATCATCTCGCGCGCCTGCTCGATCATCTGGTGTCCGGAATAACCGTACGCGACGCCGACGATCCGGTTCTTCTCGACCGACAGCCGCTGCAGCGCCTCGGCTTCCTCGGTCGTGAAGCACAGCGGCTTCTCGCAGACCACGTGCAGCCCCGCGTTCAGCGCGGCGCGGCAGATCTCGAAGTGCGTGTTGTTCGGCGTCGCGATCGATACCGCGCGGATGCCGTCCGGGCGGCGCGCCTCGGCGTCGAACATCGCCGCGTAGTCGGGATAGCAGCGCTCGGCCGCGACGCCGAGCTTCACGCCGAACTGCCGGCCGCGTTCGGGATCGATATCGAATGCGCCCGCAACCAGCTGGAAGCTGCCGTCGCGCAGCGCGGCCGACCGGTGGCTGTAGCCGATCTGGCTGCCGAGCCCGCCGCCGACCATGCCCCAGCGAATCGAATGTCCAAGCAGAATCTGTCCGTCAATCATGATGGTGGTGTTCCTGGTGCGTGTTCAGTTCAGGGTGGGCGTGATGCGGTGGATCACGCGAAGCCGGCCGACGCGAGAAACGCGCGGCTCGCGGCGACGTCGCGCAGGCTCGTGCCGGCGTTGCGCGGGTCGCGCTCCTGCTCGATCGTGATATAGCCCGCATAGCCGATATCGTCGAGCGCCTGCCGGATCGACCGGTAGTCGAGCACGCCGGTGCCGATCGGGCACATCACGCCGCGCGCGCAGGCGGCGAAGAACGCGATGTGCTCGCCCATCACGGCGTCGTACACGGCCGCGTCGATGTCCTTGAAATGCACGTAGTCGAGCCGTGCCGCATGGCGGCGCAGCCACGTTTCCGGGTCCATGCCCGAGTAATACAGGTGGCCCGTGTCGAGACAGATGCCGGCCGTGTCGGCCGGAATGTCGGCGACGATCCGGTCGATCTCGTCCGCGAACTCGATGTAGCCGCCCGCATGCGGATGGATCACCGCGCGCACGCCGAATTCGTCGCGTGCGATCGTCGCGATCTGCCGGATGTGGTCGACCATCGCCGCCCAGCTTTCGTCCGACAGCCGCGGTGCGCGCTCGCCGTGGCCCGCCGCGTAGTCGCGTTCCTCGTGGCCCCAGTCGATCACGACGAGGTACGGCGCCGCGTAGCGCTGGCCGTCCTGCGTCGGCAGCTTCGGCAGCTTCGGCAGCCGCGTGATCAGCGCGCAGATCTCGCGCGTCTGGCGCAACAGGTTCGGCAGGTTCTCCGGCGACACCAGATCGTCGAAAATCGTGCCGGCGGTGATGCTCAGGCGCTGCCGCTCGAGCTCGGCGCTCACCACGTCGAGGTCGAGCGGGATGTAGCCGTATGGCCCGAGCTCGATGCCCGAGTAGCCGGCCTGTGCGGCCTCGGCGAGCACGTGCCGCCACGGCGGCAGGTGCGGGTTCTTCACATCGTCGACACCCCAGCAGCACGGTGCGCAACCTATCTTCATCGTCATGTCGGTCAGTCCGGCAAACAGGCGGCTGCGGTTCAGCCGCGATAGAACGCAGGGCGTTCGGCCATCGCGATCGGTTCGACCGCCCCGCTCTTCTGTGCACGCACGCAGGCGTCGGCCGCGACCGCCGCCGCGTAGCCGTCCCAGGCCGACGGCCCGGTGAGCGCCTGCGCCCGCACGCCGTCGATGAACGCCTGCAGCTCGACGTCGTACGACGCGATGAAGCGCTCCTTCCAGTCGGTCATGATTTCGACCGACTGCCGCGCCGCATGCTTGAGCCCGACGGCCGGCGGATCGGGCAGCTTCGCGATGCCCTGCTCGCCCACCACCTCGCACTGGATGTCATAGCCGTACTGGCAGTTCACGAAGATCTCGACGTCGATGCGCACGCCGCTCGCGGTTTCCAGCAGCACGATCTGCGGATCGGCGAGATGGGCGGACGCGTGGCGCGTCTTCTTCGGATAAACGACCTGTGTGCTCACGTAGTCCTCGCCGAGCAGCCAGCGCAGCACGTCGAGTTCGTGGATCAGCGTGTCGGTGATCGCCATGTCGGTCGTGTAGCGCTCGCCGACCGACTGGTTACGGTGCGCGCAATGCAGCATCAGCGGTGCGCCGATCTCGCCGCTGTCGATCACGCGCTTCAGCGCGCGATAGCCTTCGTCGTACGGCCGCATGAAGCCGACCTGCACGAGCCGCTTGCCGTGCGCGACTTCGGCTTCGACGATCCGCATGCAGCCTTCGGCCGTGACGGCGAGCGGCTTCTCGCAGAACACGGGCTTGCCGTGCGCGATCGCGTCGAGCACGAACGCTTCGTGCGTCGGCCCCCACGACGTGACGAGCACGGCCTGCACGTCGGCGGCCGCGACCACCTCGTGGCCGTCGCCGTAGATCTCCGCATCGAGCCCGTACTTCGTCACCGCGTCACGCGCCTGCTGCGGATCGATGTCGTTGACGGCCACGACGCGCGCGCCGGACAGCGTGCGGGTCAGTCTGCGAATATGGTCCTGGCCGATCGCACCGCAGCCGATCACGCCGATTTGCAAGGTCATCTAGGAGTCTCCAGTCGTTCATTGGCGGTGCGGCACGCGCCGCACCGGTCAGTCATCCGTCAGCGCGCGGTGCGATCGAAATGACGATCGACGTAGCGCTGGATCGTGTCGCGCATGTAGCGCGACGACGCTTCCGCGCGGTCCTCCCACGCGAACACGCACGACGACATCACGCCGTCGAAGCCTGCCGCGCCGAGCGCGCGAAAGAACACGTCCCAGTCGATCTCGCCCTGCCCGATGTCGAGATGCTGGTGCACGCGAATCTGGTTCGAGCCGGGCGGGTTCACGATGTAGCGCAGCTGGCTGCTCTTGCGGTGGTCGAAGGTATCGGCCACGCGCACATGCGCGAGGATCGGCGCGGCCTGCGCGATCATCGCGGCCATGTCGTCGCCGTAGTAGAACGTGTGCGGTGCGATATACGACAGCTTCAGCGACGGCGAGCCGAGGTTCGTGACGATGTCGATCGCCGGCTGCAGCTGCTCGATCCAGTCCTCCGGATGCGGCTCGACCGACAGCACGATGCGTTCGCGCTCGAGGATCGGCAACAGCTCGTCCATCGACCGGAACCACGCGGCTTCGCACAGCTCCTTGGGGTTCGCACCCGGCCGTTCGCCGACCGAGCGCTCGGGCGACGCGCCGCGCCCGAACTCCGACACCATCAGCGCGCACTCCATCTCGACCGCCACCTCGATCGCCTTCTTCCAGCAGCGCACCGCCCACTGGCGCTCGTCCTCGAACGGGCTCGCCCAGCGGTACATCGGCTGCAGCGACGCGAGGCCGACGCCGCTCGCGCGCATCGCCTGCCGGAATGCGGCCATCCGCTCGCGCGTGGCGCGCGGCATCACCCACCAGTCGAGAAAGTCGCTGCGCGGCGACAGCTCGATCTGGTCGTAGCCAAGCTCGGCCACCGCGTGCGGCAGGCGGTCGAGCGGCAGGTGTCGAATCATGTAGGGGTCCAGCGCGATCTTCATCGAATCTCCTCGACGGTGACAGGTGCCGGACGCAGGCGGCGGCACGTGCCGCCCCCGCCCGGCGATGCATGACGGGTCAGCGGCGCTTCTTCTTGTTGCGGTACTGGTCGGCGATCACGGCCGCGACGATGATCGCGCCCTTCACCATCTCCTGGTAATACGCGTCGATGCGAATGAACGTGAAGCCCGACGTCATCACGCCGAGGATCAACACGCCGATCACGGTGCCCGTCACGCGGCCGAGGCCGCCCGACAGCGACGTGCCGCCGATCACGACGGCCGCGATCGCATCGAGCTCGTACATCACGCCCATGCCCGACTGGCCGGAGATCGCACGCGCGGCGGTCACGGTCCCCGCGATGCCGCTCAACAGGCCCGCGATCGCATAGACGAAGATCAGGTGCCGCGTGACGTTGATGCCCGACACGACGGCCGCATGGCGGTTCGCGCCGATCGCATAGGTGTACTTGCCGAAGCGCGTGTAGCGCAGCACGACGTGGAAGATCGCGGCGATCACGACGAAGATGATCACCGGGTTGGCGCCCGCACCGATCGCCGCGAACGGGTCGGTCAGCATCGACACCGGCATCCCGTTGGTGAACCACTTCGCGAAACCGCGCGCGGCGACCATCGTGCCGAGCGTCGCGATGAACGGCGGGATGCCCGTCATCGCGATCAGCGTGCCGTTCAGCAGGCCGACCAGCAGCCCGACGCACACGCCGGCCAGCACCGGCCAGATGATCGGCAGGTCGGTGAGGTGCGGAAACACCGCGCGCGGGAAGTCGGACACCTGCGCGAGGCTCGCCGATACGACGGCGGCCGCCGCGACGACCGACCCCGACGACAGGTCGATCCCGCTGGTGATGATCACGAGGTTCACGCCGACCGCGATGATGCCGATCACGGCCATCTGCAGCACGATGATCTCGAGCCGCTCGGCATTGAACAGGAAGCTCTGGCCGACGACGACCCAGCCGACGATCTCGAAGAACAGGCTGATGCCGACCAGCACGAGGAAGATGCTCAGTTCGGGCGGCCACTTCGCATGCCGCGACTTGAGGGTCATGGTCTGCGCATCCGCGACCGGGTTCAGGTTGCCCATTTCAGTGTCTCCAATCTTGTTTCGGCTCAGCGCGACGCGAGATCCATGATGCGGACCTGGTCGGCGTCCTTGCGATCGACGATGCCGGTCATGCGCCCTTCGTGCATCACCATCACGCGATCGCTCATCCCCAGCACTTCCGGCATTTCCGACGAGATCATCAGCACCGCGACGCCCTTGCCGGCGAGCGCGCTGACGAGCCGGTGGATCTCGGCCTTCGCGCCGACGTCGATGCCGCGCGTCGGTTCGTCGAGGATCAGGATGCGCGGTTGCGTGAGCAACCATCGACCGATCAGCACCTTCTGCTGGTTGCCGCCCGACAGGTTCTGGATTTCCTCGTGCAGCCCGGGCGACTTCACGCGCAGCATCCGGCTCATTTCCTCGCAGTCGCGCTTCAGTTGCGCGTGCTGCACGAAGTTGAACTTCACGTAGCGACGGCTGAGCACCGCCGCTTCCATGTTCGCGAGCAGGTCGAGATTCAGGAAGCAGCCGGAATCCTTGCGGTCCTCGGTGAGGAACGCCATCCCGTGCTTCATCGCCTGCGCGGGCGTCGCGATCCGCACCGGCTTGCCGTCGATGCGGATCTCGCCCGACGTGGCCGGCACGACGCCGAACAGCGCCTCCGCGACGTTCGAGCGCCCCGAGCCGACGAGGCCGGCCACGCCGAGGATCTCGCCCGCGCGCAGCTCGAAGCTCACGTCGCGGAACACGCCGTCGACGCCGAGGTTCCGCACCGACAGCACGACCTCGCCGATCGGCACCTCCTCCTTCGGGAACATCTGCGTGATCTCGCGCCCGACCATCATGCGGATGATGTCGTCGCGCGTGACGTCGCTCGACGCATGCGTGCCGATGTACTTGCCGTCGCGGAACACCGAGAACTCGTCGGCGATCTCGAACAGCTCGTTCATCTTGTGCGTGATGTAGACGATGCCCTTGCCCTGCTCGCGGAGCTGGCGAATGATCCGGAACAGGTGCGTGACTTCCTTGTCGGTCAGCGCGGAGGTCGGCTCGTCCATGATCAGCACGTCCGAGTCGAACGACACGGCCTTCGCGATCTCGACCATCTGCCGGCTCGCGACCGTCAGCGTGCGCACGTCGGTCTCCGGATCGATGTCGATCGACAGCCGCTCGAACAGCGCGGCCGTGCGGCGGCGCAGCGCCGCGTGATCGATCAGGCCGAAGCGGTTCTTCGGTTCGCGGCGAATCCAGATGTTCTCCGCGACCGTCATGTACGGCATCAGGTTGAGTTCCTGATGGATCATCGCGATGCCTCGGTCGAGCGCATCGAGCGGGCCGTTCAGCACGACCGGTTCGCCGTTGATCAGGATTTCGCCCTGGTCGGGCGTGTAGACGCCCGCGATGATCTTCATCAGCGTGGACTTGCCGGCGCCGTTCTCGCCCATCAGCGCATGCACGGTGCCGCGGCGCACGCGGAACTGCACGCCGTCGAGCGCGACGACGCCGGGAAAGGACTTGCCGACGCCGCGCACTTCGAGCACGCAGTCGGCCGTGGGCGCACCGGGCGCGGCGGACGAAGCGGCCGGTGCGCTTTCGCTGGCCGTCGAGCGCGCGATCCTGGCTGTAAACATGGACGTACCTCGAAAATCGCGCGCGAACCCGGCCGCGCCGGGCCCGCGCAGTTCAGCGGAAAAACCGGTCAGTGCTTCGCGTACTGGTTCATGTTCTCCGGCGTCACGAGTTCGAACGGCACGTTCACGTAGCGATCGACCGGCTGCTTCTTCGCCAGCTTGAGCGCCGCGGCTACCGCCTGCGCGCCCTGCCCGGTCGCGTTCTGGTAGACCGACACCTTCAGCTCGCCGGCCTTCATCGCCGCGAGCCCGTCCGGCGTCGCGTCGATGCCGGCGACGACCGTCTTCGGCGTCAGCTTGCGTGCGGCCTTCAGCGCGTTGATCGCGCCGATCGCCATTTCGTCGTTGTTCGAGATGATCGCGTCGAACTTGGTGCCGGAGCTCAGCCAGTTCATCGTGATGTCCTGGCCCTGCGTGCGGCTCCACTTGCCTTCGCGCTTGTCGACGATCTTCATGCCCGCGCAATCCTTCGTCGCGATCACGTCCTCGATGTCCTTGGTGCGGGCGCGCGCCGATTCGTTGGACAGCTCGCCCATCAGCACCAGCAGGTCGCCCTTGCCGCCGAGCAGCTTGCACACCTGGCGCGCCTGCAGCGTGCCCGACTGCTTTTCGTCGGACGCGACGACCGCGACGCCGGCCGGCAGCTTGTCGAAATCGACCGGCTTGCGGTTCACGTAGACGAGCGGGATCTTCGCGGCGGCCACCATCTTCGTGATCTTCGGCGTCGCGTCGGTATCGACCGCGTTCACGATGATCGCGTCGACCTTCTGCGCGATCATGTTCTGGACCTGGCTCAACTGCTTGCCGACGTCGTTGCCGCCGTCCTCGATCTGCACCGTCGCGCCGTCCTTCTTCGCCGAATCGGCGATGCTGTTGCGCAGGATGGTCAGGAATGTGTCGTCGAACGATGCCATCGTCACGCCGATCTTCTCGGCATGCGCGAGCGGCGCAGCCAGGATCGCGGCGGCCGCGACGGCCATCAGCTTGGTCTTCATGATCAATCTGTCTCCTCATCTCCGGGGGGCGGAAGACGGCGCGTTGCGCGCCGCCGGGCCGAGTCCGATCTGGTCCGATCGGGACTGAAGCATCCGGATGAAACTGTAGATCACTTCCTCGAAAATTTGGAAATTTATTTCTACGTGATTTCACCTAGGGAACTAGATTTCCAAAAAGTCTAGACTCCGTTCCGTAGCCCGAATCCCGGCGACAGGCCGCCTCGCGTCGTGCAGCACCTGCCGCGACAGCCGCCGCCGGATCGGTCCCCTAATCTGCCGGCAGCGCCGAACGCCGGCCGCGAGCGTGACACGTGATATGAGCCTGCTGAACTTTCCGAGTGACCGCCCCATCGATCTCGCCTGCCTCGGCCGCGTGGCCGTGGATCTCTATGCGCAGCAGTACGGCAGCCGCCTCGAGGACGCGCGCAGCTTCCAGATGTATCTCGGCGGCTCGTCCGGCAACGTCGCGTTCGGCGTCGCGCGGCTCGGGCTGAAGACCGCGATGATTTCGCGCGTCGGCGACGAGCAGATGGGCCGCTTCCTGCGCGAGACGCTCGAGCGCGAAGGCTGCGACACGAGCCAGTTGCAGACCGACCGCGAGCGCCTCACCGCGCTGGTGCTGCTCGGGCTGAAGGATCGCGATACGTTTCCGCTGCTGTTCGTGCGCGAGAACTGCGCGGACATGGCCGTGCGCGCCGACGAGATCAGCGAGGCCTTCATCGCCGGTTGCCGCGCGCTGGCGATCACCGGCACGCATCTGTCGACGCCGGGCACGCGCGAGGCGTCGCTGACCGCGTTGACGTATGCGCGCCGCCACGGCGCCGTGCGGATCCTCGACATCGACTACCGGCCGGTGCTGTGGGGGCTGACCGCGCGCGGCGCCGGCGAAAACCGCTACGTGCCCGACGCGCAGGTGACACGGCAGCTGCAGCAGGTGCTCGGCGAATTCGACCTGCTGGTCGGCACCGAGGAGGAATTCCTGATCGCGGGCGGTGTGCCGGATGATTTGATCGCGTCGTTGCAGGCGGTGCGCTCGATCACGAACGCGACGCTGGTCGTCAAGCGCGGCGCGCTCGGCTGCTGCGTGATCGAAGGCGATGTTCCCGCGCGCATCGACGATGCGCCGACCTTTCTCGGCGAGCGCGTCGACGTGCTCAATGTCCTCGGCGCGGGCGACGCGTTCCTGTCGGGGCTGCTGTCCGGGCTGCTGCGCGGGCGCGACTGGGCCGAATCGACGCGCATCGCGAACGCGTGCGGCGCGATCGTCGTGTCGCGCCACGCGTGCTCGGCCGCGATGCCGACGCCGGCCGAACTCGCGCACTGGTTCGACGGCAGCCGCAATCCGCAGGTCGACGCCGACCGCACGCTCGCGCACCTGCATCGCGTGACGGTGCCGCGCCGCGAATGGGACGACCTGTGCGTGATGGCGTTCGACCATCGCAGCCAGTTCTACGAGCTCGCGGTGCAGGCCGGCGCGGACGAAGCGCGGATCAAGACATTGAAGCGCCTGCTCGTGCGCGCGGTCGAACAGGTCGAGCGCGATCGCGGGATCGCCGGCCACGTCGGCGTGCTGATCGACGGCGGTGCGTACGGCAGCGACGCGCTCGCGTCGGCCACCGGGCGCGGCTGGTGGGTCGGCCGCCCGGTCGAGCTGCCGGGCTCGCGGCCGCTGCGGTTCGACGACACGCGTTCGGTTGGCTCGTCGCTCACGCACTGGCCGACCGAACAGGTCGTGAAGTGCCTCGTCCACTATCACCCCGACGACCACGTCGACCTGCGCGTCGAACAGGAGCAGCGCGTGCTGGAGCTGTGGGAAGCCACGCGCGCGAGCGGCAACGAGCTGCTGCTGGAAATGATTCCGCCGCGCGCGGTCACGCCGGCCGGCACCGAGGACGACGCGGTGCTGCGCACGGTCGCGCGCTTCTACAACCTCGGCGTGAAGCCCGAATGGTGGAAGCTCACGCCGCTCACCGCCGACGGCTGGGCGCGGCTCGCCGCGCTGATCGCCGAGCGCGACCCGTACTGCCGCGGCGCGGTGATCCTCGGGCTGAACCAGCCGCTGCAATACCTCGTCGACAGCTTCCGCTCGGCGACCAACCCGATCGTCAAGGGCTTCATGGTCGGGCGCACGCTGTGGGCCGATGCGTCGCTGAACTGGTTCGCGGGCCGGATCGACGACCAGGCGCTGATCGACGAAGTGGCCGGCAACTTCGCGCAACTGGTCGACGCGTGGCTGGGCCGCCGGGCCGCCGCGCGCGCCGCCGCCGCGGCCTGATGCATGTGCCCGTGACGACCACCCGACTTCTCTCTATCGACCGACGATGACCACCACCGTAAGACTGACCGTCAGCCAGGCGCTCGTGCGCTACCTGGCCGCCCTGCGCGCCGAAGTCGTCCAGCCCGACGGCCGCACCGAGATCCTGCCGTACTGCGGCGGCGTGTTCGCGATCTTCGGCCACGGCAACGTGGCCGGGCTCGGCGAGGCGCTGCATGCGGAGAAGGACCGGCTGCCGACGTTTCGCGCGCACAACGAGCAAGGGATGGCCAACGCGGCCGTCGCGTTCGCGAAAGCGCATTTCCGCCAGCGGATGATGGCCGCGACGTCGAGCATCGGCCCCGGCGCGACCAACATGCTGACCTCGGCCGCGCTCGCGCACGTCGGCCGCTTGCCGCTGCTGTTGCTGCCCGGCGACGTGTTCGTGTCGCGGCTGCCCGACCCGGTGCTGCAGCAGGTCGAGGATTTCGAACAGGGCGACGTCAGCGCGAACGACTGCTTCCGGCCCGTCACGCGCTACTTCGACCGCATCACGTCGCCCGAGCAATTGCTCGTCGCGCTGCCGCGCGCGATCCAGGTGATGACCGATCCCGCGCAGTGCGGGCCCGTGTGCCTCGCGCTGCCGCAGGACGTGCAGACCTTCGCGTACGACTGGCCCGAGGATTTCTTCGCGCCGCCGGTGATCCGGATGCGCCGGCCGCCGGCCGACGCACTCGAGCTCGCCGATGCGCTCGACATGCTGAAGGCCGCGAAGAAGCCGCTGATCGTCGCGGGCGGCGGCGTGCTGTACAGCCAGGCGTGGGATGCGCTGCGCACGTTCGCCGACACGCACGGCGTGCCGGTCGCCGAATCGCAGGCCGGCAAGGGCAGCCTCGCGTGGGACCACCCGCTGAACCTCGGCTCGATCGGCGTGACGGGCTCGCCCGCCGCGAACCGCGCGGCCGCGCAGGCCGACGTCGTGTTCGCGGTCGGCACGCGGCTGCAGGATTTCACGACCGGTTCGCACGCGCTCTACGGCGACGCGACGCTGCTGAGCCTGAACGTGCAGCCGTTCGACGCGGGCAAGAAACGCGGCCGGCAACTGGTGGCCGATGCGCGCACGGGCCTCGGCCAGCTGTCGGCCGCGCTGGCCGGCTGGCGCGCCGACCCGGCGTGGACCGCCGCGAACCGCGACCAGGCCGCCGCATGGAACGCGCGCGTGACGGACCTGACCACACGGATTCCGAAGGACACGCTGCCGTACGATGCGGAAGTGATCGGCGCGGTGCGCGACTCCGCGGCCGACGCGGGACGCGACAGCGCGCGCGACGATCTCGTCGTCTGCGCGGCCGGCACGCTGCCGGCCGAGTTGCACAAGCTGTGGCGCAGCGGCGTGCCGGGCAACTATCACATGGATTATGCGTATTCGTGCATGGGCTACGAGGTCGCGGGCGGCCTCGGCGCGAAGCTCGCGCGGCCCGAGCGCGAAGTGATCGTGATCGTCGGCGACGGCTCGTACATGATGCTCAACGCGGAACTCGCGACATCCGTGATGCTCGGCCGCAAGCTCATCGTCGTGATCCTCGACAACCGCGGCTACGGCTGCATCGAGCGGCTGCAACTCAATTGCGGCGGCGCGAGCTTCAACAACATGCTCGACGACTGCGTGCCCGAAGGCGGCGAACGCTCGACGATCGACTTCGCGATGCATGCGCGCGCGATGGGCGCCGAAGCCGTGCACGTGCGCGACATCGGCGAGCTGCGCCACGAAATGAAGCGCGCGCGGGCGGCGACGACGAGCCAGGTGCTCGTGATCGACACCACGCACCAGCGCACGACCGACGACGGCGGCGCGTGGTGGGAAGTCGCGGTGCCGCAGGTGTCCGAACGCGCCGGCGTCGAAGCGGCGCACCGCGCGTATCTCGACGCGAAGACCCGCCAGCGGCGCTGATCCGCGCCCCTTTCCATCGGCCGCGCCGACACAACAACATTCGAACCCAGGAAACCCGTCATGAGCTGGAACGTCCGCATCGGTATCAATCCCCTGTCGTGGATGAACGACGACCTGCCGTCGCTCGGCGGCGAGACGCCGCTCGAGACGGCGCTGAAGGAAGGCGCCGAAATCGGCTATGCGGGCTTCGAGCTCGGCAACAAGTTTCCGAAGACGGGCCCCGAACTGAAGGCGAAGCTCGCCGAATTCGGGCTCGTGTGCGTGTCGGGCTGGTATTCGGGCTTCCTCGCGGAAGTCGCGCCGGGCATGACCGATGCCGATGCGGTCGCGGCGGAAATCGAGCGCTGCCGCGCGCATATGACGAAGCTGCAGTACAACGACGTGAAGGTCGTCGTGTACGGCGAATGCGCGGGCACGATCCAGGGCAACATCGACACGCCGGTCGCGAAGCGGCCGCGTTTCGTCGACGATGCGGCGTGGCGGCGCTATGCGGCGCGTCTCGACGCGTTCGGCGCGCACCTGCTCGACACGTACGGCATCAAGCTTGCGTACCATCACCACATGGGCGCGTACGTCGAGTCGCCGGACGACGTCGACCGGCTGATGGCGCTGACCGATCCCGCGAAGGTGTTCCTGCTGTTCGACACCGGCCACGCGTATTTCGGCGGCGCGGCCGACCCGGTGGCGCTGCTGCGGAAGCACGTGTCGCGCGTCGCGCACGTGCATTGCAAGGACGTGCGGCCGCAGGTCGTCAGCAAGGCACGCAACGACGGCTGGAGCTTTTTGAACGGCGTGATCAACGGCACCTTCACGGTGCCGGGCGACGGCGCGCTCGACTACGACGCGACGCTGCGCACGCTGAAGGACGCCGGCTACGAAGGCTGGCTCGTCGTCGAGGCCGAGCAGGACCCGGCCGTCGCGCCGAGCTATGCGTATGCGAAGAAGGGCTACGAATCGCTGCGCGCGATCGTCGACCGGTTGAGCGCGTGAGTTCGCGCGCAAGCGCCTGAGCGTTCGCGCCCTACCCTATTGCGGAGACTTATTTCATGACGATTTCTCCCCTGCTGGTCAAGGCATCCGCCGACCGCGAGATCTGCAACGTGACGCCCGAATCGGCCGGCTGGAAGCACGTCGGCTTTCGCGCGCTGCGCCTGAAGGCCGGCGACACCGAAACGCTCGACACCGACACGCGCGAATTGTGTGTGGTCGTGCTGACGGGCACGGTGCGCGCCGAAGTCGACGGCGAGACGTACGACGCGCTCGGCAAGCGCGACAGCGTGTTCGAGGACGTGTCGCCGGACGCGCTGTACGTGCCGGGCGGCAAGACCGTCACGCTGGTCGCGACGCGCGATGCGGAAGTCGCGCTGTGCACCGCGCCGTACGCGAGCGGCGACAAGCGGGTTCAGCGCCTCGACGGCGAACGGATGCGCCGCTCGGTGCGCGGGCAAGGCACCAACACGCGCTACGTATGCGACATCCTGATGGGCGACAACCCGGCCGCCGACCGGCTGCTCGTCGTCGAAGTCGTCACGCCGGCCAGCCATTCGAGCAGCTATCCGCCGCACAAGCACGACCGCGACGCGGCGCCCGACGAGACGTCGCTCGAGGAAACCTATTACCACCGGATCGATCCGCCGCAGGGCTTCGCGTTCCAGCGCGTATACACCGACGACCGCAGCCTCGACGAGGCGTGCGCGGTCGAGAACCACGACGTCGTGATGGTGCCGCGCGGCTATCACCCGGTCGTCGCACCGCACGGCTACAACCTGTACTACCTGAACGTGATGGCGGGCCCGAGCCGCGCGTGGGCGTTCAGGAACGATCCCGCGCACGAGTGGATGCTCGACGCGGCGCCGAAACGTTGAAGCGCGAAACGCTGAAACGTCGACGTGCCGAAACGCCGAAGCACTGAACGAAAGACGGGCCCGCGCGCGGCCCGTGACGATGCGACGCCCGGCACGCGCGTACAGTGCCGGCAACGCGACGGAGCCGCCATGGTGACGCCCCCCTTTCGCCTCGAACCCCACGCCTTCGACGACGATGCGTCGAACCCGGCGCTGCCGCACTTCAATGCAGCCGTCGCACGCCGCATCGGAGAAATCGCGGTCAACCTCGCGTCGCGCCGCGGGCTGCCGATCGCGGTCGGCATCGTCGGCGGGCAAGCGCCGCTGTTCTACTGCGCGCTCGACGGCAGCGGCGCGCACGATAGCGATGCGATCCGCCGCCGGCAGAACACGGTGCTGCGTTTCGGCCAGAGTTCGCTCGCGGTCGGCGCGTGCTTCCGGCGTGCCGGCTGGTCGCTGCGCTCGCACGGCCTGTCGGACGACGACTACGCGCTCGATGGCGGCGGCGTACCGCTGCGGCTCGCCGGCGCCGGCATCGTCGGCGCGATGACGATCGCGGGGCTCGGCTCCGAAGCCAATCACGCGCTCGTCGTCGAATGCCTGCGGTGGCACGTCGGCGCGAATGCGCTGGCGATGAGCGCGTAGCGGCCGCTCGCGGCCGGCGGTCGACGGGTCGCGCAGCGCCACGGCATGCGTCTTTCATTCGACGCGAAACGCAAACGGAATCCGCACGGGCCGCAGCGTGTCGAGATTCACGCCGGCGAGCCCCGTTCGCCCTTTTGCCAGCAGCGTATCGTCGCGATAGACCTCCTGCTGGAACGCGATACGCACGCGCGTGAGCTCGGTCAGCGTCGTGCGGATCGTCAGCGGTTCGTCGTGACGCGCCGGCGACAGGAAAGCCGTCTCGATGCGGCAGACGATGAGCCCGGTTCGCAGTTCGGCCATCATGTGCGCGAGATCGATACCGTTGGCGCGATACCATTCCATCCTGGCCTGATCGAACCAGCGCAGGTAGTTCGCGTGATAGACGACGCCGCCGAGATCGACATCGACGAACGGCACGCGCAACGAAAAATGATGGCTGCGATGGCTGGGAGCAACCTGCATGTCGACACCTCCGGGAGAAATCGGCAGTTCAGGGAAACGCATGCGGCGGCGCGCTATTGCATCTGCGCGCGATAGGCGTTCGTCATGACGAGCGTCGCATTGACGCCGCCGAAACCGAAACTGTTCGTCATCACGGTCGTCAGTTTCCGCTGCGTGGTCGCCGTGACGATGTCGAAGCCGCACGCGCCGTCGTCGAGCTGCCCGATGTTCATGCTCGGCGCAATGAATCCGTCGTTCATCATCAGCGCCGCATAGATGAATTCGTGCACACCGGCCGCACCCTGCGCGTGGCCGGTCGTCGACTTGGTCGACGACAACGGCGGCGCGGCCTCGCCGAACACGTTGCGGATCGCGCGTAATTCGCGGATATCGCCGACGGGCGTGGACGTGCCGTGCGTGTTCAGATAGTCGATCGGCAAATCGATACCGCGCAATGCGAGCCTCATGCTGCGCTCGGCGCCTTCGCCGGACGGCACGACCATGTCGATACCGTCGGTCGTCGTGCCGTAGCCGATCACTTCCGCATAGACGGGCGCGCCGCGCTCGATTGCATGATTCATTTCCTCGACCACGACGATCCCTGCGCCGCCTGAAATCACGAAGCCGTCGCGGTCCGCATCGTAGGGGCGCGACGCGCGCACCGGCGTATCGTTGAAGCGGGTCGACAGCGCGCCGATTGCATCGTACTGGCACGCGACTTCCCACCCCAGTTCTTCGGCGCCGCCGGCGAACACGATGTCCTGCGTGCCGGCCCTGATCAATTCGACGGCATGGCCGATGCACTGTGCCGATGCGGCGCACGCACCGCAGATTGCGTAGCTCACGCCGCGCACGCCGAACGCGACGGCAAGGCACGCGGCATGGACGGACGGCATCGAATGCACGATGTCGTACGCGCCGACGCCGCGCAACCCACGCGTGCGCATCGCATCGACCGCATGGACGTAACCGAGCGACACCCCGCACGCGTTGCCGACGATCACGCCGGTGCGCTCGTTCGACACGAGGCGCGAGGGCAGCCGCGCGTCGTCGATCGCTTGTTGCATGCATGCGAATGCTTGCAGCGCGGCAGGGGTCATCCATCGGAGATGCCGGCGATCGACGCGATCCGGCGCGGGCGCCTCGACGGGCGCCCAGACGTGGCTGCGCAGTCCCGCGTCCCTGAATGATTCGGAAAACACGATGGCGCTGCGGCCCGCGCGCAGCGCGTCGCGCACGGTCGGAACATCGCTGCCGATGCTGGACGCAATGCCGATCCCCGTGATGACCGCACGTCTCATGTCCCGCTTCCCCGAAAACGAACCATGCCGGCGTCGGCCGCATGTCGAGCGCCGCACCGCCGATGTTCGCTCGACCGGCCAGCGACGTGCGCCGTTTGCATCCGGCCGCAAACCGTTCAAACCTGCCGGATCACTTCAGAGGAATTAAATATCGAAATTCGCGTTTTCGCAAACCCGACCGAGCTGCGCTGCGGGGATGCCACGACGGCGGGGCCTGCGACGCGGTGATCGCGGGGCACGTTGCCTCGCGCAGGCCCCACTCATGCCGACTCAGCGCAGCCCGCCGCTCGCGACGAGGCGCTCGCCGGTCAGCCAGCGTGCATCGTCCGATGCGAGGAACACGGCGACCGACGCGATGTCGTTCGGCTCGCCGAGGCGGCCGAGCGGCGTCTGGCCGAGCACTTGCGCTTCGAGATCGGAGCCGATGATGCCCGCGCTGTGCGTGCCTTCGGTCACGACCATCCCCGGGTTGATCGCGTTCACGCGGATCTTGCGCGGAGCGAGCTCGAGCGCGAGCACGCCGGTGATCGCGTCGACCGCGCCCTTCGTGCCGCTGTACACGGCGCTGGCCGGCGGCGTGATGCTGGTCACGACCGAGCTGATGTTGATGATGCTCGCGCCTTCGCCGAGATGCTTGGCGGCCGCCTGCGTGGTCAGCAGCACGCCAAACACGTTCGTGTCGAACTGCCGGCGGTAGTGTTCTTCGGTGATCGCTTCGATCGGCGCGAATTCGTACACGCCGGAGTTGTTGACGAGCACGTCGAGACGGCCGTACGTGTCGACCGCGGTATCGATGATGCGCTGCGCGTCGGCGGCCTTCGACACGTCGCCGCCGACCGCGACCGCGCGGCCGCCCGCTTCGGTGATCGCGCTCACGACCGCATCCGCGCCCGCCTTGCTGCTCGCGTAGTTGACGACGACCGCTGCGCCCTCGTCGGCCAGTGCCTTCGCGATCGCCGCGCCGATGCCCTTCGAGGCGCCCGTGACGACCGCTACCTTGCCTGCCAGCTTGCTCATGATTTCATTCCTCAGTCAGAAGACCTTCGATGGATGGCGCCGGTTGCCGCGACGATGTTGCCGCGGCAATCGGCCTGACTGGAAATTTACGTTGCGGCACCGCAGCGATAAAGCGGCTCGACGCGAATTGACTGGCGGAGTTTGCCGAACAATCGACCGGGCGTGGTCAGCCGGCGCTCAGCCACGCGTCGGCAACCTCGCCGTGCAGCCCGTCGAGCCCGCCGTCGTAGACGATCCGTCCCCGCCCCATGACCGCGACGCGCCGCGCGAGCCGCGGCGCGAGCTGCAGCCGCTGCTCGATCAGCGCGATCGCGACGCCGTCGGCCTGCAGCGCGGCGAGACACGCGCCGACTTCGTCGACCGCGAGCGGCGCGAGCCCCTCGGCCGGTTCGTCGACGATCAGCACGCGCGGGCCGCCGGCGAGTGCGCGCACCAGCGCGAGCACCTGCTGCTCGCCGCCCGACAGCCGCCCGGCTTTCACGTCCGCGCGCGCGGCCAGCAGCGGAAAACGGTCGAACAGGCGGTCGAGCGCCGCCCGTTCGGCTGCGCCGCTCACGCCGCGCAAACCGAGCCGCAGGTTGTCGCGCACGGTCAGCAGCGGGAACACGTCGCGGCTTTCGGCCACGTAAGCGACGCCGCGCCGCGCGATCTCGAACGTGCGCGCCCCTGCGCATTCGGCGCCGGCGATGCGCACCGAGCCGGCCGTGCGCACGAGCCCCATCACGGCCTTCGCGAGCGTCGAGCGCCCGGAGCCGTTGCGGCCCAGCAGCGCGAGCGTCTCGCCCGGCGCGAGCGCGAGATCGACGCCATCGAGTACGGGCTGCATCCCGTACCACGCGCGCAGCCCGCGAATGTCGAGCACCGCGCTCATGCCGCACCCTCGCCCAGATACGCGGCACGCACGCGCGGATCGGCGCGGATCGCGTCGGGCGCGCCGGTCGCGACCACCGTGCCGCGCACGAGCACCGTGATGCGTTCGGCGAAGCCGAACACCGCGTCCATGTCGTGCTCGATCATCAGGACCGTGCGGCCCTGCGTCGTCGCGCGGATCAACGCGATCATCCGCGCGGCCTGCGCGCGGCTCATGCCGGCCGTCGGCTCGTCGAGCAGCAGCGTCCGCGCGCCGCTCGCGAGCGCAATGCCGAGATCGAGCGCGCGCTGCTCCGCATAGCCGAGTTCGCCGGCCGGCGTGTCGCGCCGCGCGTCGAGGCCGATGTCGTGCAGCACGCGCGCGGCCGCGAGATCGACCGACGCGGATTCGCGCAGCTGGTTCCACCAGCGCCGCCGTTCGGCCGGCGCATGCAGCGCCGCGCAGCGCAGGTTGTCGAATACGCTCAGGCGCGCGAACGCGCTCGTCTGCTGGAAACTGCGGCCGATGCCGAGGCGGCTCGCGACGACCGGCCCGCGCCCGCGCAGCGCGACGCCGTGCAGCATGACGCGCCCGCGCGTCGGCCGCGTCGCCCCGGCGATCACGCCGAACAGCGTCGACTTGCCCGCGCCGTTCGGCCCGATCAGCGCGTGGCGCTCGCCGGCTGCGATGCGCAGATCGACACCGTCGAGCACGGTCTGCGCACCGAAGCGCTGCACGATGCCGTGCAGCGCGATCGCGTTGCCGTTCATCGCGCGTCCTCCCGCGTGGCGGCCGCCGCGCCGTGCCCGAGCCGCGCGCGCCAGCCCCACAGCAGGATGCCGATGCCGGCCGCCGAACCCGCGACGGCCCAGCCGATCGGTGTATCGGCGTCGATGCCCCATGCGCCGAACGCGACGCCCGTGCCGTCGTCCTGCGCGAAGCGCCACGCATAGCCGAGCTCGGCCGCGCAGACGATCGCGACGCCCCAGAACGCACACGCGCCGATGGCGCACAGCAGCCGCCACCGCTCGGTCGCCGGGGCCTCGCGCCGCAGCGCATGCGCGAATGCCTGCGCGATGCCCGCGATCCCGCCCGGCGCGGCGACGACGATCGCGACGAACAGCACGCCGAGATACAGCGCCCACGCGCGCGACACGCCCGCGACGACGATGCTCAGCGCGGTCAGCACGGCCGCGCCGGCCGCCGGCCCGAAGAATGCGCCGGCGCCGCCGATCACCGCGGCGATCAGCACGGTCGCCGAGCGCGCCATCGATACGCTGTCGGGCGTCGCGATCTCGACGTCGATCAGCGTCAGCGTGCCGGCGACGCCGGCGAAAAACGATGCGCAGGCGACCATCGCGAGCCGCACGCGGCGCGGATCGGTGCCGAGCGCCGCGACGCGCGCCGGGTTGTCGCGCACCGCGTTCGCGAGCCGCGCGAGCGGCGTGCGGCTCAGCGCATGCATCGCCCATGCCGACACGACGCACCACGCGGCGATCAGCGCATACGCGTGCGCCGGCGCGCCGAAATGCGCGTTGCCCCACGGCGCGCCGCTCGCGCGGTCGATCGGCACGCCGCCGATCCCGCCGAACCACGCGGGCACGCTCCACGCAGCCGCCGCGACGCATTCGCCGAGCCCGAGCGTGATCATCGCGAACGCGGTACCGGAACGGCGCGTCGCCAGCAGCCCGGCGACGCACCCGAAGCCCGCGCCGGCCACGCCGCCGACGAGCGGCAACAGCGGCAGCGGGCCGCCGACGTGATTGAACCAGTGCGCGGCCGCGAACGCGCCGAAGCCCGCGAACGCCGCATGCCCGAACGACAGCAACCCGGTCGTGCCGAGCTGCAGGTTGTACGACAGCGCGAGCACGACGAGAGCGGCCGTCTGCGCCAGATAGCCGAGCACCGCGCCGTGCGGCCACAGCCACGCGGGCAACGCGAAGCAGGCGGCGAACAGCGCCCAGCGCGCGCCTCCGGCCAGTGCGCGGCTATGCATCGGCACGCTCGCCGAACAACCCGCGCGGCCGCGCGACCAGCACCGCGACGAGCAGCAGGTACGGCACCAGCGGCGCCAGTTGCGCGATCGACACCGCGGCCACGCTGTCGGGCAGCGCGATACCCGTCCATTGCGCGAGATCGCGCAGCGACGTGTCGCTCGCGGCCGCGAAGGTCTGCGCGAAGCCGACCGCGAGCGACGCGACGAATGCGCCGCCGAGCGAACCCAAGCCACCGATCACGACGACCGCGAACACGACCGACCCGACGGTCTCGGCCAGCGCGGGCTCGATCACCGCAAGCGGCGCGCCGATCACGCCGGCCAGCGCCGCGAGCGCGGTGCCCGCACCGAACAGCGCCGTCATCACGCGCGGCACGTCGTAGCCGAGCGCCTCGACCGCCGCACGATGCGCGAGCGCCGCGCGCACGACGAGCCCGATGCGCGACGCACGCAGCAGCACGCCGAGCGCGACCAGCATCGTCGCGGACATCGCCATCATGAACAGCCGGTAACGCGGCAACGCAAGACCGAACACGGTCGCGGGCGCGCCGTCGAACAGCGGCGGCACGGGCGCCGGCAGCGGCGCGAGACCCCACACGAGTTTCGCGCCCTCGCCGATCAGGTACGCGAGCCCGAAGGTCAGCAGCAGTTCGCTCGTATGGCCGCGTGCCTGCACGCGGCGCAGCAGCACACGTTCGCAGCCGGCGCCGAGCAGCCCGACCGCGAGCGGCGCGAGCACGAGCGCGGGCCCGAAGCCCGCATGAGCCGCGATGCTGTAGCCGACGTACGCACCGAGCATGTAGAAGCTCGCATGCGCGAAGTTGAGCACGCCCTGCACGCTGAAGATCAGCGTGAGGCCGGCCGACAGCATAAACAGCAGCAAGCCATAGCTGAGGCCGTTGAAGGCCTGGAGCGCGAACGCGTGCACCGCGTCGCGTCAGGCGGCGAGCGGTTCGAGCGCGGCGCGCAGCGCGTCGGGCAGCGGCACCGGGCGGCGCGTGCCGCGATCGACGTACACGTGCACGAAATGCCCCTGCGCGGCGGGCGACGCGTCGCCTTGCGCGAACAGCCCGACTTCGTAGCGCACGCTCGACGTGCCGAGCTTCACGACGCGCAGCCCCGCGTCGACCGATTGCGGGAACACGAGCGGCGCGAAGTAGTTGCACTGCGTCTCGACGACGAGCCCGATCGTCTGCCCGTGCTCGACGTCGAGCACGCCCGCGCGGATCAGGTACTCGTTCACCACGGTATCGAAGTAGCTGTAGTAGACGACGTTGTTCACGTGTCCGTAGACGTCGTTGTCCATCCAGCGGGTCGTGATCGGCAGAAAGTGGCGATAGGCGTCGCGCGGACGCGGCTGCGGCTTGTCGGACATGGCGATGGCGCTCAGGACGAGGGAGGCGAAGGGAACGAAAGAGACGATCGGGACGACGCGCGGCGGCCGCATGAAGCGACGCGCCGGCCAGCAGCGAAGCACCGCGCCGCGATCGCGCGCGGCACGGCGGACGACACCCTGCGGGCAGGCAGGCCCGTCACTGCCCCGGCCGGTCGACGAATTCGAAATCGAGGCCGCGCGCGCGCATCCAGTCGGCGAGCGCGATGCCCGTGCCGGCGCGCCACGGGCGCAGCAGCGGCGGATCGACGAGCTTGTATTCGAGAAGTTCCGGCGACAGCGACACCGTGCCCGACGCCCGCACGTGGTACGCGATGATCAGCTCGTTCTTGCGGATGAATTCGTACACGCCGACGAGCGACACCTGCTCGGCCTTCAGCGCGGTTTCCTCGAACACCTCGCGCGCGATGCCGTCCTCGGGCGTCTCGCCGTTTTCGAGGAAGCCGGTGATCAGCGCGAACATCCCTTCGGGCCACGCGGCGTTGCGCGCGAGCAGGATCTTGCCGTCGAGTTCGACGATCGCGGCGACGACCGGCAGCGGGTTGTTCCAGTGCACGTAGCCGCAGGTGTCGTCGGGACAGGCCTGGCGGATGCGGCCGCCCTCATGGTCGGGATCGGCACGCTCGGTCAGCGGGCTCGCGCAGCGCGGGCAAAAGCGGTAGTCGGCGGTGGTCATCGATGGGGATCTGGCGAGCGCCCGGCCTCGGCCTGAAGGCCGCGTCGCGCGTCCGCTCGGCGCGGAAAAGGCTTCATTCTAGCGAGTTTGCCCGCGCCCGAGACGATCCGGCCCCACCGGCATCAGGGCGACCCGCGCCCGCGTGCGGCGGTCGCCGCGAAGCCGGCGGCGCCGATCAGCAGCGCCGCCGCCGCGACCCACAGCGCCGGCGTAAACGACCCGAAGCGCACGGCCAGCGGCGCCGCGACGAGCGGCCCGAGGATCTGCCCGACGCCGTACGATGCGGTCGCATAGCCCATCAGTCCGGCCGCACGCTCGCCGTGCAGGCGCCGCGCCTCGCGCATCGCGAACAGCGTGATCGCGGTGAACGGCAACCCGAGCAGCGCGCTGCCGATCGAGAAGCCGGCCGCGTTCGGCCACACGATTCCGGCCGCGATACCGAGCGCCTGCGTCGCGCAGCCGGCCGCCAGCAGCAGCCGGTTGTCCCAGTGCCCGGGCAGCCGCGCGGCGGTGATCGCGCCGACGATCAGCGCCGCACCGAACATCGGCCAGAACAAGTCGGGCCACGGCGAGCCGGCCGGCAGCGCGGCGCGCGCGATCACCGGCAGGAACGTCGCGGTGATGATGTAGCCGAAGCCCGGTGCGCCGTACAGCGCGACGAGCCACGCGGCGTCCGCGCGGCGGCTTCGCGTGCCGGCCCGTGCCGCCGGGGACGCCGACGCGCTCGTGACCGTATGCGGCGCGGCGGCCGGTGGCGTCGCCTGCGTGTGCGCCGGTGTCGGAGCCGGCGCCGCACCGAACGTGCGCCAGATCGCGACTGACAGCACGGCCGACAACGCCGCGAAACCGAGCCAGCCCACCGCCGCGTGTCGGCCGGCCAGCGCGCTGCCGATCAGCCCCGTCACCACGATGCCGACGCCCGGCCCCGCATAGATCACCCCGCTCCATTCGGGCGCATGCAGCTCGGCCAGCCGCCGCAGCCCCCATTGCGACACGAACACGAACGTCCATGCGCTGACGACGCCCGCGACGAAACGCACGACGAGCCACACCGGCAGCGCGTGACCGACGCCCATCGCGGCGGTCAGCAGCACGGTCGCCGCGAGCCCGAAGCGCACCATCCGCGCCGGCGCGATGCGCAGCGCCGCGCAACTGACCGCGCCGGCGAAGTACCCCGCATAGTTCGCCGATGCGAGCCAGCTGCCGGCTTTCAGACCGATCGAGCCGTCCGCGAGCATCAGCGGCAACAGCGGCGTGAACGCGAAACGGCCGACGCCGAGCACGACGGCCAGGCCGACCATGCAGGCGAACGCGGCCGCGCGGGCACGGCGGTCGGCCTGGTCGGACGAAAGGCCGCGGGCGGCGGCGGTCAGGGCATCGAAGCGGGACATGGCGGCAAAGGCCGGCGCTGCGCGCACGCCGGCCGGATCGGAAATCGGAATGGGTTCATCCTAGCTTGACCGACCGTTCTCAAAAAATGAATAATTAAGAATCAACCCATCCTTCGGAGAGAATCATGGACCTGGCGGCGCTGGCGATCTTCCGGGCGGTCGTGCGCGAGAACGGCGTGACGCGCGCGGCGGCCAAGCTCAATCGCGTGCAGTCGAACGTCACGACGCGCATCAAGCAGCTCGAGGAAGAACTCGGCGCGGCGCTGTTCGTGCGCGACGGCCGCCGGCTCGTGCTGACGCCGGCCGGGCATACGCTGCTGCCGTATGCGGAGCGCCTGCTCGCGCTCGCCGACGAGGCGCGCGACGCGGTGCGCGAGGACACGCCGCGCGGCCGGCTGCGGCTCGGCACGATGGAAAGCACGGCCGCGAGCCGCCTGCCGGCCCTCCTCGCGCGCTACCACCATGCGTGGCCGGACGTGTCGCTCGAACTGCTGACGGGCACGACGGGCTGCCTGATCGACCGCGTACGCGACTTCGAGATCGACGCCGCGCTGTTCGCGCGCCCGCCCGAGCCGGACGCGCTGCCCGACACGTTCGAGACGATGCCGATCTTTCGCGAGGATCTCGTGCTGCTCACGCCGCGCGGCCATCCGCCGGTACGCACGCCGCGCGACGTGATCCTGCCGACGCTGATCGCGTTCGAGCGTGGCTGCGCCTATCGCAAGTACGTCGAGCAGTGGTATGCGGCGCACGGCGTGAAGCCGGCGCGCGTGCTCGAACTCGGCTCGTATCACGCGATCGTCGCGTGCGTCGCGGCCGGCGCGGGCGTCGCGGTCGCGCCGCGCTCGGTGCTCGATCTGCAGCCTGAAACCGGCAACGTCGCCGCGCACACGATTCCCGAACTCGCGGGCATCGACACGCTGCTCGGGTGGCGGCGCGGTTATGCGTCGGCGGCGCTCGCAGCATTGCGCGATGCGCTCACCGAAGCCACGCCTCAGCCTGACGACGCGGCGAAGCCGGCCGCGACCGTGCCGGCCTGACCTGGATTCGCACGCCGCCGTGGCGATCGACGCGCACAGCCTGCACGGCCCGCACAAACAAAACGACCCGACCGGCATCTGCCGATCGGGTCGTTTTTCGATTCACGCGATGCCGTCGGTGGGGCGGCATCGCATCGTTCGTGCAACGATCAGAGCCGTTCTTCGACCCAGCCCTTCACGCCGGCCAGCGCGCCCGGCAGGTTCGCCGGCTCGGTGCCGCCCGCCTGCGCCATGTCCGGACGACCGCCGCCCTTGCCGCCGACCTGCTGCGCGACGAAGTTCACGAGCTCGCCGGCCTTGACCTTCTTGCTCGCGTCCGGCGTGACGCCCGCGATCAGGCTGACCTTGCCGCCTTCGACGGCCGCCAGCACGATCGCCGCGCGCTTCAGCTTGTCCTTCAGCTTGTCGACCGTTTCGCGCAGCGTCTTCGCGTCGGCGCCGTCGAGCGTCGCGGCCAGCACGTACACGCCGCCGACTTCGACGGCCTGCTGCGCGAGCTCGTCGCCCTGGCTCGACGCGAGCTTCGACTTCAGCGCGCCCAGCTCCTTCTCGAGCGACTTCACCTGGTCCTGCACCTGCGCGATGCGCTGCGTGAGTTCCGACGGCTGCGCCTTCAGCGCCGCCGCCGCTTCGTTCACGCGTGCATCGAGCTCCTGCACGTAACGCACCGCGTTGTCGCCGGTGATCGCCTCGACGCGGCGGATGCCGGCCGCGACGCCGCCTTCGACGACGATCTTGAACAGGCCGATGTCGCCGGTGCGGTGCACGTGCGTGCCGCCGCAGAGTTCGCGCGAGAAGCCGAGGTCGAGCACGCGCACTTCGTCGCCGTACTTCTCGCCGAACAGCGCCATCGCGCCGCCCTTCACCGCTTCGTCGTACGGCATCACGCGCACGATGCTCGGCGCGTTCGCGAGGATTTCGTTGTTGACGATCTGCTCGACGCGACGGATTTCGTCGTCGGTCATCGGTGCGTTGTGCGCGAAGTCGAAACGGGTCTTTTCCGCGTCGACGAGCGACCCCTTCTGCTGCACGTGCGCGCCGAGCACCTCGCGCAGCGCCTTGTGCATCAGGTGGGTGGCCGAGTGGTTGCGCTGCGTGCGCGCGCGGCGATGCGCGTCGATTTCCGCGCGCAGCACGTCGCCGACCTTAAGCAGGCCCTGCTCCAGCGTGCCGTGATGGCCGATCACGTCGGCCTGCACCTTCAGCGTGTCGGCCACCGCGAAGCGCGTCGCGGCGTTCGCGAGCACGCCCTGGTCGCCGACCTGGCCGCCCGATTCCGCGTAGAACGGCGTGTGGTCGAGCACGACGACCGCATCCTGGCCAGCCTTCACTTCGTTGACGGCCGAGCCGTCGACGTACAGCGCGACGACCTTCGCGTCGTCGAACGCGATTTCCTCGTAACCGTGGAAGGTGGTCTTCGCGCCCGAGTATTCGAGGCCCTGCGTGGCCTTGAACTTGCCGGCCGCACGCGCCTGCTCGCGCTGGCGCGCCATCGCGTCGTCGAAGGCCGGCTCGTCGACCGTCATCCCGCGCTCGCGGCACACGTCGGCCGTCAGGTCCAGCGGGAAGCCGTAGGTATCGTGCAGCTTGAACGCGAGCTCGCCGTCGAGCACCTTGCCGCCCTTCGCTTCGACATCCGCCAGCGCGGCTTCGAGGATCGACATCCCGTGCTCGATCGTCTCGAAGAAGCGCTCTTCTTCCTGGCGCAGCACGTCGGTCACGCGCTGTTCGGCTTCCTTCAGCTCCGGATAGGCGGTGCCCATCTCGGCGACGAGGTCGGCCACCAGCTTGTGGAAGAACGCGCCCTTGCGGCCGAGCTTGTAGCCGTGGCGGATCGCGCGGCGCACGATGCGGCGCAGCACGTAGCCGCGGCCTTCGTTGCCGGGAATCACGCCGTCGACGATCAGGAACGAGCACGCGCGAATGTGATCGGCGATCACCTTCAGCGAGTTGTTCGTGAGGTCGCTGATTTCGGTCACGCGCGCGGCGGCCTTGATCAGGTTCTGGAACAGGTCGATCTCGTAGTTGCTGTGCACGTGCTGCAGCACCGCGGCGAGACGCTCGAGGCCCATGCCGGTGTCGACCGACTGCTTCGGCAGGCGCGTCATGTTGCCCTGCGCGTCGCGGTTGAACTGCATGAACACGAGGTTCCAGATCTCGATGTAGCGGTCGCCGTCTTCTTCAGGCGACCCCGGCGGGCCGCCCCACACGTCCGGGCCGTGGTCGTAGAAGATTTCGGTGCACGGGCCGCACGGGCCGGTGTCGCCCATCGTCCAGAAGTTGTCCGACGCGTAGCGCGCGCCCTTGTTGTCGCCGATCCGGATGATCCGCTCGGTCGGCACGCCGACTTCCTTCGCCCAGATGTCGTACGCCTCGTCGTCTTCCTGGTAGACGGTGACCCACAGCTTTTCCTTCGGCAGCTGGTAGACCGTGGTCAGCAGCTCCCACGCGAACTTGATCGCGTCGTGCTTGAAGTAGTCGCCGAACGAGAAGTTGCCGAGCATCTCGAAGAACGTGTGGTGGCGCGCCGTGTAGCCGACGTTCTCGAGGTCGTTGTGCTTGCCGCCCGCGCGCACGCTGCGCTGCGCCGTCGTGGCGCGCGAGTACGGACGCGGATCCGTGCCGAGGAACACGTCCTTGAACTGGACCATGCCCGAGTTCGTGAACATCAGCGTGGGGTCGTTACCGGGCACGAGGCTCGACGAGCGGACGATCGTGTGGCCCTTCGATTCGAAGAATTTGAGGAATTTCTCGCGGATTTCGGCAGCTTTCATGGCGTGCGGGGACAGTCTGGCAAAGACGGCTTCAAACGCCGGCGCCCCAGGCGGGGCGCGCGGCGGCATGGATTCGGAAACGATCGATTATACGATACAGACCGCCCGCCCAAGCGGCAGCGGCCCGCTGCGACGGGCGACCGGCGTGGGCGACCGGCCTGGGCCACCCGCGCGGCCGATTCGCCTTAAGATGCTCGACATGCCAATCGGCCTTGCCCGTCAACGCAGGCCCGCCATGAAAGGAGACGATTCGACGATGGGTGCCCTGAGCCATATCCGCGTGCTGGACCTGACCCGCGTGCTCGCGGGCCCGTGGTGCGCGCAGACCCTCGCCGATTTCGGCGCGGACGTGATCAAGGTCGAGCGCCCGGGCGCCGGCGACGACACGCGCCACTGGGGGCCGCCGTACCTGAAGGACGCGGACGGCGCGGATACCGCCGAGGCCGCGTACTACCTCGCGGCGAACCGCAACAAACGCTCGGTGACGGTCGACATCGCGACGCCGGAAGGCCAGCAGATCGTGCGCGAGCTTGCCGCGCAAAGCGACGTCGTGCTCGAGAACTACAAGGTCGGGCAATTGAAGAAGTACGGGCTCGATTACGACTCGCTGCGGGCGGTGAAGCCCGATCTCGTCTACTGCTCGGTCACCGGCTTCGGCCAGACCGGGCCGTACGCGCATCGCGCGGGCTACGACTTCATCGTGCAGGGGATCGGCGGCTTCATGAGCATCACCGGCGAACGCGACGGCGAGCCGGGCGGCGGCCCGCAGAAGGCCGGCGTCGCGATCGCCGATCTCGCGACCGGCCTCTATTCGACGATCGCCGTGCTCGCCGCGCTCGCGCACCGCGACCGCACGGGCGAAGGCCAGTACATCGACATGGCGCTGCTCGACGTGCAGGTCGCGCTGCTCGCGAACATGAACACCAACTTCCTCGCGAGCGGCAAGCCGCCGGTGCGCTGGGGCAACGCGCACCCGAACATCGTGCCGTACCAGACGTTCCAGACGCGCGACGGCTGGATCATCGTGGCGGTCGGCAACGACGGGCAGTTCCGCAAGTTCGTCGAGGCGGGCGGCCGGCCCGAGCTGGCCGACGACGAGCGCTTCGCGACGAACCCGTCGCGCGTGCGTCACCGCGACACGCTGGTGCCGATCCTCGCGGAGATGGTGAAGGCGCGCGACAAGGCCGACTGGATCGGCGCGCTCGAAGCGGCCGGCGTGCCGTGCGGGCCGATCAACGATCTCGACGAGGTATTCGACAACGAGCAGGTGGTCGCGCGCGGGATGCAGGTCTCGCTGCCGCATCCGTGCGGCGCGGACGTGAAGCTCGTGCGCAACCCGATCCGGATGAGCGCGACGCCGCCCGACACGCGCACGGCCCCGCCGCTGCTCGGCGCGCAGACGGAAGACGTGTTGCGCGACATGCTCGGCTACGACGACGAGCGGATTGCCGCGTTGAAGGCGAAGCAGGCGATCTGAGCGCGTGTGACACCCGGCCCGGCCGCCCACGCAAGCAGTGTCGGCCAGGTATATCGGGGGTCAGCGCCGCGCAAGCGTATCGCACCCGCCAGCGAGCAGTGCGAGCGCGGCACGCGCGGCCGGATCGACGACGATCGCGCGACCACCCGCGCCCGGGAGGCCGGTGACTGCCACCGCGGCCGTATCGGCCGCCCCCCCATGGAATACCAATGCCGGAAGCGGTTCGGAGGCGATACGATCGCGCATTTCCAGCGTGCCGAGCGGCGTCGGGAACGCAGTCGCGAGCTCGGCGCCGCTCGGCACGCTACCGCGCGCAATCAGCGTGGTGAGCGGCGCGAGCCGGTCGGCCAGCCCAGGTGGCGCAACACACTGCCGGGAAGCACGGCCGTCGGCAAACGTGACGCGCACGGAGAATGGCGTCGCCGGCTGCACGCGATGCGCGTTCACGCTCAGCGTACCCGCGGTGTAGACGAACGACATCACCTCATCCGGCTGCACGCTGAGTATTTCGTTACCCGGCGCGATCAGCGCGGGACTGCCGGCACTTCCGACCATGCTTCGCCAAGCCAATCCAACGAGCACTGCGACGAACACCACGCCAGCCGCGCGTACGACACGGCCTGTTGCCGCGCGCGTCATGACACCTGCACCATGGTTCCGACCGGTGTCCATTCGTACAGTTGCCGCGCATCGGCTTCGCTCAGCCGCACACATCCGCGCGAGCCGAACCAGTCACTCAGCGAATGGCGAGCCAGCCGCACGACGCCGAGCGGCATCGGGCCGTGGTATTGATGAAAAGCCTTGCCATCCGTGGTGAAGAACATTGCATGATCCATCTGCACGTTATACATGCGACTGCGATAAGGGTGGTGCTTGCGGAGGATTCTGAACGTGCCCCGATCGGTCGGGTGCTCGCGCATCGGCTGTCACGCAGTCGAAGCGGAACACGCAAACGCGCCCCTCGCATGCTTCCACGCGTTGCCGTGACAGATCAACCTGAATCCGTTTCGTCGCGGCTCCGTTGTTTTCTTTGGTGCGGTCCGATCGTGCGGGCTGGACTGGCATGGAGGCCTTCCGTCTGGTCGAATGGCCCGCCAGACTGCCCATTACCGGCTTCAAGCGATATCGGACACGTCAGAAATTCGGCGCGCTGTCCGATAGCAGATGAGCCTGCTGCCGCGCACGCCCACCAAGCGATGAGCCCGGATGGTGCGACGTGCTTCGGGGACTGCCGACGCGCACGGCTACGCCGCTGCTCGGCGACGACGACGAACGGATCGCGGCGTTAAAGGCGAAGCCGACGATCTGAAGGTCCTGCGATCCGCCCAGCGCGATACGGTGAACCCGCGACCGCCAGCGCGTCGAGCCAGCCGCGCGCTTGCGGCCAATCGCCGAGCCCGCTGTCGGCGTTGATGTGGCCGCGCGGGCCGAGGTTATGGAACGTGCTGCCCCACGCGTTCGCGCAGCCGCGTGCGAACGCGAGCGGACCGTACGGATCGTCGCTGCTCGCAACCACGCAGGTCGGAAACGGCAACCGCTCGTGCGGCACCGGGCCGAAGCCGTGCGCGTCAGCCGGAAACACGGGCCCGGCCGGATCGGGCAATGCGACGAGCAGCGCGCCGCGCACTTTCGCGAGCGCGGCCGGCCGCGCGTAGCGGGTCGCCCACCATGCGGTGGTCAGCGTACCGAGGCTGTGGCCGGCGATCAGCACGGGCCCGCGCGCGGCTTCGACCGCCCGGTCGAGCGCGCGACACCAGCCGTTGCGAAACGCGTGGTTCCAGTCCGGCATCGCAATCCGCACGAAACGCGGATCGGCGCGCTCCCAGCGGCTCTGCCAGTGAAGCGGGCCCGAATTGGCGTAGCCGGGCAAGACGAAAACGACGGGGTCGGTCATGGAAGGATTCGTCGACGAATGGAATCGTGTTGTAGCGTCGACGCAGTGTCGCACACCCGCCTCTCCCTGATGGTGCCTGTCAAAATCCGGGGGATGTGCGTGACCTTCAAGCGGTCGTGACGCAGCCAGGCGTCACGACCAGAGGGGCCGGCGGTCGGGTACGCCCGCCGGCGTGAATCAGCGTACGCCGGCGCCGACCAGGCCGCCTGCCGCCGCGCCGGCGACCGTGCCGACCGGGCCGCCGGTGATCAGGTAGCCGAGCGCGCCACCCGCGGCCGCGCCGATACCGGCGTTACGCTGCGTATGCGTCATCGCGCAGGCGCCGAGTTGCGACAGGGCCGCGACGATCACCGCGGTACGAACGAGAAAAGTGGTCTTCTTCATCATGATTGTTGGCTTCCTCCCGCTTCGCATAAATCGCGATTGGCGGCATTGAATCGGTGAAGCCATCATAGGAAAAGCCGAACGACGCCCGCAATCCGATTTACGTCGTGTTACAGCCGACACACACTCGATATATTGCGATACGCATCGCGAACCGACGGCGCCCGACCGGCAGCCCGCGCGGGACGGACCCCGGTCAGGTAGAATTACAGGATTAAACCGGCGCGACGCGCCGACACAACCCTGACGCCAACCGCATGAGCACCGAACGCAACGACGCCCCCGCGGCTTCCAATTTCATCCGCAACATCATCGACGACGACAACCGCACCGGCAAATGGGGCGGCCGCGTCGAGACGCGCTTCCCGCCCGAGCCGAACGGCTATCTGCACATCGGCCACGCGAAGAGCATCTGCCTGAATTTCAGCGTCGCGCGCGACTACGGCGGCGTGTGCCACCTGCGCTTCGACGACACGAACCCGGAAAAGGAAAGCGTCGAATACGTCGACTCGATCGTCGACGCGGTGCGCTGGCTCGGTTTCGACTGGCGCAAGGACGCGGTCGATCACCAGTATTTCGCGAGCGACTACTACGACAAGCTGTACGAGTTCGCCGAGCTGCTGATCCAGCGCGGCAAGGCGTACGTCGACAGCCAGAGCGCCGACGAAATGCGCGCGAATCGCGGCTCGCTGACCGAAGGCGGCAAGCCGTCGCCGTTCCGCGACCGCTCGCCCGAGGAAAACCTCGACCTGTTCCGCCGCATGAAGGCCGGCGAGTTCAAGGAAGGCGAGCACGTGCTGCGCGCGAAGATCGACATGGCGTCGCCGAACATGAACATGCGCGACCCGGTGATCTACCGGATCCGCTACGCGCACCACTACCGCACCGGCGACGCCTGGTGCGTGTATCCGATGTACGACTACACGCACTGCATCTCGGATGCGCTCGAAGGCATCACGCACTCGCTGTGCACGCTCGAATTCGAGGATCACCGCCCGCTGTACGACTGGGTGCTGAACGAACTCGCGGAAGCCGGCGTGTTCGCGCGTCCGCTGCCGCAACAGATCGAATTCTCGCGGCTGAATCTCACGTACGCGATCACCAGCAAGCGCAAGCTGCTGCAGCTCGTCACCGAAGGCCACGTCGACGGCTGGGACGACCCGCGGATGCCGACGATCGTCGGCGTGCGCCGCCGCGGCTTCACGCCGGAGAGCATCCACCTGTTCTGCGAGCGGATCGGCGTGACGAAGATCGATTCGTGGATCGACATGAGCATCTTCGAAGGCGCGCTGCGCGACGACCTCGACGACAAGGCCGCGCGCACGGTCGCGGTGCTCGATCCGCTGAAGCTCGTGATCGACAACTATCCGGAAGACCTCGAGGAAGCGTGCACGGCGCCCGTGCATCCGCACCATCCGGACCGCGGCGTGCGCACGTTCCCGATCTCGCGCGAGCTGTGGATCGAGCGCGAGGATTTCGTCGAGAATCCGCCGAAGGGCTATTTCCGGCTGTTCCCGGGCAACAAGGTGCGCCTGCGCTACGGCTACGTGATCGAATGCACGGGCTTCGACAAGGACGCCGACGGCAACGTGACGGCCGTGCACTGCAACTACTTCCCGGACAGCAAGTCGGGCACCGAAGGCGCGAACACGTACAAGGTCAAGGGCAACATCCACTGGGTCAGCGCGAAGCACGCGCAGCCGGCCGAAGTGCGGATCTACGACCGCCTGTTCAAGGAGCCGCACCCGGACGCGGGCGGCGCGAACTTCCTCGAGGCGCTGAACCCCGATTCGAAGAAGATCGTGCAGGCGTACGTCGAGCCGGGCAACGGCGATGTCGCGCCGGAAACGCGCCTGCAGTTCGAGCGCCACGGCTACTTTGTTGCAGACCGTGTCGATTCGAAGCCGGGCAAGCCGGTGTTCAACCGGATCGTCGGGCTGCGCGACAGCTGGGGCAAGCCGGCCTGACGGCCTGCTCCGCGCGGCGGCGGGCGGCTTCGCAAGTCGCCCCGCTGCCTGCCCATGAAAAAACCGGCTCGAGGGCCTAATGCCGTTCAGTTAAGCGACCGAAGGGCATTTTTGTTTTGTGGAAGGAGTGGTTGTAAACGTTGCGCTGAGATGT
>NZ_JAGIQD010000033.1:0-64565 GCF_017815045.1 Burkholderia sp. CpTa8-5
GACGGCTAATCGCATACGAAATCCATTTAATCAGTGCCCCGGCCATCAAAACGGGGCGCTTTTCAACAGCCTGCTAGTCCCACCCGATCCGGTGCTTCTCCTCCGTCTCGCGATGGCGCCAGTCGTCGTCCGCGTGAAGATACTGGCTCGTCGTCGTGAGCGATACATGGCCGAGGTTGTCGCGCACGAGCCGCAGGTCGACGCGGCCGTCGGCCATGTGCGAGCCTGCGCTGTGACGCAACCAGTGCGCGGATGCCTGTTCGAGCACGCGCGCCGCCTGCTCGCCGGCCTCGCCATTCGCACGTAGCCGGTCGGCCGCGTGCCGGAACACCTGCTTCACGATCCGGTGCAGCGCCGCACGCGTGAGCGGCTTGCGCGTCTGGCCGACCGGCAGCACGAGCGGCGTCGGTTCGCCGTCGAGCGGCAGCGCGGGCAGGCCGTGCGCACGCCGGTAGCGCGACAGCTCGGCCATCATCTCGTCGGTGGCCGGCACGAGCCGCTGCCGGCCGCCTTTGCCCGTCACGTCGAGCCACCAGCGCGCGTGCCCGTTCGCGTCGCGCCGGCAGAAAAATTGCCCCATCGTCGTATCGGCTGCTTCGGTGATGCGCAGCCCGCCGAGATACAGCAGCGTGAAGAGCCACCGCGCGCGATCCGCATGGAAGCATGCGCGTGCATCGTCGCGCGGCATCGCGGCGATCGCATCCTTCACCGATTGCCACAACGGCTGCCCGAGATGGCGCGTGACGCGCGGCGCGGGCCGGCGCTGCCGCTGACGCGACAACGCGAGCGGGTTGCCGGCCAGATAGCCGGCCTGCACGAGCCACGAGAACATCACGTTCAGGATCACCAGCGCCTGCCGCTGGCTCGCTGCCGACAGCGGCCCGTAGAACGGCCGCCAGCGCGGATCGTCGCGCGGATGCTTGCGGCCGCCGTTCGCGCACCATAGCTCGGCCGGCGCGGGCGCGAGCAGGAACTGCCGGTAGACGACGAGATCCTCATGCGTGAGCGACGACAGCGGCTTGCCGCATGCGATCACGGCCCACAGCAGCAGGCGTTCGGCTTCCTTGCGGTAGTTCTGGAACGTGGTCGGCGTATCGACGAAGCGCGCGAGCCACGCACGCACGGCGTCGAGGTCGTTGGTCGCGGCGATCTGCGGATGCGCGCTGCCCGACCGATTGGTGCCTGAGCGTCCGTCGAGCGCGGCCGGCACGGTCAGCGTATCGATCGGCAGCGGGCGGAGTGCAGTGTCGGGCGAAGCGGATGCGGTCATGCGAAGGAAACGCGCTGCGCGAATCGCACGGGCGTGGCCGGGCGCACGACCGCAGCGCACGAAAGCGTATCGGGAAGCGCCGATGGTACACGATCACCATACGGTGAAGCCGCCGTCGACGGCGATCGCCCGGCCGGTGACGAAGCGCGCGGCG
Source organism: Burkholderia sp. CpTa8-5 (assembly GCF_017815045.1). Classification (NCBI taxonomy): domain Bacteria; kingdom Pseudomonadati; phylum Pseudomonadota; class Betaproteobacteria; order Burkholderiales; family Burkholderiaceae; genus Burkholderia; species Burkholderia sp. CpTa8-5. The sequence continues at coordinate 1,425 of NZ_JAGIQD010000033.1, forward strand.
GAACCGGAACACGGTAACGTATCGGCTCGCACGCGACATCCGATAAACGACGGCAGTCGAGCACGTTCAGTAAGGTGTTTGTGAACCTTCTCACCGGGCGGTTCGTCTAATTGGCCCTCCAACGCTCGCAGAGGCATACCAGATGATTCACAAGATTCGAACGCTGCTCGGCGCGGCCGTCATTGCCGGCAGCACGCTCGTCGCCGGATGCCAGACCGACGCCGCTGCCATCGCGCCGAGCGCGGCGCGCCCGGCCGACGGCACGCCCGTGACGAAGACGGTCTATGTCGCGCCGCAGTCCGCGCGCTGCACGGGCGTCGCGCCGATGGAGTGCCTGCAGGTGCGCAGCAGCCCGAGCGAGCCGTGGAGCCTGTGGTATGCGGGAATCGAAGGGTTCGCGTACCAGCCCGGCTACCTGTACACGCTCGAAGTCGACGAATACCGCGTCGCGCGGCCGCCGGCCGACGGTTCGTCGATCCGCTGGGTGCTCAAGCGCGTCGTCGAGCGCAGCCAGGTGAACTGACGGCCGCGATCACGCGGAAGGGCGCGCCGCCGCACCGGCCGGCGGCGCGGCCGTATCGATCCGCCGGAACACGACCGACGACAGCAGCGTCACCGCGCCCATGCACGCGAACGACAGCATGAACCCGTGCGCCATCGAGCCCCGATAGGCAGCGAACAGGTTGACGAGCCCGCCGCCGATCGACACGCCCAGCCCCATCGCGAGCATCTGCATCATCGTGAACAGGCTGTTGCCGCTGCCGGCATCGGCATGCGACAGCCCCTTGAGCGTCACGCCGTTCATCGCGGCGAACTGCATCGAATTCGCCGCGCCGAACACGATCAGCAGCACGCCTTCCAGAACAGGCGCGGGCCGCGCCGACACCAGCGCGAACCCCGCGATCGCGAAGCCGACGATCCCCGTATTCACGACCAGAAACGCCGCATAGCCGAAGCGCTTCACGAGCGGCGCGATCCAGCGTTTCGCGACGACGCCCGCGATCGCGGCCGGCAGCATCATCAGCCCGGAATGCAGCGGCGTATAGCCGAGCTGCACCTGCATCAGCAGCGGCAGCAGGAACGGCACCGAACTCGTGCCGATCCGGCACAGCAGGTTGCCGAGCAGCCCCGAGCCGAAGTTCGGCTCGCGGAACAGCCCCAGCCGGAACAGCGGCTGAGTGCGGCGCCGCGCGTGGGGCAGGTACGCCAGCGCGCTCGCCAGCCCGAGCCCGGCGAGCCCGGTCGCCCACGCGGTGCGGTGCGCGGACATCGGCGGGTCGATCGCGAGCGACAGCGCGATCATCGCGGCCGACAGCAGCGCACAGCCGACGAAGTCGAACGGCGGCGGCTGCGTCGCCTGGTCGTGCGGCAGGTAGCGTTGCACCGCGATGAAGCCGATCACGCCGACCGGCACGTTGACGATGAACACCCAGTGCCACGAAATCGCCTGCGTGAGCCAGCCGCCGAGCGTCGGCCCGACGATCGGGCCGAGTTGGCCGGCGATCGACACGAACGCGATCGCCGCGACGTACTGCTCGCCCGGCACGCGGCGCAGCACGGCGAGCCGCCCGATCGGCAGCAGCATCGAGCCGCCGATGCCCTGCACGGCGCGCGCGACGACGAGCTGGCCGAGCGTGTGCGACGCCGCGCAGCCGATCGACGCGACCACGAACACGAGGATCGCGACCGAGAACACGCGGCGCGTGCCGAACCGGTCGGCGAGCCAGCCGGAGGCCGGCGTGAGCATCGCCATCGTCAGCGTGTAGACGACCACGACGGGCTGCATCGCGAGCGGCAACGCATGCAGGCTTTGGGCGATCGACGGTAGCGCGGTGTTGACGATCGTCGTATCGAGCGACTGCATGAAGAACGCCGCGGCGACGATCCAGAGCAGCGCGGAATGTGTGGGTTCGCGGGACATGGTGAAATCGGTGGTACGGAAGACGGGCGCCGGCGCGGGGTCGCGCGGCGGCCGCCGGGCCTCAAGCGCTCGATGGTACCGATTCCGCCGGTCATCGGGAAGCGGTCTCGCCGACCGCATCGAGGGCATGTTCGTCGTCGGCGGGACGCTGCTCGACGTGGCGCAGGCGCGTTTGCGCGGTCGCGCGGCGTGCCGCGCGTGCGTCGTGGCGCTTGGCGATGAACGGATGCTCGACATAGCGGTAAGTCAGCAGCGAACACAGGACGGCAACCAGCGCGCATGCGAGCGCGAGCGCCCAGATGCCGGAATCGCCAGCCGAATTGATCGGGAAAACGAACTTGTTGAACGCATGAATGATCATGTACACGATCACCATGTGGATCATGTAGATACTGAAACTGGCGGTGCCGAGCAGCGCGAGCGGCCGGGTGTCGAGCAGGCCGTAGAACGTGTTCCCGCTGGCGATGCAGAGAAACACCGGGAGCAGCGGCAGCGCGCCTTCGATCGAATAGCGTTCGGCCGGGGACGGCGACATCGCGAGGATCAGCAGCGCGACGGTCGCCGCCGGTTTCGTCGCGAGCCGCGCGCGGATCGCGGGGTGCCGCGACACCTCGTAGGCCACCGCGCCGAGCGCGAACAGCAGCGCCATGCCGCCGGGCGGCCCGAACAGCGCCGCGCACGCCGTGACGATCGCGAGCGCGAGCAGCTTGCGCCACGCACGCGTGGCGACGAACCAGGCGAGAAACGGAACGGCGACGTAGAACCGCCATTCGTAGGCGAGCGTCCACCAGACGCCGCTCAGATACGGCGTCCGCTCCGCTCCGTTGATCGGGAACGCGCCGAACCAGCCGAGCGAAACGGTCTTGAGCAGGTCGGCCAGCAACTGCGTCGGTGCGCCGACGGCGTTGCGGGGAAACCAGTAAAGCGTGCAGACGACGATGACGGCCGCGTAAAACAGATAGAGCGGCGCGACGCGTCGCACGCGTCCGACGAAGAAGGTCCGCACGTCGAGCGCGCCTCGGCATGCGCGTTCCCAGAACAATAGCCCGGTGACCATGAAGAACATCGCGACGGGAATCGTGCCGAGATTGCGCAGGAAATCGGTGCCGGCACCCCAGACGCCGGTCGACAGCAACGCCTGGTTGCACGCGAAATGATGGAAGACCACGGAGACGGCCAGCAGGCCGCGGAAACCGTCGAGATTGCGATAGCGCATCGACAGCGACTTGTCGACGGCCGACCGGTAGAACGGCACGTGTCGCGCGACGAGCCACGCGATGATCGCCACGGCCGCAACGCATGCCGGGAAGTAGAGTTTGTCGGGTGTCGGGGAGAACAGGGTTTCCAGAGAGGGCGTAACAAAGTCCACTGAAGAGCGTCTCGTGTCTTGGATCGGGATGTCAGGCACGGATGGTCGGATGGTCCGCGTCGATGCAAGGTCTTCTGCGCGCTTCGCACGGCTTTCGATCGCCGGTCTTGTGATCCGATGGTATCAAACGATTGCGAGCGTCGCGGGCGATGTGGCGGCCCGTTGTGCAACACGATGTTTCAGGGCGAATCGATGCGGGCGCGTACTCGTCGTGCTGGTCGCCTGCGGGGCTCGCCTCGCAAATCCTGTTCCTCGCCGGTCGGACATTCGTCGTCGTCAATGGCACGCGACTGGCCATTCGGCCGGCTTCCCCGTCGTCCGGCGCGGGCTTACCTTGAGCGACAGCAGTTCGATGCGTCGGGCCAGCGGCGGAAGAAGGGCGGATTCCTGCCGTCCGCTGCCGCTGGTCTACGCCGACCCGGGATCCGTCCGGTCCTGAAGATGATAGCAATGCTTGCAATTTACCTTCATGGCGCTATCATTGCTAGCAAATCTGGATGGAGGTACTCATGGCAAATCTTCTGGTGCGTAACGTGGATGACACTATCGTTCAAAGCCTGCGCGAGCAGGCCGCGGCTAATGGCAGGAGCGCCGAGGCCGAACATCGAGCCATTCTGGCCGAAGCGCTCGGCCGACCGAAGCGGCGCACATTCGCGCAAGTGCTGATGAGCATGCCGGAGGTGGGCGAAGACGCGGATTTCCAACGTGTTCAGGATTCAGGCGAGGTCAGGCGTGTTTTTGATTGATACGAACGTCATCAGCGAAATCAGGAAGGGCAAGCGAACCAACCGCGGCGTGCGGGCGTTCTTCAGGCAGGCCGAAGCCGAAGCGAGCCCGCTTTACCTGTCCGTCGTGACGGTGGCCGAGCTGCGGCGCGGCGTCGACCTGATCCGTCATCGCGGCGATCACCCGCAGGCGTCGGCGCTCGAGGCCTGGATGGCGATGATCGTGTCCGGCTATGCGCCGAACATCCTATCGGTCGATATCGAGATCAGCCAGATGTGGGGGCATTTGCGCGTGCCCGATCCGACGCACGAACTCGACAAGCTGATCGCGGCCACCGCACTGATCAATGATCTGACGGTCGTCACGCGCAACGTCGACGATTTCGCTCGCACCGGCGTTCGGTTGTTGAATCCGTTCGACTAGCGCCGGGGGCGGGCTCGATGCCGCGTGCGACGCATTCGCTGTTCGCGCCGGGCACCATCGCGCTGTAGACCGACATGCTGGGCTTCGTGGTGGTGATACGAATCGGAGCCGCAGTAAAAGCGGGCGGTCAGCAAAGAATGAGGGATGCATTCAAACGGGTTGTGTCGACTCAAAACCTCCGTCATGGAACGCGTCCGAAGCGCTCTTGCTTGTGCGCCGCATCAAAATAACTTGACGAAACGTCCGGTACCGCGTAGTGTCCGAGACCGAAGTCATCAAGAAGTCCGATTGCTCATCATTGGCCGTACACCGTGCGGCAGTCGTTGGTCTCTCCCTCTTTGATTCTTTCTGTGCCCGTCGCGGGCGCATGTTCAATTATTTGTATTAAGGAAGTATTTGTGGATACCGGTACCGTCAAGTGGTTCAACGAAACCAAGGGCTTTGGTTTCATTTCCCCGGACAACGGCGGCGACGATCTGTTCGCCCATTTCTCCGAAATTCGCGGCACGGGCTTCAAGACCCTGGCCGAAGGCCAGAAGGTCAGCTTCGAAGTGAAGCGCGGCCCGAAGGGTCTGCAAGCGTCGAACATCACGCCGCAGTAAGCCGCATCGGCAGCGGTCGCCAAGCGGCGGCCGATGCCGGATGGAGTATCGCGCGGGCGCCGCATGACGGCGGCCTGTGCGTTCCGATGCGCACGACCGATGCATCGCGACATTCACGATGCATCGGTCGTGACGCCTCCCTCATCGCATGCGTGAACCGCATGCGACGCAACGCCCTCGCGAAGCGCACGTCGTTTCGCGAGCGCATCACCGCTTCAACGCATCAACCCGAGCAGACCGCCGCCATGCCGTAGCTGGCGCGGTCCCGACTTGCGCGGCGCTGCTGGCGCCGCAGCCACCGACCGCCCGAACGTCGCAACGCGCCGGGCTCCGATCGCAAGACAGGCCCGAGGCCCGTCTGAACGAACCGATCCCGGCTGCCTGCCGGCCGCCGTCCCGTTTGCGGGAGCGGCGCCGGGCAGTTGCCGCGGCCGCGGTCAATCACCTTGTCTGGAGGAATTGGTTTGGCAAAAGAAGAACTGCTGGAACTGGACGGAATCGTCGACGAAGTGCTGCCGGACAGCAAATACCGTGTCACGCTGGAAAACGGCGTCGTGGTCGGCGCGTACGCGTCGGGCCGCATGCGCAAGAACCACATCCGCATTCTCGCGGGCGATCGCGTGACGCTGGAACTGTCGGTGTACGACCTCACCAAGGGCCGCATCAACTTCCGGCACAAGGACGCGAATTCCCCGCGTCCGCCGCGAAGCGGGCAGCCGCGCCGCTAAGCGGCCAGGACCGGTGCGCAGCAACGCGCACCGATCGCCAACTGTCCGGCCCCGTGGCCGGACGAACCGGATGAACGGCGCACGGTGCGCCGTTCGTCGGTCGCCAGCGGCGCCATCGCGCCGCGGCGGCTACTTCTACCTCTCCCGCCTTTGCCGGCGCCGCGCGTGTTCCTCGCTCAGGCGGCCGCGTCCCGCAGGAAATCCTCGATCGCCATCGCGAAATACAGCGAACATTCCGGCATCGGTTAATGCCCGCCATTCGGTATCGTCACGAGCCGCGCGTTCGGATCGCATGCGACAAACGTCGCCTGCATCGCTGAAACTGCACGGGCCGACGATCGACCGTGCACGCTGCGACGCCGTTCGCCCGCGGCTTTACGCGCGGGCTGGCGTGGCAGTACATCGAGGAACTGATGCCGGCGCTGCTGCAGAGACGCGCCGAGCACCGGACGCGCAAGTGTGGCGGGACGCATCGTCGAGCGAAGGGCGAGCATGCAGCTGACGCGTCATGCGGCCCGCTGCACGCTGACTGCCGATACCATTGCGCCCGTCAGTTGAACCACCGCGCCGGCGAACATCGCCACGCGCAGGCTGGCCGCGCCGCCGTGCGCGGCTGCGAACGCCGTGCCGAGCACCGCGATCCCGAGCGTCGCGCCGGTCATGCGTGCGACGTTGACGAGTGCGCTCGCGGTGCCCGAGCGCGCGGCGTCGACCGCGCCCACCGCGACGGTCATCAAAGGACCCGTCGCGACCCCCATCCCGAGCCCCGTCAATGCGAGCCCGATCTCCGCGCCGAGCAGACTCGACGAACCGGCCGATGCGCCGATCGCGGCGAGTCCGCTCGCGATCACCGCGACGCCGCCGGCCGTCGCCGCCCGCGTGCCGACGCGCTCCGACAACCGCCCGGAGCACGGCGACACGGCGACGAACAGGAGCGCCATCGGCAGCAATGCGAGGCCCGCGCCGGTCGAATCGAGGCGGCCGGTGCTCTGCCACGTCAGCGGCAGCAGGAACAGCACGCCATACATCCCGAACGTCATGCCGGTGGTCGCCGCGATCGCGCTGCGAAACGCGCTGATCCGGAAAATGTCGAGCGGCACCAGCGCGGATTCGCCGTGGCGGCGCTCGATCGCGACGAACGCAACGAACGACGCAACCGCGATGCAACCGGCGACCGCACATGCGACCGGCGCCTCGCGGAACACGATCGCCGCATACGCGAGCGCGCCGAGCGCGAGTGCGCCCGTGACTTGCGCCGCGCCGTCGAAATGCCGGCCGTGCGGATCGGACGACTCGGGCACGGCCGGGATCGCGAGCAGCATCGCGGCGATGCTCAGCGGCACGACGACGAAAAAGATGCTGCGCCAGCCGAAATGCCGGATCAGCACGCCGCCGAGCGTCGGCCCGATCGCCATCGCCACGCCGTTGCACGCGGCCCAGATGCCGAGCGCGCGGCCGCGTTCCACCGGGTCGCGCCACACGACCCGCACGATCGCGAGCGACGCCGGCAGCAACAACGCCGCGCCGACGCCGGCCAGCGCGCGTGCGGCGATCAGCACCGACACCGACGGCGCGAGTGCGCACAGCAGCGACGCGATGGTGAAGACGGCCGTGCCCGCCAGGAAGACGCGGCGGCGGCCGTACAGGTCGGCGAGCAGTCCGCCGGTCAGCAACAGCACCGCGTACGTGAGGTTGTAGCTGTCGACGACCCATTGCAATGCGCCGACACCGGCATGGAAATAGGCGCTGATCGCGCGTGTGGCGAGATTGACGACGGCCGTGTCGACCTGGGCGACGAGTACGGCGAGGCACAACGTGAGCAGGGTCACGCCGCGGCGTTCGAGGGCATGGTCGGCGCGTTCTCCGGTATGGGCCATGGCGACGTTCCTCGGCAGGCGATCGTGCGACCTTAAGCGTGGCCTGCTGCCAGCGTGATGTCAGCAGGCGTGTGCATCAGGCAAGGGCAGCGGGCGACGCAAGCGTCATGCCCGCATGCATGCGCGGGCCGGCACGTCCCGCGCCCGCGGCAGCTTGAGCAGCACGTCGGCGTTCATGTCCTACGGGCTGCCGGCGAGCCGCTGACGGGTCCTGTTCGACGGGAATGTCGCATGCCGGCATCCCGCACTTCGGTTCCGCGCGCGTCACGAACAGCAGGAACGACGAGCGGGCGCCCGCATGGCCTAGCGGTAGCGCATCGCGGTCGAGGCGGGTCGGCGCGTCCAATGATCGGCCCGACGAGATCGCCGGCGGCGTTCGGAATCGCGAGCACGTCAACGTCTGTGTCGATCCTCACCCGATTGCATGCCACGTCGAACAGTTCCAGTGGCATTGTTGTCCGCGTACTGCGGCAGGGCGTCGCGGAGCCCATCGACTTCCACGAATACCGATGCGCACTTGCCGTCGAGCACACGGCCGGTTCTTCAGCGAATTCCTCGACGTTCTTGAGCGCGACCGGATCGATCGAGCGCGACGACACCGTTGCGACGATTCCGCCGTGCGGCGCGACCGCTGCATGCGCGATGCCGCGTACACCAGCGGTCGACACCGGATCGATTGCGTCACGCATCGCCATTGGCTTAAGATCGTCGGGAGACCATCCCACGACCATCCCACGCCTTCAGCGTCAATGAAAAAGAGCCTAAGCCTGCGGGTCGCCGTCATCGCGTCGGCGGTTGCCGTGTACAGCATCTACATGCACGTCCAGCAGTTGATCAGCGGCTGCATGTGGGTCAGGGGCCATCAGCGCTGCAGCTTCGAAAACAGCACGAATTTCCAGGGCTGGATGGATCTGGACCTGATGATCACTTGTTGCTGGGTCGCCGCGGCGGTGGTCGGGTGGATTTCCGTTGCGCAGGGCACGAAGAAACCGGGTTAGCCACGTCATGCAGGTGCTGCCCGATTGAACGGGCACGAAATACCGCTCGACCCGGATCGAATCCGTCAATCCGTGACAACGCGCATTCGCTGACGAGTGGAGACGGTGCGCTCGATGCATTCGCGCCCCAAACGAACGCTGATTCCGCTGCCGGCGGACGAGATCATGCTGATCTCCGGCGACAGGCGTTGCATCGCGCGCTGCGCGAGGGGAGGTTCCCGTGCAATTTCCAGCAGGATCGGTGGTCGCGCTCAGCTCGGCCGCGGCGACGATGTTCTCGATCGGCATGCTGTTTCTCGGCTACTGGGGATGGCACGAAGCATTGCCCTGGCGGTTCGGCGACTACGTCGTGATCGTTCCCGCGCTGGCCGGGTTCGCGTGCCTCGCCAGCGTGCCGTTTCTCGCGACGTCGCCGATGAAAACGCCCGACGACGAGTCGCGAATGTTCGTCGCGCGACGCGTGTTTCTGTGCGGCGCGAGCGCGGTGTGGTGTGCAATCGTCGTGTCGCTGTTCGTGTGAGAACGGGGTGACCGGACGGTTGCCGGCACAACCGCGCGAACCCATCCCGAAACGTCTTACGTGAGGCCGAAACCCGCGGTTTTCATGCTGTCGTTATCGCTTTGCTTTCCCCGGTCGCGTGCACTAGATTCGAAGCGTTCGTCCGTTTCCGAGCGCGAGGTGAAGCCATGACGCCGTGGGAGATTCAGGGCACCGAAATGATCAGTTGCAATTGCTCATACGGTTGCCCTTGCCAGTTCAATGCGTTGCCGACCAACGGCAACTGCGAAGCGATGGGCGCGATTTCGATCGACCGCGGCCACTACGGCGACGTGGTGCTCGACGGCGTCAGGATCGCGGTGGTGTTTCAATGGCCGGGTGCGGTTCACGAAGGGAAAGGCAAGTGCCAGCCGATCGTCGACGAGCGCGCGAGTCCGGCGCAGCGCGACGCCGTGCTGAAAATCATGACCGGTCAGGATACCGATCCATTCGCGACGATGTTCTCGGTGTATGCGTCGACGCTCGAGCACGCGTTCGATCCGATCTTCACGACGATCGATTTCGACGTCGATGTCGACGCGCGGCGCGGCCGGATTCACGTGGACGGTGTGTTCGATGCCGCCGGCGAACCGATCCGCAATCCGGTGACGGGAGACGAGCACCGTGTGCGGATTGACCTGCCGCACGGTTTCGAATACGAGCTGGCCGAGATCGGTTCGGGAACGGGGCGCTCGCAGGGCAACATCGAGCTGAATCTCGACGGAACCTATGCGCAATTCGCTCGGCTGCATCTGAACAACCACGGGCTGATCCGGCATCGCGTCGCGGCATGACGCCGGTCGATACATGGCTCGCGCGCGAGCGCGCCGTCACGCTGCTCGGCATGGCCGCGCTCGTCGGCCTGTGCTGGTTTTACCTGTGGACCGGCGCGGGAACCGGCATGTCGGCACGGGAGATGACGACCGTCGCGCTGTTTCCGCATCGGCTGGCGGATGGCATGGGCAGCATGGATCCGTCTCTGCCGACCGTGATCGCGATGTGGTGGGTGATGATGATCGCGATGATGACGCCTGGCGCCGCGCCGCTCGTGATGCTGTACCGGCGCGTGCTGCGGCAGCACGGCAACGGAGCGGCGGGATCGGCGTTCACGTCGGTGGCGCTGCTGGCCGGCTATCTGACGACATGGCTCGCGTTCTCGATCGGCGCGGCGTTGCTTCAGGCGCTGCTGCAGCCGGCCGGGCTGATCTCCGCGATGATGCTGTGGTCGAAGAGCGCACTCCTTTCCGCCATCGTGCTGGCGCTGGCCGGGCTCTATCAATTCTCGCCGCTGAAACGCGCGTGTCTGCGGCAATGCCGTGCGCCGGCGGCGTTCCTGGTTGCGCACTGGCGTCCGGGCGTTGCCGGCAGTTTCCTGCTGGGCGCGCGGCACGGTGTGGTTTGCGTGGGCTGCTGCTGGTTGCTGATGGCGCTGCTGTTCGTCGGCGGCGTAATGAATGTCGTGTGGATCGTCGCGTTGTCGCTGTTCGTGTTCGTGGAAAAGGTCGTGCCCGGCGGCGATCGTATCGGCCGCGTGCTGGGTGTCGTGCTGATTGCGTGGGCCGGTGTGACGTTGATCGTGTGATGCGCGGCACCGGCTGGCGGCAGAAACACGCCGGGTGCGACGGGAGACGCTCGATGAAGATCCGCTTTCACACTGTCGCCATGTCGTTTGCGATGGCGGTCATTGCAATGCCGGCGCTCGCGGGCGGCGACATGTCGGGCATGAATTCAGGCGATGCGAGCATGTCGGCGCAGGATTCGAAAATGACCGATGCCGAAGTCAAGGAAATCGACGCCGGGCGCAGGCGCGTGACGCTGAAGCATGGCGCGCTCGACAACATCGGGATGCCGCCGATGACGATGGCATTCAGGGCCGGCGACGCGGCGATGATCCCGTCGCTGCATGTAGGCGACAAGGTTCGGGTTCGGGTGGAAAACGTCAACGGCACACTGACGATCGTGAAGCTGGTGAAGCGACCGTGACGACGATCCGGCGTGCGCACGGGTGGGCGCCGTCGGTTTTTCCCTTCTTGTGCTACGTAACGCAGGGCCGGTGTTACGTCAGTGTTATCGGAATGCCTGCCCGGGCTGAGCCGGGCAGCACGATCCGCATCCGATGCGCGCTTCCCCGCCGCGCGGCGTGGACGTCCATTGCAAGGCGACTGTGAAACTGTGAAGGAGGCCGATGGAAATGGCACGGTAGATGCTTGGTGGAGTGATCGCGCTGAATAGCGAACGGGGGCTTCCATGCAAGATCACTTCATCAAGGCGAATGCTGCACTCGCCGCCGCTGCCGCTGCGTGTGCACTCGCGGCGTGCGGCGGTGGGGACGTTACGGCACCGACGCCGGCAGGTAACACCATCGGGACGAGTACGAGCGGAACTAGCGGAACTAGCGGAACTAGCGGAACTAGCGGAACTAGCGGAACTAGCGGAACTAGCGGGACTAGCGGCATCGGCGGAACGAGCGGAACCAGCGGCACACCCGGCACGAACGGCATCATCAGTTCCGCCGGCGCAGTCGTGCTGGCCGCAGGGGCGACGCTCGGCGACGTGACGTTGCCCGGGGTCGGCAAGGCCGCGACGGCCGGGCCGGCCGACACGGTCACCGGCGTCGGCACGATCATCCGCGATACGACGAATGCCGTGAGCAACGGTATCGGCCAGATCGGCTTCACGCCGAACCCTGTCGGCGGGACGGTCGCGGGCCTCGGCACCCTCGTCGGCTCGACCGGCAACCCGGTCAACGGCCTCAGCGAAACGGTGAAGGCGCTCGGCGCCGGCCCGCTGTCGCCGCTCGCGCCGTTCGCGACGCCCGTCGGCGGCCTGCTCGACACGGTGGCCGGCGGCCTGAAGTCGGGCGGCGCCATGCTCGGCTCGGCGCTGTCGTCGGGCCCGGTCCAGCAGGCGACGCAAGCGATCAGCACCGCGATCACGCCGGTCGTGACGACGGCGGGCCAACTCACGCAGCAGGTCGGCACCGCAACCGGCCTCGGGCAGCCGGTCGCGGGCCTGCTCGGACAGGTCGGCGGGGCGATCACGTCGGCCGGATGGCAGGTGACGTCCACGTCGCCTCAGCCGATCGTCGGCGCTGCCGGCAGTCTCGTCCGGTCGGTCGGCAACACGGTGACCAATGCGGGCGGCCTCGTGAACCCGAGCGGCGCGAATGGCGCGGCGCCGATTGCCGGTCTGGTGACGAGCGTGGTCGGCGGCATCCCGGCGACCGTGCACAACGGCTCCGCGACCAGTACGAGCGGCGGCGGCTCGTCGCTGGGCGGTCTCTCCAATCCGCTCGCGCCAGTGACGTCGCTGGTGGGCGGCCTGCTCGGCGGCGTGGCCGGAAAATAGCCGGCCCGTACCGCGTCATACGGGAACCCGGCCGAATGACCAGGGAAGGACCGCCATCGGCGCTCACGGGTCCCGCCCGGGACCATCGGACAATCCCGAAACCGTGGCCCGCTACCTGCGCGTGTCGCCGGGCTTCGACGCCGGCCGCGCGAGCCCGCGCGCCGGCAGCGGCGTCGACATCACGATCGACGTGCGCGTTTCGCCGTACAGGTTGATGCGTTCGATCAGCTGTTCGAGATGGGCCATGCTGACGGCGACCAACCGCATCACGTACGAATCCGCGCCCGTCACGTGATGGCATTCGACGACTTCGGGAATCGTCTCCAGCAGCTTGAGGAACTTCGCTTTCGCCGGTTGCTGCACCGTGATGCCGATCAGCGCGCTCACCGGATAGCCGGCCGCGGACGGATTGATCCGCGCGGTGTAGCCTTCGACCACGCCGGCTGCTTCGAGCCGCTTCACGCGTTCCGTCACGGCCGGCACCGACAGGTGGACCTGGCGCGCGAGCTGCGTATAGCTGAGGCGTCCGTTGTCCTGCAACAGCGCCAGTATCTTCCAGTCCAGATCGTCCATCGCGGCGGGAGTTTTTAAGGTAGAGCCGCCATTTTTCCTCAAAAACCGCATTCAGCGGGGCGCGGATTTTCCCTACGATGCCTGTTCGAGCCACTGGATGTGGGAAAGGAGCAGGCGATGTTGTTCATCAAATCCGTCGTGATGGGGCTGTCGATCGCGGTGCCGGTCGGCCCGATCGGCATGCTGTGCATTCAGCGCAGCCTGAGCCGCGGCTTCCGGGCCGGATTCGCGACCGGCATCGGCGCCGCGTGCGCCGATGCGATTTACGGGCTGCTCGGCGCGCTGGGCGTCGCGGGCATCGTCACCGCGTTCCCGATGCTGACCGTCGGCCTGAAGATCGGCGGCGGCGCGTTTCTCGTGTGGCTCGCATGGACCCTCGCGCGCCAGCCGCCGGCCGCACCGGTGGGGCAGCGCGAGTTGCCGCGTACGACCGTTCTGCGCGATTTCCTGACGACGTTCGGACTCACGCTGTCGAACCCGATGACGATCGTGTCGTTCGTCGGGATCTTCGCGGCGCTCGGCCCGTTGCCGGGGGCGCGGGAAGGCGCGATGTGGGCGACCGTCGCGTGGATGGTGGCCGGGGTGTTCGTCGGCTCGGCCACGTGGTGGCTGTGCCTGAGCAGCGCGACCGCCGCGCTGCGCGCGAAGCTGTCGTTCGCGTTCATGCACGGCCTGTCGCGCATGTCGGCAGCGGTCGTCGCGGTATTCGGCGCGATCCAGCTGGTCGCGGGCGTACGTGGCTTGATCTAGGCGCGCGGGGCAGCGCGGGTCGAGCGGATCGCGTCGACCGTCGTCCGGATATGGGCGAGCAGCTCGAGCATCACCGTTTTCCGGAAGTACTGGTTGATCGCATGCTGACGACGATATCGGACGGCAGCGCCTCGATCGCGTGCCGAACCGACAGCAGATCGTCGACGAGCCGTGTCAACGCGTCGGGTTCCCATGTGTCGAGCGCAACGGCGATGTCGTCCGGCCAGAGGCCGAGCGCATCGATGCCGCAGCATCCGGCGACACAGTGGATCTCCAGCGCGTCGATCAACGGCATGACGGCCGCCAGATGCGGATCGACGTCGATCGCCTGCGCGTGGCCGCCGGCAAGATCGCCGCAGGCGATCCAGCGATCCGGGCCGACGCCGATGTCGTTCTTGTGTGCGTTGCCGTTCATCTTCGCTCAATTCGATGCGTGCAAATGCAAGTGCGCATGCACGAAGCGCGCGATTTCCTGGCTCAGCTCGAAATCCTCCGGCGCGCCCATGAACCCGCCGTGCGGCATCCCTTCGAATATGTGCAGTTCGGTCGGCACCTGTGCGCGGCGCAGCGCGCGATGCAGCCGCACGGCGTTCGACAGGAACAGGTCGCGCGTGCCGCTCTGGATGAAGGTCGGCGGGAAGCCGGCCGCGAAATCGCCGAACAGCGGCGACAGATACGGATGGGCGAGATCGGCGCCGTTCGCGTAGAGCAGGTTGTTCGCCATCAGCGGCGCCGGCAGCACGACATCGACGAGCCGGTTGGTTTCGAAGCTGTCGCCGGATTCGGTCAGGTCGGCTTCCGGCGACAGCAGCACCAGCGCGGCCGGCAGCGGCAGGCCCTCGTCGCGGGCGCGCAGCACCATCGCGGCCGCGAGATTGCCGCCGGCCGAACGGCCGCCGATGACGACGTTTTCCGGTGCGTAATGCTTCAGCACGTAGGCATAGGTTGCGACGCAGTCGTCGAGCGCGGCGGGATACGGATGCTCGGGCGGCATCCGGTAGTCGACGCCGTAGCATCGAATGCCGAGCCGGTCGGCCTGCATTTGCGCGCCGGCACGGCACGCGGCGCCGCCGCCGACGATCAGCGCACCGCCGTGCAGGTCGATGATTGCGCATGCGCCGGACAGCGCCGCTTCGGGTGTCGCGACGTGCACGTCCGCCGCGCCGACCCGGATCGTCTCGACGCCCGAACGCAACGAGCCGGCGAACTGCGCGACAGCGGTCGCGTAATGCGCGTCGGCGCTGGCCTTCACGCGCATCCATGCGTCGATGTCGTCGACGGCCGGCATCGCGTGCAGCGCGTTCAGCGGCACGCCGTCGTCGCCGGTCAGGCGTTGCAGCGCGGCGCGCGCTTCATCGCTGATCGAGGTCGGGAAGGGAACGACACGGCTCGGCAGCACGACGCCGTCGGGTTTGTCTTTCATCGCTTGGGTTCCGTTCGGGGCGTCATGCGGGCGAAGGCCAGTGGCGCAGCATCGCGTCGAGCGCATCGAGGCTGCGCGACCACGACGCGTCGGCATCCGGTGCGCTGTGCGAGAAGCCGCCGGCGTTTTCGAGCGTCACGTAGCCCATGAAGAAGCCGCCGAGCAGGCGGATCGCATGCGCGTGCTCGGCATCCGGCAGGTCGTAGCTGCGCAGCACCGCCGACGTCATCCTGACGAGCTGCCCGCCCGCGCTCGCGGCGGCGCGCTCGGCGCCCACCGGATGGCGCGCGGCGGCGAAGCGGCCCGGATGCGCCCGTGCGTAGTCGCGATAGACGTTCGCGAGCGCGGCCAGCGCGTCCTTGCCGGTGCGGCCGGCCAGCGCGTCGGCGGCGCGATCGGCCAGTTCCTGCAGCGCGAACAGCGCGATGCGGCTCTTGAGATCGTCGAAGCTCGGGATATGGGAATACAGGCTCGCCAGCTTCACGTCGAAATGCCGCGCGAGCGCCGCGCCGGTGAGGTGCTCGAAACCGGCTTCATCGGCGAGTTGCGCGCCGGCTTCGACGAGTTTGTCCACGGTAAGGCCGGCACGCGCCATGACGAATGCTACGAAGATTAGTCAAAAACCTAATTCTATTAGCTTTCGGCGCGATGTCAATTTCATGCGCGTGCCGGCGTGGCGCGTTGCGCCGATGCGTGGGGCCGTCAGAACGTATAACTGACCTTGCCGAACGCGGTACGCCCGAGCGTGTTGTAACCGTACGCGGTCATGTACTGCCGGTCGAACAGGTTCGACAGCGATGCCGACACCGTCAGGTGCGAATTGATCCGGTACGACGCGCGCAGGTTTACCGTCAGGTACGACGCCAGATACTGCCGGTTGGCCGGATCGTCGAACGTCGAGCCGCCGTACAGCAGCGACGCGCCCGTGCTCAGCGCATGCAGCTTCAGTTCGTCCCACGTGTGATCGACGTTCAGGCTGACCGTTTGCCGCGGCCGGCGGCTCAGCCACGTCCGGTTCGTTTCGTCCTGCGGATTCAGGATGCCGACCGCGACGCTGATCGGCGTCGAGCGGCCGATCGTGCCCTTGTACGACAGGTCGATGCCGCGAATATGCGAGCGGCCGATGTTCATCGGCGAGAACGTCGCCGGGTTGTACGCGATCAGGTTGTTGACGCGCGTGTCGTAGATCGCTGCGGTGAACGTGCCGTACGCGGTGTTCGCGTCGAGCGCGGCCTCGACCGACGTGCTGCGTTCCGGGCTGAGGTTCGGGTTGCCGTAGCCGGGGTAGTACAGGTCGTTGAACGTCGGCAGCCGGAACGCGTTGCCGTACGACATGCGCGCCGTGTAGACCGGCGTGATCGCCCACGACAGTGCGGCGTTGCCGGTGTTCACCGCTTGCCCGGCGATGATCTCGTGACGGCCGGCGACGAACATCGTTACGCTGCCGAGCGTCGCCGACTGGTGCAGCGAGAACGCGGAATCGTTGCGCGTCGGCACGCCGCCGGGAATGTCGACCGGCAGGAACGCCTGTTCGCGCGTGAAGTCGTACGCGAGCTTCGATTCGCCCGACAACGGCAGGCCGAACAGGTGGAATCCGTGCTCCTGATGAGTCAGCGACGTCGACGTGCTGATCCGCTGCGAATTGATCTGGTCGGTCGCGAGGGCCGGGTCGTCCGCGTAGATGAACTGGCGGTCGTTCGCATAGCCGAACGACTGGTCGAACTGCGTATCGGGCGTGATGTCGAGATGGAACGCAACGCCCGTCGTCAACTGGTGGTCGAGCTCGCGATTCGCGTAGCCGCTGTTGTCGTAGGACAGATCGGAGCGGTGATACAGCGCGAACGTCGAGATCGACCAGTTGTCGCGCGCATAGCCGAGCCGCGCGTCGAGATCCTGCGCGTGATACGGATTGCGGCCGTCTTCGTGGCCGTAGAAGAACGGCCGCGTCGCATCGATGCCGGCCGTGTTGTAGTCGTGCAGCCCGAGCGAATAGGTGAGGCCGCCGAGCGCGGCCAGCGGCCCGGTCGACGGCACCGTGCCCGACGTGCGGAACTGCGTGTCGAACGTCTTGTTCGAGCCGCCGCCGGCCGACACGGTGGTCCGGTTCGGCTGGTTGGCGGCGCGGCGCGTGAAGAGTTGCACGACGCCGCCCATCGCGTTGTTGCCGAACGACGCGGCGGCCGGGCCGGAGATCACCTCGACGCGCTCGAACGCTTCGGTCGGCAGGTCGGCCCACGGCGCGATGCCGGTGGTCGGCGAGCCGATCCGGATGCCGTCGATGAACACGGCGACCTGACTCGCCGACGAGCCGCGGATGCTGACCGACGCGGACGAGCCGGGCCCGCCGTTCTGCGCGACGGTCACGCCCGGCAGCGTCGCGAGCGCCTGCGTGATGCTCGGGTCGGCGGGCGACAGCCGGTCGAGGTCCTCGCGCGTGAGCACCTGGGTCGACGCATAGCGTCGGTCGAACGATTCGGGCAGGTGCCGCGTGTCGGTCACGCTGATCGTCGGCAGGTCCGCGCCGGGCGCGGGCGCGGCGGGCTGCGCGAGCGCCGTTTCGCCGGCCGCGTGGGCGAGCGGGGAAAGCAGCGCGGTGGCGGCGGACGTGGCGAGCAGGTGACGAATGTTCATGAGGCGGCGGGACGAGGCGTGTGACGTGTACGGCGATCGCGGGCGGAGGGCGGGCAGGTGGCGCATGCCGACGGCGCGTCGGTGCGACGCTTCGGGTCGGGAAGCGGATTCGGGAACGATGGACATCTGACGGATCCTGAGGTCGGGCCGTCCATGCAACGGGCGACCGCCGGGGGCGGTGCCGCGCGCATCGGGACACCCCGCCCGGTGCGGCTGCGTGGACCTCGGGTCGATGGCAGGTCTCCTGGCTCGCGGGTCCTCATCCGTGCAGGCCTTCCCGGTTTCCCAGTGGCATGCGGTGGCACGGATTCGCCGCTCACAGTTGCGGGGGCAGCCGCAGATTCGGGGCGTTGCCCCTGCTGCGTTCCCTTTTGATCCCGTCTCCGGGAACCATCAGCGCGCAAGGGTAATGGCGGGCGGTCAGGGACGTCAATCGTCCGGCCGCGCGCGGGTGCGAAAAAACGTCATTGCCCGGCGGCGGCTTTCCGAATCCTTTCGTTCGAGGGGCGCGGGCCGCGTTTCAGGTCTGAAGAAACGGCCGGGTTCGAACGCGTCCGGTCGCGCCGGAACCGGCGGCCGTCGTTCCGAAGGCCGGCGGCCGGCGCGTGTCGTTATCGATGCGTGCCGCGACGCTCAGGCCGGTGCCGACACCAGCGCGCAGAAGTTCTCGAGATCGACGTTGCCGCCGCTGATCACCACGCCGACGCGCTTGCCCTGCAGCGCATCCTTCATTCGGCGCACGGCGGCGAACGACAGGCAGCCGGTCGGCTCGACGACGAGCTTCATACGCGTGGCGAAGAAGCGCATGCAGTCGACGAGTTCCGCGTCCGTCGCGGTGAGGATGTCGTCGACGTCGCGACGCAGAATCGGGAACGTGAGGTTGCCGAGGTGCTGCGTCTGCGCACCGTCGGCGATCGTGCGCGGGGTGTCGATGTGCACGATCGTGCCGGACCGGAACGATTGCTGCGCATCGTTGCCGGCTTCGGGCTCGACGCCGTACAGCTTCGCGTGCGGCGACAGCGCACGGGTGGCGAGCGCGGTGCCCGACAGCAGCCCGCCGCCGCCGAGCGGCGTGAACACCGCGTCGAGCGGGCCGACTTCGTCGAACAGTTCCTTGGCCGCGGTGCCCTGGCCGGCGATCACGTCCGGGTGATCGTAGGGCGGCACCAGCGTGAGCCCGTGCTTCTCGGCGAGATCGCGCCCGATCTGCTCGCGATCCTCGGTGTAGCGATCGTAGGTCACGACGTTGCCGCCGTAGCCGCGCGTCGCGGCCATCTTCGCGGCCGGCGCGTCCTGCGGCATCACGATCGTCGCGGGAATGCCGAGCATGCGCGCCGACAGCGCGATCGCCTGCGCATGGTTGCCCGACGAGAACGCGACGACGCCGTGGCGCCGCTGTTCCGCGTTGAAGCGCGACAGCGCGTTGAACGCGCCGCGGAACTTGAAGGCGCCCATGCGCTGCAGGTTCTCGCACTTGAAGAACACCTGCGCGCCGAGCGCGTCGTCGATCGTCCGCGACGTCATCACCGGCGTGCGGTGCGCGTGGCCTTCGAGCCGGGTCGCGGCGGCGGCGACGTCGTCGTACGTGGGGAGAGCGGGAGAGTTCATGGTTGCTGGAGGATTGAAAAGTCAGTCGACTGGAATGCGGGGGCGCACCGGGTCACTTCGCATCGTTGTAGACGGTGGCGCGCGACACGCCGAGATGCTGCGACACGATCTCCATCGCGCGGCGCACCTCGAGGAAGCCGTCGGCCTTCAGCGTCTGCATCAGCTCGCGGCGCTGGTCGGTCTTCAACTCGCGCGGCGTCGTCGCAAGGCGCGTCGCGAAGGCGTCGATGCGCTGCCGGATCGCGTCCGCGCCGGCCGGGTCGAGCGTGTCGACGACGGCTTCGCCGTCCGTGCGGCAGAACTGGTTCAGCATGCCCTGGAAGCCGCGGAACAACGTGACGTCGGCATTCAGGCACAGCGCGGCCACATAGCGCCCGGTCGAATCCTTGATGCCGATCGACGTGCTTTTCGCGGTGCGGCCGTCGGCGAAGCGGTTCGGGTAGTTCGCGAGCACCTGCGGGAAATCGTCGTCGGCGATGCGCGCGAGGCCGAGTTCGGTCGCGGGATCGCCGACCGCGCGTCCGGACAGGTTGTTGTGGATCGCGAGGATCGCGTGCTCCGGCGTGCGCAGGTCGTGCACGACGACCTCGGTGAACGGCGCGAACATCTCGCCGAGTCCTTCGGCGATGCGCTGCACCTGTTCGATCAGCGATGCCTGCTCCGACAGCAGCGGTTTGCGGGTTGTACTCATGCGTGATCCTGGTGTGTCGGGGTGTCCGTCGTTTCCGGCCGCGTGATGTCGGCCAGCAGCGGGCGCGCGATCCGGACGTAGTCGGTCGCGTCGAGCACGACCGAGCGATCGAGGCGGCCCGCGTTGAACGCGATCTCGGCGTTGCGCTCGACCAGCGCGGGATCGACGACGAGCGCCACGTTCGTATCGAACACGAACGGCGGTACGGCGCCCATCACGCAGCGCGTGACGGCGGCCGCGACGTCGGGCGACGCGAGCGTCGCCTTGCGCCGGCCGACCGCATCGGCGACCTTGCGAAAGTCGATTTTCAGATGGCCGGGAATCACCGCGAGCGCGGCGCCGTCGCCGCCATCCTTGAACGTACAGAGCATCGCCTTCGCGCCCTGTTCGGGGCGGGTGCCGCGCAGCGCGGCGATCGCGTCGGATTTGCCTTCCGCCGGATGCTCGAGCACGCGAAAACGCGCGCCGGATGTCGTCAGCAGTTCGCAAAGCGTGTCGAAAACGGGAGAGTCGTTCATGTCGCTCCAGGCAGGCCCACGCGTCGAGGCGCACGGGTCAAATAATCGTCCAAGTATAGACGTTTTGTCATTGATATGACAAAGGGCGGCGGGCGTCGTGGCGCCAGTGTGCGCGAAGCGCGCCGATTCTTCAGCAGCCGAAAGGGGGTTTCATATTGCGGGATGCAGGCCGAATTCCTGCCGCCGCTTTTTACCGCCGCTTGAAACCGTGTTTTGCATCGCAAAAACGACTGGCTATCTAATTGAAAAACAAGAGAAATTTATATCTTATGTCTTATATAAGACTTGGCCGAAAACGCGTGAGACAGGATTACTATTGAGTCCATGCAGTTCGCTTCGTCACACGCGGCGGGCACGCTGAACCCTTTACTCAAATGCGCTTCGTTCCCAGGAGATAGACATGTCCCAATATCAAGACGACATCAAGGCAGTGGCTGGCTTGAAGGAAAACCACGGCAGCGCGTGGAATGCCATCAGCCCGGAGTATGCGGCCCGCATGCGTGCCCAGAACAAGTTCAAGACCGGCCTGGACATCGCGAAGTACACCGCGAAGATCATGCGCGCCGACATGGCCGCGTACGATGCCGATCCGTCCAAGTACACGCAGTCGCTGGGTTGCTGGCACGGCTTCATCGGCCAGCAGAAGATGATCTCCATCAAGAAGCACTTCAACAGCACCGAACGCCGCTACCTGTACCTGTCGGGCTGGATGGTCGCCGCGCTGCGCTCGGAGTTCGGCCCGCTGCCTGACCAGTCGATGCACGAAAAGACCTCGGTCAGCGCGCTGATCCGCGAGCTTTACACGTTCCTGCGCCAGGCCGACGCCCGCGAGCTGGGCGGCCTGTTCCGCGAGCTGGATGCCGCGAAGGACGCGACTGCGAAGGCCGCGATCCAGCAAAAGATCGACAACCACGTCACGCACGTCGTGCCGATCATCGCCGACATCGACGCCGGCTTCGGCAACGCGG
This sequence comes from Burkholderia sp. CpTa8-5, assembly GCF_017815045.1. Classification (NCBI taxonomy): domain Bacteria; kingdom Pseudomonadati; phylum Pseudomonadota; class Betaproteobacteria; order Burkholderiales; family Burkholderiaceae; genus Burkholderia; species Burkholderia sp. CpTa8-5. The sequence goes on from NZ_JAGIQD010000033.1 coordinate 23,117, forward strand.
AAGCGACCTACCTGCTGGCCAAGCAGTTCATCGAAGCGGGCGCGTGCTGCATCCAGATCGAAAACCAGGTGTCGGACGAGAAGCAGTGCGGCCACCAGGACGGCAAGGTCACGGTGCCGCACGAGGATTTCCTCGCGAAGATCCGCGCGATCCGCTACGCGTTCCTGGAACTGGGCGTGGACGACGGCATCATCGTCGCGCGGACCGATTCGCTGGGCGCGGGCCTGACCAAGCAGATCGCCGTGACGAACACGCCGGGCGACCTGGGCGATCAATACAACGCGTTCCTCGATTGCGAAGAACTGTCGGCCGACCAGCTGGGCAACGGTGACGTCGTCATCAAGCGCGACGGCAAGCTGCTGCGTCCGAAGCGCCTGCCGAGCAACCTGTTCCAGTTCCGCGCCGGCACGGGCGAGGCGCGCTGCGTGCTCGACTGCATCACGTCGCTGCAGAACGGCGCCGACCTGCTGTGGATCGAAACCGAAAAACCGCATATCGCGCAGATCGGCGGCATGGTCAGCGAGATCCGCAAGGTGATCCCGAACGCGAAGCTGGTGTACAACAACAGCCCGTCGTTCAACTGGACGCTGAACTTCCGCCAGCAGGCCTACGATGCGATGAAGGCCGAGGGCAAGGACGTGTCGGCTTACGACCGTGCGCAGTTGATGAGCGTCGAATACGACGAAACCGAACTGGCCAAGCTCGCCGACGAGAAGATCCGCACGTTCCAGGCCGATGCATCGCGTGAAGCAGGCATCTTCCACCACCTGATCACGCTGCCGACGTACCACACGGCTGCGCTGTCGACCGATAACCTGGCCAAGGAATACTTCGGCGACCAGGGCATGCTCGGCTACGTGGCGGGCGTGCAGCGCAAGGAAATCCGTCAGGGCATCGCGTGCGTGAAGCACCAGAACATGTCCGGTTCGGACATCGGCGACGATCACAAGGAATACTTCAGCGGCGAAGCGGCGCTGAAGGCAGCGGGCAAGGACAACACGATGAACCAGTTCTGATCATCGTCAGATCCGCAGCACGACGCCAGCTCCTCGGGGCTGGCGTTTTTTTGTCTGCGCGATCGCCGTGCGTTACCCGTACATGGCCTTTACGACGTACTGCGTACTGGCTCGTCGACACCACGTCGATCGGTTCGAAATCGATGAAACGCCCGCGGCGGTTCATCATCTCGGCGCACATTGCGCTGGAATTTCTCGTCATTGCGAACGCTGTCGAACAGCGTGCGCACGTATTACCCCGGATTGCCGCGCGCACCGTTTTAAGCAGGGGCGTGCATCGGGTATTCGAACGGGATGTTTGTGTACACAACCTAATTCAGGGTTTGCCTGAGTAGCGAAAACGCTAACTCGCACGGCGCGGGTTCGCGTGGTTCGTGCGCACGGCCGGCAGGTTGAAATTGCCGTTCGTGCGAAACCCTTGCGGGGCGGTCGTCGCGCTCGTTTCGTCCCCAAAGCGCGCGGGACGACGCCGTAAAAAGCGCCTGTCTGCAACGCGCATGCCGGCACGTCGTCACAATTGTTTCTTGTTGCAACGCAACGCCTCGTCAATAACGGCGATGGTATGCTGGCCGGCATGGAGTTGTATGGCAGGTTGCTTGCATGGCGAAACTCGTGTTCGCACTTTCTAACGAGACTTCATCTTCTCTCGCCCGCATCGCGGCATCGACGCGCGCTCCGCTCGCGCGTCCCGTCCTGCGCGCCGCATCTTCCTGCGCTCCGCACGCATTCCCCATCTCGCGGGCTCGCTCCGCATCCCCCATCCCCGCCCAATAATCTGGAGACATCCACATGTCGCAAAACACTTTGGCCGAAGCGACACACGGCCCGCTGATCGCTCCGCCGGCCTTCGTCAAACATCGCAAGCTGATCGACTGGGTCTCGCGCATCGCGGCGCTCACGGAGCCCGAGCGTGTCGTGTGGTGTGACGGATCGCAGGAAGAATACGACGCGCTGTGCCAGGCGATGGTCGACCAGGGCACGCTCACGCGCCTGAACCCGGCGAAGCGCCCGAACTCGTATCTCGCGCAATCCGATCCGTCGGACGTCGCGCGCGTCGAGGATCGCACGTTCATCTGCGCGGCGTCGCGCGACGACGTCGGCCCGACCAACAACTGGATCGAGCCGGCCGAAATGCGCGAGACGCTCAACGGGCTGTTCCGCGGCGCGATGCGCGGCCGCACGCTGTACGTCGTGCCGTTCTCGATGGGCCCGCTCGGCTCGCCGATCGCGCACGTCGGCGTCGAACTGTCCGACAGCCCGTACGTCGCGGTGAACATGCGGATCATGACGCGCATGGGGCGCGACGTGTACGACGTGCTCGGCGAGGACGGCGATTTCGTGCCGTGCGTGCACAGCGTCGGTCATCCGCTCGAAGCCGGCCGGCAGGACGTGCCGTGGCCGTGCAATCCGGTCAAGTACATCGTGCACTTTCCGGAAACGCGCGAGATCTGGAGCTTCGGCTCGGGCTACGGCGGCAACGCGCTGCTCGGCAAGAAGTGTTTCGCACTGCGCATCGCGTCGACGATGGGGCGCGATCAGGGCTGGCTCGCGGAACACATGCTGATCCTCGGCGTGACGTCGCCGGCCGGCAAGAAGTATCACGTCGCGGCCGCGTTCCCGTCCGCGTGCGGCAAGACCAACTTCGCGATGCTGATCCCGCCGCAGGGCTTCGACGGCTGGAAGGTCACGACGATCGGCGACGACATCGCGTGGCTGAAGCCCGGCCGCGACGGCCGCCTGTATGCGATCAATCCGGAAGCCGGTTTCTTCGGCGTGGCGCCGGGCACGGGCGTGAAGACCAACCCGAACGCGATCGCCACGCTGAAGGAAAACGTGATCTTCACGAACGTCGCGCTGACGGAAGACGGCGACGTGTGGTGGGAAGGGCTGACCGACACGCCGCCCGCGAAGCTGACCGACTGGCAGGGCAATCCGTGGACGCCCGAGATTGGCAAGGAAACCGGCCGCAAGGCCGCGCATCCGAACTCGCGCTTCACCGCGCCGGCCGCGCAGTGCCCGTCGATCGACGACGACTGGGAAAACCCGGCCGGCGTGCCGATCGACGCGTTCATCTTTGGCGGCCGCCGCTCGACGACCGTGCCGCTCGTGACCGAAGCGCGCGACTGGGTCGAAGGCGTGTACATGGCCGCGACGATGGGCTCCGAGACGACCGCGGCCGCGGTCGGCCAGCAGGGCGTCGTGCGCCGCGATCCGTTCGCGATGCTGCCGTTCTGCGGCTACAACGTCAGCGATTATTTCGCGCACTGGCTCACACTCGGCAAGCAGCTCGAAGCCGCCGGCGCGAAGCTGCCGAAGTTCTATTGCGTCAACTGGTTCCGCAAGGACGCGAACGGCAAGTTCGTGTGGCCGGGCTTCGGCGAGAACATGCGCGTGCTGAAGTGGATGCTCGATCGTCTCGAAGGCACGGGCGGTGGCGGCGAGCATGCGTTCGGCGTGTCGCCCGCGTATGAAGATCTGCACTGGGATGGCCTCGATTTCACGCGCGATCAGTTCGATGCGGTGACGTCGATGAACGCCGACGAATGGCGCGAGGAACTGAAGCTGCACGCGGCGCTGTTCGATACGTTGAAGCTGCGCTTGCCGGCTGAAATGACCGAGACGATGAAGAAGATCGAGCGGCGTATCGGCGGCTGACGAGCGGCATCGACGTCACCACCTGAAAGCGGCATGAACGCCCCGGGCCATCCATCGCATGGCCCGGGGCGTCGTCGTTTCTGGCGCTCGGCCGGGTGTCAGCCGAGATCGAGCGCGTTCGTCAAATCGCCCGGCGGCGTCGCGCCGCGCGCGGCGAACGCGTTGTTGCGCAGGACCACGCCGTCGAGCGGCGCGAGGCCGTGCACGCGGCTGATGAAGCGCAGGATCGAGTTCGTGTCGTACAGCGTGTGATCGACGAAGCCCTTTTTCGCGAACGGCGAGATCACGAGCGCGGGAATCCGCGAGCCGGGGCCCCAGCGATCGCCGACCGGCGGCGCGACGTGATCCCACCAGCCGCCGTTCTCGTCGTGCGTCATCACGATCACGGTGTTTTCCCATTGCGGGCCGCGCCGGATATGGTCGATCACGGTCGCGATGTGGCGGTCGCCCGATTCGATGTCCGCATAGCCCGCATGCATGTTCAGGTTGCCTTGCGGCTTGTAGAACGTGACGGCCGGCAGGCGGCCCGCGTCGATGTCGGCGATGAAGTGGTTGGTCGACGGCTCGTCGCCGAGCCCCGCGTCGCGCAGATGCTTGCGGCGCGCTTCGGTGCCCGGCGCGTAGTTCACGAAGTAGTTGAACGGCTGGTGGTGGTACTGGAAGTCGGGCACCATTCCCGTGTCGCGATGCTCGAGCGCATACTGCCATGCACCGCTGTACCACGCCCAGTCGACATTCTTTTCCGACAGGCGGTCGCCGATCGTCGCGTAGCCCTGCGGCGGCATCACGCGATGGTCGGCCGGATCCGCATACGCGGCGTTGCCCGGATCGGGCGGCGGCACGTAGCTCGGCTGGTACGGCGGCGCCATCGTGTTCACACCGTAGCCGTCCGGCGTCAGCGGGCCGTCGACCGCGAATTTCGGCGGACCGTCGAGCGCGGACGCGGGCGAATCGTCGGCGAGCTTCAGGCGCGTGCCGGCCGGGTCGTCGCCTTCGACCTTCGACAGCAGTTTCGCCGCATGCGGATGCTTGTGCGCGTCCGGATACAGCGGCGGCTGCGCGGAAATCAGGAACATGTGGTTCATCCACGAACCGCCGAAGGCCGCCATGAAGAAGTTGTCGCACAGCGTGTATTGCCGCGCGAGATTCCACAGTCGCAGCGTGTCGGCCGAATTGCGGTAATGGCCCATCACGAGGCCGCCCGAATCGGCCCACGCGGCGAACTGGTTGTTGCGGCCGCCCGCGATCTGCATCTGGTTCTGGTAGAAGCGATGCCACAGGTCGCGCGTGATCACGCCGTTCGGCAGCGGCTTGCCTTGCGCGTCCGAAATCCGGAACGGCGCATTCGGCAGCTTGTCGATGTCGCGCTCGGCGATCGCGTAGCGCTTGCCGTCCACTTCCTGCGCTTGCGGCACGAGCCCGCCCCAGATCTTCGGCAGCGCCGGCAGCGGCGTCTTGCCGTCGCGATCGAGCTGCTGCGCGTGTTCGGGCCGCACTTCGCTCAGTGGATACCGCACGCCCGGGAAATCGCCGTACAGGTTCGCGAAGCTGCGGTTTTCCGCATAGATCACGACGATGTGGCGCACGCGCTGGCGCAGCGCTTCGTCGATGCGCAGGTCGGCGGCCGAACGCGGCGCGTTGCCCGCGGTGGTTTCGCAGCCGCTGAGCGCGACACCGGCGCCGAGTGCGGCGAGGCCGCCGAGCACACGGCGGCGGTCGGGATCGGCGGGTAGGTCGTCGGGGCGATCGGGGGTGTCGTTCACGTCGTGGGCTCCTCGGATGGGCGGGTGGGCATTGTCGTTCGATGCGCGCCGGCGCCGCGCGGGCTGCCGCGACGCGGGACGGGATGAGACGGCCGGCCTCGCGCGCGGCGGCGCGAGGCGACTGTCACAAAAATGTCATGCACGCGACTATAACGCGGCAAGGGGGCGGATGAAAGCCGTTCGTCCGACGATTCGACGCTGCGCGGCGAGCGGCGCGACGCCCGCGCACGAACTAGACTGGAATCGAGGGCGGTGCGTCACGGCGTGCCGCCCGGGCGAGGATCGCCCGGCAATGCCGACGACGGTGTTGTCGAGGCGGCATCGATGCGACGAACGACGCGAGACGGCGAGGCGACGATGCGCGGATGCAAGTCGTTTTCGCATGGCGGCCGCGTACCGGTTGCGCGCGTGCCGGCGTGAGCGCACGCCGCGCAGCGGAGATGGCAGGCCCGATGCGATGGACAGGAAATTCGACTACCCGGGATTGCTGATCGCGGCGGGCTTCTTCGTGCTGTTCGCCGCGCAGTTGCTGATGCTGCACCCGACGTCGACGCCGATCGCGTACAGCGATTTCCACCGGCTCGTCGCCGCGCGGCTCGTCGACGATCTCGAGGTCGGCCCGGCGTCGATCTCGGGCGCGCTGAAGATGCCGCAGGCCGGCGCGATGCTGCCGGCGTCCGACGCGGCGGTCGTGCAGCAGGTTGGCGCGCCGTGGCGCTTCACGACCAGCCGCGTGACCGACGAACACCTGATCGACACGCTGACCGCCGCGGGCATCCGCTATCACGGCACGCCCGACACCGGTTGGATCGCGTCGCTCGCGTCGTGGCTGCTGCCGCTGATGCTGCTCGTGTTCGTGTGGAACATGATGCTGCGCAAGCGCGGCGGGCTGCAGGACTTCACCGGCATGGGCAAGAGCCGCGCGCGCGTGTACGTGCAGCAGGAGACCGGCATCACGTTCGATGACATCGCGGGCATCGACGAAGCGAAGGCCGAACTGCAGCAGCTCGTCGCGTTCCTGCGCAACCCCGATCGCTACCAGCGGCTCGGCGGCAAGATTCCGAAAGGCGTGCTCGTCGTCGGCGCGCCGGGCACGGGCAAGACGCTGCTCGCGCGCGCGGTGGCCGGCGAGGCGGCCGTGCCGTTCTTCTCGATCAGCGGCTCGGCGTTCGTCGAGATGTTCGTCGGCGTGGGCGCCGCGCGCGTGCGCGACCTGTTCGAGCAGGCGCAGCAGAAGGCGCCGTGCATCGTGTTCGTCGACGAGCTCGATGCGCTCGGCAAGGTGCGCGGCGTCGGCCCGATGTCGGGCAACGACGAGCGCGAACAGACGCTCAACCAGTTGCTGGTCGAGATGGATGGCTTCCAGGCCGGCTCCGGGGTGATCATCATGGCCGCGACGAACCGGCCCGAGATCCTCGATCCCGCGTTGCTGCGCCCGGGCCGTTTCGATCGTCACATCGCGATCGACCGGCCCGACGTAAACGGCCGCCGCCAGATCCTCGACGTGCACGTGAAGCGCGTGAAGCTCGCCGCCGACGTCGATCTCGGCGAGCTCGCGTCGCGCACGCCGGGCTTCGTCGGCGCCGATCTCGCGAACGTCGTCAACGAGGCCGCGCTGCATGCGGCCGAACTCGGCAAGCCGGCGATCGGCATGGCGGACTTCGACGAGGCGATCGACCGCGCGCTGACGGGCCTCGAGCGCAAGAGCCGCGTGATGAACGAGCAGGAGAAGCTGACGATCGCGTATCACGAAGCCGGCCATGCGCTCGTCGCGGAAAGCCGCGCGCATTGCGACCCGGTGAAGAAGGTGTCGATCATTCCGCGCGGCGTCGCCGCACTCGGCTACACGCAGCAGGTGCCGATCGAGGATCGTTACGTCCTGCGCCGCAGCGAGCTGCTCGACCGGATCGATGCGCTGCTCGGCGGGCGCGTGGCGGAAGAACTCGTGTTCGGCGACGTGTCGACCGGTGCGCAGAACGACCTCGAACGCGCGACCGCGATGGCGCGCCACATGGTCATGCAGTACGGGATGAGCGAGAAGATCGGGCTCGCGACGTTCGACGACGGTGACGCGCGCCAGGGCCTGCCCGGCGCATGGCATGCGGGCGACGGCCGCTGCAGCGAGCACACCGCGCGGATGATCGACGACGAGGTGCGCACGCTGCTGGCCGATGCGCATGCGCGCGTCGCGGCGACGCTCGGCGAACGTCGCGACGCGCTCGAACGCATCGCGCGACGGCTGCTGCAATGCGAGGTGCTCGAACGCGACGCGCTGCAGGCGCTGATCGACGCACGCATCGAACCGTCGTTGGCCGCGTCGGCCTCGTCGGGCGACGACGCCGGTGCTCGCGGCGGCGCGATCGAAACGGAGCAGGCGTCCACCGTCGAGCGCGATTTCGTCGCGTACGGACGGTCGCACGAATCCGATCGCTGAAGCCGCTGCGTGGACCGGCGCGCGCCGATATTCCGACGTCGCACGCTTTCTTTATGGTCTTTCCCACCACGACGTCGCGCTGAGCGACGCGCACGTATCAGTCGAACGGCGGCGCGCTCGAATGCATGACGACGGGGCGTAGGCGCGCGTCAGCGCGTCAGGATTCGGTCGCGGCCGCGACTTCGGCCGCTTCGGCGAGCGCTTCGAGAAAGCGCGTGCGCCACCAGTGCACGTCGGTCTTGCGCATGATCGCCATCAGCGCCGCGTGACGCTGGCGGCGCTCTTCGAGCGGCATCGTGAGCGCGCGCTGGATTGCCTGCGCGGTGCCTTGCGTGTCGTACGGATTGACGAGCAGCGCGGCCTTCAATTGCTCGGCCGCGCCCGCGAAGCGCGACAGCACGAGCACGCCCGGATCGGCCGCGTCCTGCGCGGCGAGGAACTCTTTCGCGACGAGGTTCATCCCGTCGCGCAGCGGCGTGACGAGGGCGACCCGGCTCGCGCGGTAGAGGCCCGGCAGGCGCTTGCGCGCGACGGTGCGGTGAATGTAGCGCATCGGCATCCATTCGAGCTCGCCGTAGTCGCCGTTGATCGCGCCGCACAGGCTGTCCATCTCGCGCCGCAGGTCGTCGTACGCGCCGAGATCCTCGCGGCTCGGCGCGGCGATCTGGATCAGCGTCGCACGGTCGCGGTTCTCCGGATACTGTTCGAGCAGCTCGCGGAACGCATGCACGCGCTGCGGCAGCCCTTTCGTGTAATCGAGCCGGTCGACGCCGACCAGCAACTGACGGCGCGAATACTCGTCGCGCATGCGTTCGAACATGTCGAGGCCGTCGCGATCGCGCGCGAGCGATTCGAACTCGTCGACGTTGATGCCGATCGGGAACGCGCCGGCCGACAACGTACGGCCGAACGCGCGCAGCCGGCCGTCCGGCAGCCGCGCCGCACCGGCTTCCGCTTCGACGTAATGCTCGAAGTGGAGCAGATCCGATTCGGTCTGGAAGCCGACGAGGTCGTACGCGAACAGCGAGCGCATCAGCCATTCGTGTTCCGGGATCGCGGCCATGATCGGCGGCGGCGGCATCGGAATGTGCAGGAAGAAGCCGATCGGATTCGTGCAGCCCATCGCGCGCAGCTCGGCCGCGAGCGGAATCAGCTGATAGTCGTGGACCCAGATGACGTCGTCGGGCCGCAGCAGCGTGCGCAGCTTGCGCGCGAACAGCTGGTTCACGCGCCGGTAGCCGTCGGCGAAGCGCCGGTCGAACTGCGCGAGATCGAGCCGGTAGTGAAACACCGGCCACAGCACGTTGTTCGAGTAGCCGAGATAGTAAGCGTCGTAGTCCTGCGGATCGAGATCGACCGTCGCGAGCTGAATGCCGCCGACGTTCTGGATCTGCACGTCGTCGCCATGCGTGGGGCGATCGTCGCCGCCGCGTAGCTTGCCGCTCCAGCCGAACCAGACGCCGCCGGTTTCCTGCAGGCTGTCCTTCACGGCGACGGCAAGCCCGCCGGCCGCGGCTTTACGGGGATCTGCAATGCGATTGGATACGACGACGAGTCGGCTCACCAGCTCTCCTGACGATTGTTGGGGAAAGGTTCGTGCGGCCAGGGCGCGACAGGCATACGCCGCCATCGGCGCGCGGTGCGCGATACGACGGGGCCGCATGGCGATCGGACGGGAGTCAGGGGCACGCGATTCGCCGTCCGGTCGAAAAGTGCTTTTTTAGGATACTCGTCATTCGTGCGTTTTAAAAGTCCGGGTCGACGAACGGCGCGCGCGAACCTGTCGCGCGGTATCCCATGACGGCGGTGCGGCAACGGGCGATGCCCGAGCGGGACCGAAATTTGCTGCACGCTGTGACGCAGTGGGCACAAGGCTGTGCGGCGAGCGGCGCGAATGACGCGTGATCGTACCGACGCATGCGCATGCGTGCATGACGGCATGCGCATCGTCGTCTCCGTCGCGTATGCCGTCACGCGGAAGCCGGTCGCCAGTGGCGCATGTCGGCTTCGTGCGCGTGCAGCCAGTTCGGATTCGCATCGGTAAGCGGCCCGCGGCGGGCGCCGCGAGCCGTACCGCGGTTAGAACGTCGTGCGCAATCCGGCCATCACGCTGCGGCCGCCTTGCGGTGCGAAGCCGCGCACGACCGACGTCGAGTAGCGAATTTCCTGATTCGTCAGGTTGTCGCCGCGCAGGTACGCGAGCCAGTGCGTCGGGCCGACGCGGAACTTATACGTCAGCATCACGCCGAGCGACGTGTAGCCGTCCGTCGAGAAGTCGTCGTCGGGCACCCGATGCTGCGACCACGCATGCGTGACCTGCGCACGCGCACCGAACGGGCCGTAACCGTAGTCGGCCGCGAGCGTCGCGCGCAGCGGTGCGATGCGCGGCAGCGGCTGGCCCGTGTCGACGTTGCGCGCGTGCGTGTAGTCGGCCGTCAGTTCGAGATCGACTGTGTGGCCGCGCCGCGCGAACGCGCGCCATTTGCCGTCCAGCTCGATGCCGTAGAACTCGGCGCGCACGCCGCGATAGATCGCCTCGTTGAGCGAGCCGTCGGTGCCCGGCGCGACGGGCGCGCCGTCGTCGTCCACCACGCGGCCGGTGTTGTATTCGGTCAGGTAGTTCGAGAAGCGGTTGTAGAACACGCCGACGCTGCCGCGGTTCGGCCCGCTCGCATAGCGCAGCGACAGGTCGGTCGACACGGCTTTTTCCTTCGACGCGTTCGGGTTGCCGATCAGGAACTGGCCGGTCGCATCGTGCGGGCCGTTCGAATACAGCTCGTAGAAGGTCGGCGCGCGTTCGGTGTACGCGACGTTCGCGGCGACGGACCAAACCGGCGTCAGCGAGAACAGCGCGCCGGCCGACAGGCTGCCCGCATTGAAGTCGCGCGGCTGCGCGCCCGCGAATTTCTCGATGCCGGCCGGATCGGGATCGACCTTCACGTGCTCGAAGCGGCCGCCTAGGCTCAGCTTCAGCGCGGGGACGACCTGCCATTCCTCGAGGCCGAACAGCGCGACGCTGTTGGTGCGCGTGGACGGCACGAGCATTTCGTCGCCGAGCGCCGAGAACGTGTTCTGGCCGAACTGCACGCCGATCGCGCCTTCGAACGGGCCGATCTTGCGATGGCGCGCCTCGATGCGCGCCTCGTAGCCGCGGTTGCGGAAGGTGGTCGCCGTCTCGCCGTTGTCGACTTCCTTGTGGCGATAGTCGGTGTACGCGAAATCGAATTTCAGCTTCGTGAACGGCCCGCTCAGGTTGCGCACCTCGGACGCGAACGCGAGGCGTTCCTGGCGGATCCGCAGCCGCACGTCGCTTTCCGCGACGGAGCCGTAGTTCGATTCGTAGCCGCTGTACGAGAGACCGGCGAAGCCGTCCGCCCACGTGTACGACGCGCCGACCGCGCCGCCGTGCACACGCCCGTCGCTGTTCGGTACGTTGCCTTCCGGCTGCGGCGTGTCGGGGCCGTCGATCGCGCGTTGCTGGCTGCTGCGCGCGTAGCCGGGAATCCGCAGCTTGCTCGTTTCGCGGTCGAACGCGTCGACGTGGAACGCGAAGCGGCCGTTGCCGCCTTCGACTTGCGCGGCGCCCGCGCGCACCGAATTCGCGCCGCCGTAGCGCGCATCGAGCGCACCGGTCACGCCTTCGATCGCTTCGCGCGGAATCCTGTTGTCGATCGTGTTGACCACGCCGCCCACCGCGTTGCCGCCGTACAGCAGCGCGGCCGGGCCGCGCACGATCTCGACGCGCTCGATCGACAGCGGATCCTCGGGCACCGCATGGTCGTACGACAGCGACGACGCGTCATACGCCGCGACGCCGTTCTGCAGCAGCCGGATCCGGTCGCCGTCCATCCCGCGGATGATCGGACGGCCGACCATCGGCCCGTAGGTGGTGGTCGACACGCCGGGCAGCCCGTTGAGCGTTTCGCCGAGCGAATCGGCCTGGCGGCGCGTCAGCGCCTCGCCGGAAAGCTGGATGGTCGGCGCGATCAGTTCGGTGTCGCCGAGCGGGTTCGCGGTCACGAAGATCGGCGCGAGCGGCGCGGCGGCAGGCGTATGGGTGCCGGCCGCGGCGGGGACGTCGGTCTGCGCGTGAGCAGCGGCGGCGAACAGGATCAACGACAGGGACGAGAGCGGGCGAAGCGGTAAGCGAGGAAGGTCGCGCATGGTCGGTGAATCGGTTGGAATCGGATCGGATAACGAGCGATGCGGGTCACCGCTGGATACGATATATTGTTGCGTCACTGGCGCGCAATGACCCGCTGGAACGTGGCTCGGCGAGGCCCGGCCACCTGGGTTGAAACGGCGTCAGGCGGACGAGCACGCGAATGATATGTTATATCATTTCAAATTCCAAGCCGAATGGCGGGGCTCCGTCGGGTTTCTGTCGGATCGGTGAAATAGTCGCGTGAGCGGCGGGGCAGCGTGCGGCCGCCGGCTCGGGCTGTCGCGTCGACCGTCGCATCGTTCCGATGCGTTGACGCGTATCAACGTGCTCCGATACCGAAACCGGATACTGGTTTGCTCATCGACCAGACAGGAGCAACGCATGACCCAGACCATGAAAGCGGCCGTGGTACACGCGTTCGGCGAGCCGTTGCGCATCGAGGAAGTTCCGATTCCCGCACCGGGGCCGGGCCAGATTCTCGTCAACATCAAGGCGTCGGGCGTCTGCCATACCGATCTGCACGCGGCCGACGGCGACTGGCCCGTCAAGCCGTCGCTGCCGTTCATCCCGGGCCACGAAGGCGTCGGGATCGTCGCGGCGGTCGGCGCGGGCGTCACGCACGTGCGCGAGGGCGATCGCGTCGGCGTGCCGTGGCTCTACACGGCCTGCGGCCATTGCGAGTACTGCAGCACGGGCTGGGAAACGCTGTGCCATGGCCAGCAGAACACCGGCTATTCGGTGAACGGCAGCTACGCGGAATACGTGCTGGCCGATCCCGATTACGTCGGCCAGTTGCCCGCGCAGGTCGCGTTCGACGAGATCGCGCCGATTCTGTGCGCGGGCGTGACGGTCTACAAGGGCATTCGCGTCACCGACACGCGGCCGGGCCAGTGGCTCGCGATCTCCGGCATCGGCGGTCTCGGGCACGTGGCCGTCCAATATGCGCGTGCGATGGGCCTGCACGTCGCGGCCATCGACATCTCGCCCGACAAGCTCGCGCTGGCGCGGCAACTGGGCGCGCACCTGACGATCGATGCGTCGGTCGACGACCCCGCGAAAGTGATCCAGAAGGAAATCGGCGGCGCGCACGGCGTGCTCGTCACGGCCGTGTCGCGCAGCGCGTTCGCGCAGGCGCTCGGGATGGTCCGTCGCGGCGGCACGGTCGCGCTCAACGGCTTGCCGCCGGGCGATTTCCCGTTGCCGATCTTCTCGACCGTGCTGAACGGCATCACCGTGCGCGGGTCGATCGTCGGCACGCGGCGCGATCTGCAGGAGTCGCTCGATTTCGCGGCGGACGGCCTGGTGCGCGCGCACATCCATCGCGACCGGCTCGCCAACATCAACGACATCTTCGCGAAGCTGCGGGAAGGGAAGGTCGACGGCCGCATCGTGCTGACGGACATGCATTGATGCGGTGAACAGGCGCACGCCGCCGCGCGACGGATGGCGTCGCGGCGGCGGCGTGACGGTCATCCTCGCATCACGGCGCGAAGAATACGTCGGTGCGGTTCGTCAGGTTGCCTGCGTTGGTCTGGACGAAGAACGGATGGAACGACGACGACGGGCGAACGTCGAGCCCCTGATAGTCGCCGATGAAGAACCCTTCGGCGTTGGGCGCGAGCTTCATGTCGAACGGGCCGCCGACGCGCCGCTCGTCGGCGAACGTGGCGCCGGCGTCGTGCGAGATCTTGCGCCAGAAGCCGGTCGGCAGCGTCGTCGTGTTGCCGGCCTGCAGGTCGCGGAAGTCGTAGTACGTGACCATCACCGCCCCCGTGTTGTCGACGCGCACCGACGGATTGAACGCGGGGCGCCCGGTCGGCGTGTTCACCTGTTGCGGCGCGCTCCAGGTCGCGCCGCCGTCCTTCGAGGTCGATAGCGCGATCTCGTCGTACGTGCCGCCGTTGAAGCGGCTGTCCTGCCACGCGACGTAGAGCTGGCCCGATGCCGGGTCGATCGCCGGCTCCGGAATGATGTCGCCGGTGCGCACGGGTTCGCCGGTGTTCGGATCCGTGACGCCGACCGTCTGCAGCCCCGCGATGATCCGCGGCTTGGTCCACGTCGCGCCGTCGTCGGTCGACTTGACGAACGCGACCTTGCCGGCCGCCTTGTTGAACGGCGGCTGGATCAGGTCGAAGAAATCGTAGAGCGTGCCGCTCTTCGGATCGACGACGATCTGGTTGCCGATCGTCTGCTGGCGCGACGGCACGTCGACGATGACCTTCGCGGCGCTCCACGTCTTGCCGCCGTCGGTCGTCTTCGAGAACAGCGTCGGCCCGCGGTACGCCGCCGTGTGCAGGTTCGCGTACGGATTGCCGTTCGGCAGCTCGAGGCGGTCCCATACCGCATACGCGGTGCCGGCCTTCACCGGGTTGGCGGTCACCGATTCCTTGTCGTTGAAGAACTGCGTCGTCGGTTCGTCGTTTGCGATCAGCACGGCCGGGCTGCTCCATGTCTGGCCGCCGTCGGTCGACACCGACGCGCCGACCGCGTTGGCATTGTTCGACTGGTTGAACGAGATCGATACCGAATACGCGGTGCCTTCCGGCCCGAACGAGACCCACGGATCGGACGCGCGCTCGTACTTGAGCCCGCCCGGCGCGCAGGCGCTGAACGGCTGCGGCGTGCGCGCCCACGTTGCGCCCGCATCGAACGTGTAGCCGGCGACGAGCCCGTGGGCGCCGCCGTTCGACCAGCGGTCCTGCTGCCACACGCCGATCATGTTGTTCGGGTTCGCCGGGTTGACCGCGAGCCACGGTTCGACTTCTGCATTCACGTAGTTGGTGCCCGGGCCGCCGATGGTGCACGCGGCGAACGGGCTCGGGCCGGACACGACGACGGGGTCGGCGTGCGCGGCGGCAGCGGCGGCCAGCGCCATCGCGGCGGACAGGCGGGTGACAAGCGGATGGGACACGATCATGCGTCGCATGGACGACTCCTCGGTGAGGTGCGGGGGCGATGGCGGGGCACGACGAGGCAATGCGAACCGAAGCGCGGCCGATCGTGCCGCGCACGTCGTGACGTCCGGTTCAGCGTGCCGCTTCAGTCATCGCAATCCGCGTGCGCTGGATGCCGCCAGCGCTTCGGTTAAGACTCCTCTTCGTTTTCAATGCTTGTCGGGTGTGTCTGCGATGTCGACCCGACGGGAACGCCAGTCAGGGCATGCGACGAATGTGTCGAAGTGGATTGCAATGTAGGCGATTCGAATGTCGCGCGACAGGCGGTTTTTTGTAACAGGACGTAGCCGGAAAGCGTTGCCGGAAGCGGGTGGCCGGCATGCAAGATTTGCCGTTGCGGCGGCATGAAAATCGAATCGAAAACGCGAATCGCAATCGCTTGCGATGGATGCCGGCGCGAGCCGGTCGCCAGCGCGCGATGCGCTGCTCAGCGCTCTGCCGGAAACCGTTCCTGCAACGCGTGCAGCCAGCGCGCGACGACGTCGAGTTCGTCGTCGGAAAACCCGTCGCACAGCTTGCCGTTGAGTTCGCGCAGCAGCACGCGCGCACGCTTGAGCGCCGCGTGGCCTGCGTCGGTCAGATAGAGCCGCGTTGCGCGGCCGTCGTCCGAATCGGCGTGACGCGTGATGAGGCCGGCCTTCGCCATCCGGTCGGCGAGCCCCGTCATCGCGGACGGCGCGAGCTGCAGCGCGGCGCCGACTTCGCCGATCAGTGCGCCGTCCTGCTTCGCGAGGCAGAACAGCGCGCCGGCCTGCGCGGCGCTCGCGCGCGTGTCGGTTTCGGCCTTGCGGTCGATCCAGCGCTGCACGCGCCGCTGGCCGATGTTCAACATGAAAAACAGTCGTCGGTCTTCGCTCAAGCTGGGTTCCCGGCTGCAATGGAAAGGGACGGACGGCTCGCGCTGCGCGGCGTGTCGATTGCCTGCGCGAGCCAGTCGGCGACGTCGGGCCACAGCACGGCGCCGGGCCGGCTGCGAAAGAAGCCCATGTGCCCGACCGGGCCGCTGCCCGCCGCGCGCGGATCGATCTGGCGGCGTTCGACCTTCGCGCGGGCCAGATAGCTTACCAGCAGGCCGATCGCGGCCGGGTTCGCCCACGGATCGTCGTCGAAGCCGAGCGCGAGGATCGGCAACTGCTGCTTCGAGAAGCGCTCGGCCGCGCCAAGCGTCGGATCGTCGAAGAAGTAGTGCGGCAGCGTCGTCCAGCGGCTCCATTCGCGGAACACGCCGGCCGGTAGATCCTCGCCGAGCCCGAGCCGCTTGCCGGGCACGTAGCCGAGCAGCGCGGACATCAGCGGGCCGAGCACGCGCAGGATGAGCCGGACCTTCACGCGTTCGGCCGCCTGCGCGATCAGCCGCGTGCTGCCCGCATGCGCGGCGACCAGCACGGCCGCGCGCAGGTGCGTCGTCGCACCGGACAGCCCGATCGCATGTCCGCCGACGCTATGGCCGACCGCCAGCAGCGGCAGCCCTTCGTAGGCGTGCCGGGCCCATGCGGTCGCGGCCCCCACGTCCAGCTCCATCCAGTCGCGCATGCGGGCCCGCAGCGCGCCCAGGCGCGCGGGCCGCGATGCGCCGATGCCGCGATAGTCGTAGGTCAGCGCCGCGAAACCGCGCTCGGTCAGGAAGCGTGCGAAGCCCGCATACAGCCGCTCGGGCACGGCCGTTGCCGGATGGATCAGGACCAGCGCGCGCGGCGTCGCGTCCGGCGACCACAGCGTGCCGTGCAGCACATAGCCGTCGGCCGCGGAAAACTCGATGGGTTGGGAGGTCATGGCCATCCTCGATCGGGCAGTTATTTCGTATGCGAAATATAGTTCAGGATTTATTTCGTGTTCGAAATATATATCGAGGAATCGTTCGAAATTCACGAAGCGGCGGCCGGCGGCGAGCCCCGCTCATGGACGAATGCTTCATAAAACATTCGCATCTTTACATAGAAGAATATTGCGTTTGTGTCATGAAGTGGATCGACGTATCTTCACCGGTTCCATCCGTCTCGCCGGCGGTTTCGCACGGCGGACGAAACGGACAAAAGGGCGCCGCGGTCGCGCGGCTGCCCGCCAACCTTCCGGGAGATCATGTTGTTGAGCCGAATCGTCACGGCGCTCTTGCTGGCGCTCGCCGCGCAGCCGGGCATCGCCAAAGACACCGTCACGCTGCGCGTCGGTGAACAGAACTACTTCAACATCCAGGCGTCGATGGAAGCGTCCGGCGTGCTGAAGGACCTGCCTTACACGATCGAGTGGAAGCACTTCCAGGCCGCCGCGCCGGTGGCCGAAAGCCTGAACGGCAACGCGATCGACATCGGCTTCCTTGGCGATTCCGCGCTGCTCACGCTGGCCGCGCGCGGCGCGCCGGTCAAGGTCGTCGCGGTGTCGCGGCAGAGCCTCGACGGCGTCGCGATCCTCGTGCCGAAGAACTCGCCGGTGCGCACCGTGGCCGACCTGCAGGGCAAGACCATCGCGGTATGGCGCGGCGCCTGGAGCCAGCAGCTCGTGCTGCGCGCGCTCGAACATGCGGGCCTGCGCGCCGATTCGGTGAAGTACGCGTACCTGATGCCGATCGACGCGACCAACGCGCTCGCGAACGGTTCGGTCGATGCGGTATCGCTGTGGGAACCGTTCGTCAGCACGCTCGCGTTGCGGCAGGGCGCGCGGCCCGTGACGACCGCGCAGGGGCTGATGCCCGCGCTGAGCTTCGTCGCCGCGAACGAGCAGGCCGCGTCGGGCAAGCGCGCCGAGATCACCGATTTCCTGCGGCGCGTGGTGGCCGCGCGCCAGTGGGTCGACAGTCATCCGCGCGAGTACGCGGACCTGTGGGCGAAACGCGCGAATCTCGAACCCGACGTCGCGTATCGCTGGCTCAACAATGCCAAACAGCGCGTCGGCCCGGTCGACGAAACGGCCGCGAAGGATGCGCAGAACACGGCCGACTTCCTGCACAAGTCCGGCGTGATTCCGGCCGCGTACGACACGTCGAAGCTGCTCGACCGCTCGTATGCGGGTGCGTTCGCGCAGAAGACGGCAGCCGCGCAGTGACCGTGCGGCCCGCTTCACGATTCCCGCGATTTCCGCGATTCCCGATCGACATGCCCAAGGACACCCCGACATGCCAGTCGACATCATCGGCATGATCACCGCGACACCCGGCGCGGAGGTCGACGTACCGGGCGGCGCGGCCGTCCAGCCCGACTACGTGCGCCGCTTCGCGCAGGCGCACGAGGCGGCCGGCTTCGACCAGATCCTGGTCGGCCATTTCAGCAACGCGGCGGACGGCTTCATCGTCGCGTCGTTCGCGGCCGCCGCGACCGAACGCATCCGGCTGCTGCTCGCGCACCGGCCGGGCGTGATCGTGCCGTCGGCCGCCGCGCGGCAGATCGCGACGCTCGACGTGTTCAGCGGTGGCAGGCTCGCGCTGAACGTGGTGTCCGGCGGCGACGATGCGGATCTGCAGCGCGACGGCGATTTCGTGCCGCACGATGCGCGCTATCGCCGCACCGGCGAATATCTCGACGTGCTGAAACGGATCTGGCGGGCCGATGCGCCGGTCGATCACGACGGCGCGTTCTATCGGCTGCGCGGCGCGTCGCCGGTCGTGAAGGGCGCGCAGCGGCCGCACGTGCCGATCTACTTCGGCGGCTCGTCGCCGGCCGCGCTCGCGGTCGCCGGTGAGCATGCGGACGTCTACATGACGTGGGGCGAGCCGCTCGACGCGGTGCGCGAGCAGATCGCGCGCGTGCGAGCCGCTGCCGCGCCGTTCGGGCGGGCGCCGCGCATCAGCGTGTCGTTTCGGCCGATCGTCGCCGATACCGAGGCGGCCGCGTGGGAAAAGGCCGAGGCGATCCGCGAGCGCGTGCGCGCGGCGCGGATCGCGAACGGCCAGCCGATCGCGGGTCACGCGCCGCAGAATGCGGGCTCGCAGCGGCTGATGGCGGCCGCCGCGCAGGGCGACGTGGTCGACGAGCGGCTGTGGATGGGCGTCGCGAACCTGACCGGCGCGCGCTGGAATTCGACCGCGCTGGTCGGCACGCCCGAGCAGGTCGCGCGGGCGCTGGGCGCGTATTACCGGCTCGGCGTATCGACGTTCCTGATTCGCGGTTTCGATCCGCTCGACGATGCGCTGGCTTACGGGCGCGAGCTGATTCCGGCGATTCATGCGCATGTCGCGGAACTGGACCGGTATCGGGACGCGGTGACGGCGTAGGCGAACGGCCCAGTCAGTCGACGCGCCCCGGCATCGCCGTCACGGCATGCCGGGGCGAGTGCATTGAACGCTCAAAACGACGGCAAACCCGGCGGATTGGTCTCCGCCCGCGCGATCGCCTCGCTCTGCAACCCCCAGCGCGCGAGCGCCTGTCCGTAGCGGCCGTTGCCGATCAGCGCATTGGTCGCGAGCGTCAGCGCGGGCGCGAGCCCGCTGCCGCGACGCGTCGCGATCGCCACATCCGCATTCGCCGGCCAGCCGGCATTGACGACGCCGACACGGCGAATTTTGCCGCTGCGCGCGGCCTCGTACGCGAGCGACGCGTTCGGGTTCAGCTCCGCATCCGCGCGTCCCGACAGCAGCGCGACGCGCGCGGTCACATCGTCGTCGAAATAGAGCAGCTCGGCCGGCTTCAGCCCCTGCGCGACGTTGCGCTTGCTCCATTCGAGCAGGATGCGCTCCTGGCTCGTGCCGGCGCCGGTGATGATCCTCAAACCCGCGACGTCCTTCGGCTCCGCGATCTTCGCGATCGGGCTGGCGGTGCGCACGTAGAAGCCGTGCAGCCCGAGCCGGTAGGTCGTGAAATCGTATTTCTCCTTGCGCTTCTCCGTCACGCCGACGTTCGAGATCACCGCGTCGTACTTGCCGGACGTCAGCCCGAGCGGCCAGTCGGCCCACGCGATCGGCAGCAGCACGAGCGTGCGGCCGAGCGCGTCGGCGACGAGCTGCGCATAGTCGGGATCGGCGCCGACCACGGTGCGCGCGTCGGTCGCATAGGTCGACACGGGCGGCGCGTGCGGCGAGATCGCGACTGTGAGCGCATCGTCGCGTACCCAGCGATAGCCGCTTGCCGCGCGGATGGCCGCGTCGTCCGCGCCGGCGCGTGGGCGGCCGGCCTGGCGCGGGTCAAGATCGGCGGTAGCGGCCGCCGCGCGCGCCGCATGCCACGGCAGGCCCGATGCCGCGACCAGCGCGGCCGTGATGAATCGGCGTCGATCGGTCATCGCGCGGCACCTCGCAGGTGGGAAGCGGCGCGCATCACAGCACCCGCGACAGGAACGCACGGGTGCGCGAATGCGACGGCGCGTCGAGCACGACGGCGGGCGGCCCGGCCTCGACGATGCGCCCGCGTTCCATGAACAGCACGTTGTCCGCGACTTCGCGTGCGAAGCCGATCTCGTGCGTGACGATCACGAGCGTCGTGCCCGAGCGCGCGAGTTCCTTGATCACGTCGAGCACTTCGTTGACGAGTTCGGGATCGAGCGCCGACGTCGGTTCGTCGAACAGCAGCACCTTCGGTCGCAACGCGAGCGCCCGCGCGATCGCGACGCGTTGCTGCTGGCCGCCGGACAACTGGCGCGGGTACGCATCGGCCTTATCCGCGAGGCCGACCCGCGCGAGCAGCGTGCGCGCCGTGTGCTCGGCTGCGTCGTGCGTCACGCCCGCGACGGCGACCGGCGCTTCGACCAGGTTCTCGAGCACCGTCAGGTGCGGGAACAGGTTGAAGTTCTGAAACACCATGCCGACGGCCGTGCGCCGCTTCAGTACGTCGCGTTCGTTCAATTCGTGCAGCACGTCGCCGTCGCGGCGATAGCCGATCAGTTTGCCGTCGATGTCGATGAAACCGTCGTCGACGCGTTCGAGATGGTTGATCGTGCGCAGCAGCGTCGACTTGCCGGAGCCCGACGGCCCGACGATCACGGTCACGCTGCCGCGCGGCGCGACGAACGATACGTTGTCGAGCACGCGCTGCATGCCGAACTGCTTCGACACGCCATGCACGGCCACTTCGCCGCCGGTGCGCGACACGGCCGCCGCGGTATCGGCGCGCGTGCCGGCATCGCTGCGTGCCTGCGCGCTCGATACCGCACGACGCGACGCGACACGCCGCCACAGCCCGCCGATCCGCGCGAGCGCGAACGTGACCACGGACGGCGGCGGATTGCGCAGCGCGCCGCGCGCATAGTGCCGCTCGACCTGCACCTGGATCGCGGACAGCGCGGTCAGGATGATCAGGTACCAGACGGTCGCGACCATCAGCAGCGGAATCACTTCGAGGTTGCGGCGGTAGATCACCTGCACCGTGTAGAACAGCTCCGGCATCGCGAGCACGTACACCATCGACGTGCCTTTCGCGAGCGAGATCAGATCGTTGAACGCAGTCGGCAGGATCGCGCGCATCGCCTGCGGCAGCACGATCCGCGACGTCTGCCGGCCGCGCGGCAGCCCGAGCGCGGCGGCGGCTTCGAGCTGCCCCTGGTCGACCGCGAGAATGCCGCCGCGGATCACTTCCGCGGAAAACGCCGCGTGGTTCAGCGTGAGGCCGAGCACGGCCGCGAGGAACGGGCTGATCAGATCGGTGGTCGGCGTGTCGAACCACACGATGTCGGTGAACGGCACGCCGAGCCGCACATGCTCGTACAGGTAGCCGAGGTTGTTCAGGATCAGCAGCAGCACGATCAGCGGAATCGAGCGGAACAGCCACACGAAGGTCCAGGCGCTGGCGGACAGCAGGCGCGAACGCGACAGCCGGGCCAGCGCGACGAACGCGCCGAGCACGAAGCCGAACACCGCGCCGAGCAGCGTCAGCACCAGCGTGCGCGCGAGCCCCGACAGCACGGGCGGCGACAGGAACCATTCGGCGAACACAGGCCAGCCCCATTGCGGATTGCCGAGGATCGAATGCAGCGTGATCGCGATCAGCACGAGCGCGAGCACGGTGCCGGCCGTGCGCGACCGGTGGCGCGCGGGCACGATCCGCACATGCGTGCCGGGCTCGCGTGTGCCGGGGGAAGAGAGCGGCGGCAGCGCGCCGCCGAGGTGGGTCGTGTCGCTCATGTCGTGGGAATCCTCGAATCGATCGATCGGGCAGATGCGCCGCGCCGCGCACGGGCGGCGCGGCGGCGTCAAGCGTGCGCTTCGGCGGCCGCTTCCTGTGCGGCGCCAGGCGTCGCGTAGCGGCTCGCCTTGCGCGGCAGACCGAGGTGGTCGCGCAGCGTGGCGCCGGGCAGGTCGCGGCTGTAGCGGCCGCGCGCCTCGAGCACCGGAATCACGAGCTCGATGAAATCGTCGACGCCCTGCGCCTGCACCGGAAAACCGAGGATGAAGCCGTCGCCGGCGCCCGCGTCGTGCCAGCGGATCAGTTCGTCGGCGACGTGCTCGGCCGTGCCGATGAAGTTCGGGCGCGGCGTCGCGACCGCGAGCGCCGTCTCGCGCAGCGTCAGGCCTTTCTGTTTCGCATCGGCCTTGATGCGGTCGGTGGTCGAGCGGAAGCTGTTGCGGCCGAGCTCGCCGAGTTCCGGGAACGGCGCGTCGAGCGCGTACTGCGTGAAATCGTGGTGATCGAAATAGCGGCCGAGGTACGCGAGCGCTTCGTCGATGGTCAGCAGGTCGCGGATCGCCTGGTACTTGTCCTCCGCTTCGGCGGCCGTGCGGCCGACGATCGGCCCGACGCCCGGGAAGATCTTCACGTCGCCGGCCTGCCGCCCGTGCTCGATGGCGCTCTGTTTCACGCGCCGCGTGAACGCGGCCGTTTCGTCGATCGACGGCGAATGCGTGAACACGGCATCCGCGTATTTGCCCGCGAGGCCGATGCCGGTATCGGACGAGCCGGCCTGGAAGATCACCGGCTGCCCCTGCGGCGAGCGCTGGATGTTCAGCGGGCCCGCGACCTGGAAGAAGCGGCCGTGGTGATCGAGCGTATGCAGCTTGTCGCGGTCGAAGAAGCGGCCGGTCGCGCGATCGCGCACGAATGCATCGTCGTCCCAGCTGTCCCACAGACCCTGCACGACGTCGAGATATTCGTCGGCGATCTCGTAGCGCAGTTCGTGATCCGGGTGCGCCTTGCCGTAATTCTTCGCAGTGCCTTCGAGCGGCGTCGTCACGACGTTCCAGCCCGCGCGCCCGCCGCTGATCGCGTCGAGCGACGCGAGCTGGCGCGCGACCGTGAACGGTTCGCTGTACGACGTCGAAATCGTGCCCGCGAGCCCGATCTTCTTCGTCGCGACCGCGAGCGCCGACAGCACGGTCAGCGGCTCGAAGCGGTTCAGGAAGTGCGGGATCGATTTCTCGTTGATGTAGAGGCCGTCCGCGACGAACGCGAACGCGACGCCGGCGGCTTCCGCCTTGCGCGCGACGCCGATCGCGAAGTCGAGGTTGATGCTTGCGTCGGGCGGATTGCTCGGATGCCGCCACGCATTCATGTGGCTGCCTGCGCCTTGCAGCATCAGGCCGAAAGGGATCGATCGTCGGGTCGTCATGATGAGAGCGTCACGCGTTCTGGTCAGGGGAGAGGGAGCGGTCGGCCGCGAAGGCCGCCTGCAACGGCGTGGTGGACAGCGCGCCGCCGAGCCATTCGGCCGACGCGAGACGCGCCGCATAGTCGGATACCGGCGAATCGATCACGAACGCGTCGACGTCGAGCCGCCGGCTCAGTGCGTCGAGCGCACGATGCACGCGCTCGGGCGTATCGGCCAGCACCGTCGGGCGCAACTCGTCGATCCGGTAGTCGGACGCGCCGCTTTGCCGCGCGAATTCCGCGGCGGCCTGCGCGCTGCCGAGATTGAAGCTCTGGCCGCCCGCGAACTGCAGCTTGAAGATCTTCAGCGGCCCGATCAGCCGCTCGGCCTCGTCGCGCGTCGGCGCGGCGACCGCGTACAGCGCGACGAGCGGCTTCTCGCCGCCCGCGCTGCGGTACGCGTCGAGCGAGCGTTCGAGATTCGCGTCGTCGCCGTTGAAATGGCCCGCGTAGCAGAAGCGCCAGCCGTTGCGCGCGGCGAGCGCGCCGCTATCCGGCGAGCCGCCGAGCAGGATGCGTTCGGGCAACTGCGGCGGCACCGGCATCGCGACCGCGCCAGCGAGCGGATGATCTTCTGCCACGCCCCAGCCGAGAAACGCGTCGAGTTCCGCGAGCTGCCCCGCGAAATCGGGCTTGCGCGTCTTGTCGTGGAACCACTGCAGCGCGCGCGTGGTCAGCGGCAGCCCCCCGGGCGCCTTGC
Source organism: Burkholderia sp. CpTa8-5 (assembly GCF_017815045.1). Lineage (NCBI taxonomy): Bacteria > Pseudomonadati > Pseudomonadota > Betaproteobacteria > Burkholderiales > Burkholderiaceae > Burkholderia > Burkholderia sp. CpTa8-5. The sequence continues at coordinate 47,305 of NZ_JAGIQD010000033.1, forward strand.
CGATGCCGAGATCGACGCGGCCCGGCGCGAGCGCGGCCAGCAGCTTGAACGTCTCGGCGACCTTGAACGGGCTGTAGTGCTGCAGCATCACGCCGCCCGAGCCGATGCGGATGCGCGACGTGTGCGCGAGCAGGTGCGCGACGACGATCTCCGGCGCCGAGCTCGCGAACCCCGGCGTGCCGTGATGCTCGGCGACCCAGAAGCGTTCGTAGCCGAGCTGTTCGGCGCGTTGCGCGAGCGTCGTGGTGAAGCGCAGCGCATCGGCGGCGTTCGCGCCGTCGGCGATCGGACTCTTGTCCAGCAACGAAAGCGAATAAGACATGGTGAGCGGCGTTCCTGCGTGAGCGTGGATGGACGGTTGCGGGCGCTCAGCTTTTCGGCAGCCCGGGCGGATTCGTGCGCGACTGGTCGATCGCTTCGGACGCGAGGTTCCAGCGGTCGAGCACCTGCTGATAGCGGCCATTCTTGATCAGCCCGTTCAGCGCGACGGTCAGCGGATCGGCGAGGCCGCTGCCGCGACGCGTCGCGATCGCGATGTCGGCCGTGCGCGGCCAGCCGCCGCTGATCGCGCCGACGAGCCGCGTCTTGCCTTGCTGCGCGCTTTGATACGCGAGCACCGAGTTCACGCTGAACACCACGTCGGCCCGGCCCGACTGCACGGCGACGATGCGCATCGCCTGGTCGTCGTAGTACTGGATCTGCACGGGTTTCAGCCCGTGCGCGACGTTGTCGCGGTCCCACGCGAGCAGGATCTTTTCCTGGTTGGTGCCGGCGTCGGTCACGACGCGCAGCCCCGCGACGTCCTTCGGCTCGCGGATCGACTGGATCTTGCTGTCGTTGCGCACGTAGAAGCCGACCTGATCCTTGCGGTAGGTCGAGAAATCGAACTTCTGCTTGCGTTCCTCGGTGACGGTCACGTTCGAGATCACCGCGTCGACTTTCCCGGATTCGAGCGCGAGCGGCCAGTCGGCCCACGCGAGCGCGACGATCTTCAGCTTGCGGCCGAGGCTGTCGGCCACGAGCTGGCCGACGTCGGCATCGAAGCCGATCACCGTGCGTGCGTCGGTCGCATACGAACTGATCGGCGGCAGGCTCGGCGCGATGCCGATCGTCAGCGTGCCGGGCTCGGCGAACTTGAACGACGCGGGTACCGCGCGCTCGACCGCCGCATCGGCCGCGCCACGCGGGCGGCCGCGCTGCTCGGGGCTCAGGTCGAAGGTCGCGGCGGCCGCGGCCATCGCGGCGAAGGCGCTCAGGCCGATCAGCGCGGCGGCCAGCGTGCGCACGGCACGGGATGAAAGCGGTACGGCTCGATGCATGAAAACGTCCTGTCGTGGAAGCGGGGAATCGTTGAAAGCGGAACGGGTGCCGTGCGATCAGCGCGGCAGTGCCGCTTCGGGCACGGGCGCCCACAGGTCGGCCAGCGTCGACGTGCGCGACGGATCGACGAGATCCTTGCCGAAACGCAGGTGGAAATACGCTTCGGGATCGATCGACGCATCGAACAGCCGGGTGTAGCCGGTGCGGTCGTACAGCGCCCACGCTTCGGGCTGGCGAAAGCCGGTCGTCAGGTAGAGACGGCGATAACCCTGCTGTGCGGCGCGCAGTTCGAGCGCTTCGACGATGCGCCGCGCGACGCCCTGGCGGCGCAGGTCGATGCGCGTCCAGATGCGTTTCAGTTCGGCGGTCTGCGCGTCGTAGCGCTTGAACGCGCCGCCGCCGATCGTCTCGCCGTCGCGCAGCAACAGCACGAACGCGCCTTCGGGCGGCGCGAACAGTTCGGCCGGGTAGCGCGCGAGTTCGTCGCGGGCCGACGCGCGGCTGTCGGGGCGGTATGCGTCGTAACGGGTCGAATACTCGTCGATCAGTGCGTCGATCAGCGGCTGCGCGCGGACGTCGAGCGGCGTCGTGTCGATGATGCGGTCGTTCGTGGCCATGGGCATCGCGAATGGCGCGCGATGCGGACGTTCCTGGCGGGGTGCGGGTACGCGGCCCGTCCGGTCCGTTCCGTTATCGCGACGCAGTTGTCGTGATGGCGGCGGCTGTCGTGCTTCGTGCGATGCATCGGGCGCGCCGCCGCCGTTTTGAACACGTTAGCGGCGCGGCCGGCAAAGACGAACGAAGCAATTTCGATAAGGATTTCGAGGAGGGTGGAAGAAGGCTTGCAGGAGAAGTGGGGTGGGGCGAACGGGCGGGGTGGCGGCCATGCCCGTTCGAGGTGTGTAAGACGTGGATGATCGCCGAGGATTGGCGCGGTGTCGTCGTTTCGACGGCCGACTGGTGAGGCCGATTCGAGGCTGGCTCGTCAGGATCGCGAGCGCTCGGCCGAGGCCCGCCGCCAGCGTGGCGACGGGTTCTCCCCGAATTGTCGGGTCAGCGCGGGGCGACGATCGACGACGACGGCGGCGTTCAGGCTGCCGCCGCCTGAGGAATCGCGTCCTGCCGATCGCCCCCCAGGATCTCGACAAGACTGGTCAGCATCCGCGCCAACTCACCCGTCATCAGCGTGAAGTCCGAATCGAAGCGTTCATCGTCATTCTGCGCGGTCGGGTCCGCCGCCTCCTTGATCACGTCGAGCGGCGTGACGCGCTTGATCGTCAGCGACGGTGTCAGCACGAACGAGATCCGGTCATCCCAGGTCATCGCGAGGCGCATGCACTGTTTGCCGGCTTCGATGTGCCGGCGCATGTCGTTCGCTTCCAGCGCGTGGCCCACGTATCGCACCGTGGCGCCGCCTTCACCGGTCGAACGCAACTCGGCGTCCTGGTCCACGGTGAATCCGCCCGGCGCGTCGCCGGACAGCAGCCAGTCCGTCATCGCGGCGACCGGCGAGCGCGCCACCTGAACGCCGGCGAGCGGCAGTTGGTCGATCGATTTGACGAGCAGGCTGCGAACGTCGTCGGCAAGCGCCTGCGCAGCTGCATCGATGACGAGCCAGCCGTTCGCCGTGTCGATCCACACGCGGGTATCGCGGCGAATGCTGAACGCGCGCGGCAGCAGTTCGTCGGTCACCTGTTCCTTGAGTTCGCGCATTTGCTTGCGGCCGACCTTGAAGCCCTGCTGCTCCTCGATTTCGAGCGCACGCGCTTTGGTCACCTGATTGACGACCGACGCCGGCAGCAGCTTCTTTTCGGCACGAAACAGCAGCAGCATCTGCCGGTTGTTCGAATACACGAGCGCGCCGTCGTCACGCGGCGACGCCCATCCGGCGCGCTGCATTTCGACGCTGCTGCCCGGCTGGAACGCGTGGGGCGCCAGCCATTTTTCCATCTGGTCGGCGGTAACGGCCCAGGGTGCGGGAAGACGGTGAAGCTGAAGGTTCTTGAACCACATAGGCGTACGGGCAAAGCGCGTCATTCTAGCTGACGAGGCGAGTAGCGGCCAGTTGCGGACATTTGATGCCTCGTTAGCCCGAGAACTCATCGAGCTAAACCCGCACGTTCCTCCGGAAATGTCGAGATGACTGTCCGCTATCGAAAAAGAGACAATCGACGGTTGCATCAAGATTGATGACAATGGAAACCAGTCGAACAACGGGAAAAAAACAATGATGACTTCCGGCGACGGCCTGACCAGCCCGGCGCGGCTCCTGCGACTCGCCTCCTGGGCGATTGCGATCATCTTCGCCGTCTTTCTGAACATGCTCGGCAGTCTCGTGATCCGCGACATGGCGTTCGCCCCGAGGGGCGGGCCGCCCGTCATCGAGCAATTCGCCGACGCGCCGGCAAAAGCGCGGCTGGACGCGGCGCGGCGCCAGTTGCGGGCGCAGCGCGACGCGCTTGCCGAGAAGGCCGACACGATGGAAGTGGCGCGCGGCCGCGCCGCGAAGGAATACGCGGCCGAGAAGGAAAGCTTCCGCAACTGGCTGGCCACCCGCGCGGTGACAGGTGACGGGACGAGGGACCCGGACATTCTGGCGAGAACGCGCACGCTCGATACGCTCCAGGCCGTGGTGGTCAACTGGCAGCATCAGATCGATGCGATCGGCGACCAGCAACGGGCACTGGCATCGCAGCAGGCTCAAGTCGACACGCAAATCGCCGAAGCGGACGCAGCCGCCGAACGGCGCTTCGACGACGCAACGCGGCGCTACGAGATGCAGGTGTTCGGACTGCGACTGGCGCTGACGCTGCCGATCCTGCTGGTTGCGACCTGGCTGTTCATCCGCTGTCGGAAGGCGCGCTACTGGCCGTTCGTGTACGGTTTCGGCCTGTTTGCATTGAGCGCGTTTTTCATTGAACTGGTGCCGTACCTGCCGAATTTCGGCGGCTATGTGCGGGTCCTGGTCGGTATCGTGCTGACGGTATTCGCCGGCCTTTACATGATGAAGGCCTTTCAGCGCTATGCCGAGCGCAAACGGCTCGAATTGCAGCAGGATCGGGGCGAACGCGCGCGGACGATCGGATACGAAAAAGCCGTCCGGTCGCTCGAGAAAAAGCGTTGCCCGTCATGCGACAAACAATGGAATCTCGGCGGCGACGACTCCACGTTCTGCGTGCATTGCGGATTGAGGCTTTTCAACGTATGCGAATGCGGTGGCCGGAATTTCTTCTTCTTCCCGCATTGCCATCAATGCGGCATTGCGCAGGGCAATGAGTCGCCGGCGTCATCCGACTGACGGTCCGCGTGTACGCACCGGCGTCGGCGTTGGCGTACGACGGTCCCGAACACGCGAGTCGCGTTCCTCACTCGATGACGCGCGGCGGCGTCGACAATTCCGCCAACTGAAACAGACAATCCCCGCGCTGGACCTGCGCGGGCACCCGCTTGCACACCACTTCGCCATCGCCGTTGAACCGGTGCAGCACCGGTTCGCGTAACGGCGTATCGGGGAAATGCACCCACGCGGCCGGCTGGCCGGCTTTCACCTGGTCGCCGAGTTCGACGAGCGGCTCGTACAGCCCGCGCTCGTACGCATAGACGAAATGACGATCGCCGTCGACGCGCATGAAACGCGTGACGGTCGGCGGCGCGTCGGGCACGAGCGCGCCATGCAGCAGGCCGATATAGCCGAGGTAATGCAGCAGCCCGTGGCGGCCGAGCCGGATCAGCGACGGATCGGCCATGCCGGCGCCGCCGAGTTCGGTGACGATCGAGATCGCGCCTTGCCGACGCGCAGCCGATGCCGAATGCACGGGATTCGGCGCGTGCAGCAGCGCGTTCTGCAACCCGAACGCGACCAGCAGCCCGTTGAGCTTCTCGGCTTCGTCGGCGTCGAGCGGATCGATCGCGAGCATGTTGCCGCCCTGGTACAGCAGCGAGCTGCCGCCCGAATGCAGATCGACCAGATACTGCGCGCGCGACAGCAGCGCGTGCTCGATGTAGTGAGCAATCATCTGCGTCGGCGTGCCGGTCGGGTCGCCGGGAAAACTGCGGTTCAGGTTGCCTTCGTCGAGCGGCGACACGCGCAGGCCCGCATCCGCCGCCGGGAAATTCGCCATCGGCAGCAGGATCAACTGGCCGCTGACCATGTCGGGTTCGATCTCGCGCATCAGCTGCGACACGATAATCTGGCCTTCGTACTCGTCGCCGTGGTTGCCGGCCATCACGAGCGCGACCGGGCCGTCGCCGTTGCGGATCGACGCGATCGGAATCGGCAGCCAGCCGTAGGCGGAGCGGTGCACGGAGTGCGGTAGCCGCAGGTAGCCCGCGTGCTTGCCTTGCGCGTCGAGATCGATTTCGCAGTGGATGGGATTTCGCGGAGAGGAAGAGGCGGTCATGGCGGTATCGTTCGATGAACGGAATCTGCCATCTTATAGGGGAAACCGGCCGCGCGCGGCGGGCGGGGCGGGATCGACCGCGAGACGCGCGACTGCGGCCGGGCGCGTTGCCGTGCGTTGGCGGCCCTCCACGCGCGGCCGCGCGATGTTGCAGCGATGAACGCATGCCGGTGCGCCAGCCGGCTGCATTCGCGCGTCGCGTTTCGCGCCGATCCCTTGTCGCGACAGGGCCGGCGCGTACGACCGGCTTACCGGCCGGATGTTTCAGCTTCGAGACGTCCTTCTTCCCACAGTGCCCAGAAACGGCTGCCGGCGCGATACGGATTCGCACGCCGCGCGGCGTGATCGGCGACGCCCTGGCGAAACGCGCCGTACAGCGTGAGCGGCGGATTGTCGATGCATGCGGCATCGTACGCGGCCGGCATCCGGCGGTCGGACACGAGCCGGCGGATCAGCGATGCGCCGTCGATCACCGCCTGTTCGTCGATGATTTCGGTTCGCGCGAGGACGTCGACGGTATTCATGGTGAGCTCCCTGAAACGTTCTTTCCCCATCAAGGAGCAATAAGAATGCCAGCCGGTAAATACCGCGCTCGGCCTCGATCGTGCGGGCTTCTGCCGTCATCGTGCGGGGCGCCGGACGGCGATGTTACGGAACACGTCACGTGACATGCGAACGCGCGGCGTCACGTGCGAACCCGCAAAGCGTTTCGGAATTGAATCGTCGGGAGGCGGCGGCAGGCCGGGAAAGGGCGGAGGCGCGGCGCGCGTCGGCGGCTCAGGTCGTGGCGGCCGGCGCCATGCGGCGGCTGCCGCTGCCGCTCGAGTAAAAGCAGTAGATGCCCTTGCCGGCCGACTTCGCGTCGTACAGCGCGCTGTCGGCGTGCTGGATCAGCTCGTCGGGCGAGCCGTGCCCGTCGTCGAGCGCGATGCCGATGCTGATGCCGATGCAGACGGTCTCGCCGATCGACAGCGCGTACGGCGCGGAAATCTGCCGGATGATCCGCGCGGCGAGGATCGAGCACGCCTGCATCGTCGTGTCGTCGATCGCGACGACGAATTCGTCGCCGCCGATGCGTGCGGCGAGCTCGCCCGGCGGCAGCGTCTTGCCGAGCCGCTCGGCGACCTGCGTGAGCACTTCGTCGCCGGCCTGGTGGCCGAAGCGATCGTTGATCGACTTGAAGCCGTCGAGGTCGAGATACATGACGGCGAGCGCGGGGCTCGGCAGCCGCGGCCGGCGCGCGAGCATCCGCTTGAGCGCCGCATGCAGTTCGTGGCGGTTCGGCAACCCCGTCAGCGCGTCGTGCCGCGCGAGGTGCCGGATCTGTTGTTCGGTCTGGCGGCGCGCGGTGACGTCCTCGACGATGATCACCGCGTTGCCGTCCGGCACGCGGTGGCGCGTCAGTTCGAGCTGGCGGCCGTCGGCGAGCACGATGTCGAGCGGCCCGGACTCGGCGCGGTTCAGCCATGCATCGCACTGCGCGGCGAGGCCGGCGCCGCCGGGATCGGTCACGGCATGCGTGCCGAGCGCGGCGACCACGGTCGGCAGCGGCGTATCGAGCATGATCTCGCGCGGCGAGCCGAACAGTTGTGCGGTGCGCCGGTTCGCGACGATCACGCGGCTGTCGCCGTCGATCATGCACAGGCCGTGCGGCATGTAGGTGAGGGCGGCGTCGAAGCGCGCGACGAGTTCGGCGTTGCGCTGGCGCGCGGCGATCAGCGCGACGAGCACGCGGTAGTGACGCTGCACGACCGTACGCATCGCCGCCAGATAGATCGCGAGCGGCGGCACGAGCAGCCACGCGCCGGTTCGCGGCGCCAGCAGCGCGCCGACGCCGATCGGCAGCACGCCGAGCACGACCTGCGTCATCGCGAGCCGCGGCAGCGCCGAATTGCGCGACGCGATTCCGCCGAACACGCCGCCCGCGACCATCACGGACAGCGTGCCGAGCTCGACGTCCGCGGCCTGCACGCAGCCCATCACGCCCAGGCCGAGCACGAAGCACGCGACGAGCGACACCGGCGCATAGCGCATCGCCCAGTACTCGATGCGATCGTCGCCTGCGTCGCGCCGCACCGTGTAGGCTCGTACGATCCACAGGCGCGCAATGAGCAGGCCGACGTCCAGGACGAGCCACGCGAGGCACCACAGCTGCTGCAGCCGCATCAGTGCGACGGCCGCGACGAAACCGCTCCCGAGCCCGGACAGTGCCATCGGGCGGATGTCCTCGAACAGCGTCACGAGCATCGACGGACGCAGCGCGGCCGTCACGCGGTGGTTGCCGGAGGGGGGAGTGGCGAGAACGGAGTTCAGGAGAGACGCCCTGACTGCCATGATTGTCGACCTCGACACGATGTTGCGATGGCTGGCGGCTCCGCACGGCACGTGGCGGAAGCCCGGCCGAGCCGGATGCGCACGACATTACCACGAAAAACCGGCGTCGCGGGCCGGTTGGCGGCGCCGCGCATCGTCTCGTGCGCGGGTTGTCAGCCCCGGCGGCGGGGGCTTGCGGATGCGGCGGCGCGAACGCAGCGTTCGTTGCGAACGGAACGATGTGCGGCGGCCGCCGAAGCCGGCGCGACTGCCTCCGCCGCAAGCAAACCGCAAACGAATCGCCGCTGCGACCACCCGCCGCAGCCCGGCTGAAAACCGCTATAAGAATTCCAATAAGTATTTCATGCGGGAAATACTATAGGCGATATATCCAAAACAATGCCAGAATGCGCGCCGCTCCGGACGCCGCGACACCCGATCGCCGTCCGAGCCGCCTCAGGAGGTTCCCCCCAAATGAAAAACCACGGCCTGTCACGGCGGGGTTTTCTGAAAGCCAGCGTGCTGGCGGGCGTCGCGGTGTATGTCGCGCCCATCGGCAGCCGCGCGTTCGCGGCGCTCTTCGAAGAAAAACTCCTCACACCCGTCAAATGGGATAGCGTCACCGGCATCCCCCAATTCCGCATCGACGGCATCGCGAAGGTCACGGGCTCGAAAGTGTTCGCCCGCGACGTGCGCGCGGCCGACATGCCGCACTGGCCGCAGCAGCAGTCGCACGCGCTGATCCTGCGCGTCACGCAGGCCGACCGCACGTACGAGGGCTTCGACCTGTCGCTGCTCGGCGACGAGCTGAAACCGGACCGCGTGGTCACGGCCGACGATCTCGCGCGCGACGGCGTCGCGTTCCCGGCGTTCTACGGCGACGACATGCTGTTGCCGGCCGGCAAGACGCCCGCGTATCTCGGCCATGCGGTCGCGATCCTGATCTATCACGACTTCGCGCGCTTTCGCTTCGCGAAGAACGCGCTGAAGTTCCGCGACGACGTGATCCGCTACGGCGCGGTCACGGGCCCGCTCGAGCGCGATCCGTGGGGCACGTTCCGCTACGTGCGCGTGGGCGGCAAGACGGCTTATGACGACGACGTCTATTCGAGCCTGAAGGACGCGCCGATCTTCCCGAGCATGATGCGCAAGCATCTGCCGGTCTGGCCGGACGGCAAGGAGCACGGCAAGCTAGACGAGCAGGGCATGTTCCTCGCCGGGCAGATCGCCGCCGAACTCGACCAGCCGTCGGCCGACTGGCTCGTGTTCGACCGCGAATACAACACGCAGTCGGTCGACACGGCCGCGCTCGAGCCCGACAACGCGAACTGCTGGTACGACGCCGCGACGCAATCGCTGCATCTCGTCGTGCCGACCCAGTCGCCGCTGGAAGTGTCGGAGAACGCGGCCGAGATGGTCGCGAAATGCCGCTTCCCGGTGAAGAAGCTGTTCGTGCATCCGTGCTACACGGTCGGCTACGGCTCGAAGGATCACTTCAACGTGCCGTTCTACGGCCTCGTCTGCGCGCTGTACGCGGACGGCCGCCCGGTGCGTTTCGCGAACGATCGCTACGAGCAGTTCCAGACGTCGCTGAAGCGACACGCATTCAAGATGCATTACCGGATCGCGGTCGACCGCAACACGGGCCTGCTGCAGTCGTTCAAGGGCGACTTCGAGGCGAACGGCGGGGGGCGCTCGAACTTCTCGCCGTCGGTCGCGATGGTCGGCGCCACGGCCGCGCAATCGATCTACTACTTCCCGAAGAGCGACCTCGCGGCCGTCGCGATCGCGTCGCGCGCGATCGACGCCGGTTCCGCGCGCGGCTACGGCACGCTGCAGAGCATGGCCGCGACCGAGATGGCGGTCGACGAGATCGCCGCGCAATTGAACATCGACCCGATCGACTTCCGGCTGCGCAACGCGCTGCGTTCGGGAATGAAGAACACACAGGGGGCGATTCCCGCCGGCGCGCTGCGCGTCGACGAAGTGCTCGAGCGCGCGAAGCAGCATCCGCTGTGGACGCGTCGTGCCGCGCGCAAGGCCGAATTCGAGGCGGCGCATCCGGGCAAGCGCTACGGCGTCGGCTTCGCGTGCGTGCAGAAGGATTTCGGCACGGGTGCGGAAGCGTCGTTCGCGAAGGTCGAATTCGACGCGCACGGCAAGGTGTCGCTGCAACACACGGCGGCCGAGATCGGCACCGGGATGTCGACGTCTCAGGCCGTCGCGGTCGCGAAATGGCTCGGCCGTCCGGCGACCGACGTGCGCGTCGCGCTGACCGAATGGCCGGACCTGCCGGTCGAGACGAGCGGCGACCCGTACCTGATGTCGCAGGCCGATCAGGACCGCCTGAGCGCGAACCCGCGCTGGTCGCCCGGCTATGCGTCGCCGTCGAGCGCGACGAACTCCGCGTACTACTTCACGCACAGCACGCGCGAAGCCGCGCGCGCCGTGTTCCGCTACGGGCTGTGGCCGGCCGCGATGTCGATCTGGACGCGCGGCCTCGGCGGCGGCCAGGCCGCGCCGTACACGATCCGCATCGAGGACGCGCGCTGGGTCGACGGCAAGCTGACCGCCGACGGCCTCGAGCCGCTGACGTTCGAGCAGCTCGCGAAGCAGGCGCATGCGCTCGGCCTGCCGACCGGCGCCGTCGTGCACGTGTTCAACCGCTGGCAGTGGACCGACGCCGAATTCGAAGTGGGCGGCGCGGTCGAGCGTCTGCCGATCGACGGGCTGTCGCTGCGCGTCGGCGCGCCGAAGACCGGCGACGACGGCCCGCTGCCGGGCACCGCCGCACCAGCCGGCGCGACCGCGCTGCGCGGCACGCTGCCGCCGACCGCGAACGGCTATCGCGTGCTCGATCGCAAGCGCGTGTTCGTCCCGCCGACGAGCCGCAACAACGCGGCCGTCACGTACTACACGGCGGTGGGCACGCTCGTCGAGCTGGCCGTGCACGAAGCGACCGGCAAGGTCGAGCTGCTCACGCATCACTCGATCATGGAATGCGGGAACCAGATTTCGCCGCAACTCGTATCGGGCCAGTTGCAGGGCGGTCTCGCGATGGGCATCGGCCATGCGCTGCACGAGTATCTGCCGCTCTACGAGGACGGCCCCGGCAACGGCACGTGGAACTTCAACCGTTACCAGTTGCCGCGCGCGTCCGACGTCGCCGTATGGACGCAGACGGGCGACGTGCTGCCGCCGCTGTCCGAGACCGATCCGCCGAAGGGCGTCGCCGAAGTGGTGATGATTCCCGTCGTCGGCGCGATCGTGAACGGCATCGCGCACGCGATCGGCCATCGTTTCACCGACCTGCCGGTGACCCCGCAAAAGATTCAGGAGGTGCTCGCATGACGACCGCCCAAACCGCGGCTTCGCCCGCGAGCGCCGGCGCGGCTGCGACCGGCGCGTCCGCGTCGAACGCGGCTTCGGCCGCTCCGGCATCCGTGCCCGTCGCACCGGCTGCACTCGCTGCGGCGCCCGTCGAGCGTCCGCTCGTCCGGTTCCAGCAGAAGCCGCTGTCGCTCAACATCAACGGCAAGTCGGTCGGCCCGATGCAGGTGCCGGAAGGGCTGATGATGATCGAGTTCCTGCACGAGTACCTGGGCCTCACCGGTTCGCGGCTCGGCTGCGGGCAGGGCATCTGCCACGCGTGCGTCGTGATCGTCGACAAGCCGGACGGCACGAGCGACGAAATGCGCACGTGCATCACCGGCGCGCACTTCTTCCACGGCCGTTCGATCCGCACGATCGAAGGCCACGCGAAGCGCAATGAAGCCGGCGAGGTGGTCGAGCTGTCGCCGATCCAGCAGAAGTTCCTCGAGCACTTCAGCTTCCAGTGCGGCTATTGCACGCCGGGCTTCGTCAACGCGGCGACCGTGCTGATCGAGCGCCTGAAGCGCGAGCCGATCGCGAAGGCCGACGTGGAACGCACGATCACCGACGCGCTCGACGCACACCTCTGTCGCTGCACGGGCTATGTCCGCTACTACGAAGCCGTCAAGGACGTGGTGCTGACGACGCCGGGACTCGTGAAGGAAGCGCCATGAAACGCACATTCGCTCATCGTGCCGCGCGGGCCGCGGGCCTGCCCGCGCTCGCGGCGTCCTTCGCGCTGCTGCTCGCCGCGTGCGGCGGCCACGACGCGCCGGCGTCGAGCGCGGCGTCCGGCGCGCCCGGTGCCGACGCGGTCGCGCGCGGGCGCTATCTCGTCAAGGCCGCCGACTGCGCGGCGTGCCACACCGCGAAGGACGGTGCGCCGTTCGCCGGCGGCGCGGCGCTCGAATCGCCGTTCGGCACGTTCTACGGCTCGAACATCACGCCCGACAAGGATCACGGGATCGGCGGCTGGAGCGCGGACGATTTCTACGCCGCGCTGCACGACGGCAAGGCGCCGGGTAAGCGCCTGTATCCGTCGATGCCGTACACGTCGTACCGGCAGCTCACGCGCGCCGACGCCGACGCGATGTACGCGTACCTGATGACGGTCAAACCTGTCGCGCAGGAAAACCGCGCGCACGACCTGAAGTTCCCGTACAACCTGCGCTTCGGCATGGTCTTCTGGGACATGCTGTTCCTGAAGGACAGTCTGCCGGATGCATCGGCCGGACAATCCGCCGACTGGCAGCGCGGCCGCTATCTCGCGGGCGCACTCGGTCACTGCGCGGAATGCCACACGCCGCGCGCGTTCACGGGCCAGCTCGACGGCGCGAAGCCGTTCGCGGGCGCCGCGCTCGGCCGCGTGGCCGCGCCCGACATCACGCCGGCCGGCCTCGCCGCGCGCGGCTGGACGGGCACCGACCTGCAGACGTTCTTCGGCGTCGGCATCGCGCCGCAAGGCTCGGCGTTCGGCGAGATGTATCCGGTCGTGCATCTGAGCACGCAATACCTGACGAAGGACGACCTGCGCGGCCTGTCGACGTACCTGCTCGGCGATACGCCGCCCGCGCCGCAACCGGTGAAGCCGGTGTCGGCCGATGCCGCGCAACTGGCGGCCGGCCGCTCGGTGTATCTCGCGGTGTGCGCGGGCTGTCACGGCTTCAACGGCGAAGGCAAGCCGCACGTGGCGGTGCCGATGAACGGCAATTCGACGGTGCGTCAGGCCGACTCGCGCAATCTGCTGGTCGCGATGCTCGATGGCATCGACGAGCAGAAGTTTGCCGGCTTCGAAAACCTGCAGCCGATGCCGGGTTTCGCGAAAACGCTGAGCGACGACGAACTCGCGCAGCTCGCGAACTATCTGCGCGCGACATGGGGCGGCCAGCCCGCGAGCGTCACGCCGGCCGACGTGAAGGCGATGCGTTGAGTCGCGTCCCGGGGTAGCGCACCGCGCGCGAGCAGCCGGCTTCCGGTGTTCGCGCGCGATTTCGCGCCTCTTCCTTGCGGCGGCGCGTCAGTAGCCGCCGCCACCGCCTCCGCCTCCGCTGCCTCCCGCGCCGCCGTACCGGCTCATGCCCGGTCCTTGCGACGTACCGCTGCCCGACGACGTACAGCCCGTGGACAGCACAAGCACCAGCGCCGCGATCAGCGCCGCAGCCAACGTTGCCGATTTCATTGCGATCTCCTTGCTGCGCGCAGGCAACAGGAAAGGCGGTTCGCGTGAACCGCGTCTGCGCGATGACAAGACGTTTCGGCGGGGCGCTTATTCCATGCTTTTTGCGTATCGCCGCGGCGGTGCCTGGATCAACGATAGACGAGATCGGCGCGGCGATTCTGCGCCCACGCTTCCTCGTCGTGGCCGAGCGCGAGCGGCTTTTCCTTGCCGAGGCTGACAGCCTCGAGTTGCGTCGCCGGCACGCCGAGCGTTTCGAGCGCGCTCGCCACGGCCTGCGAGCGGCGCTGGCCGAGCGCGAGGTTGTATTCGGACGTGCCGCGCTCGTCGGTGTTGCCCTGGATCAGCACGCGCCGCGCGGGATGGCTGCGCAGGTAGTCGGCGTGCGCCTGCAGCAGCGACTGGAATTCGGGCTTCACCGAGTACTGGTCGAAATCGAAGTAGATGCTGCGCTTCGCGAGCGGGCTGTTCGGATTGTTCAGATCGTCGGCCGTCACCGTCGCGACGGTTTCACTCGACGGCGTCGGCGCCGCGCCGCGCCGGCATTCTCGGGCGTCTTCGCCGCGTGGTGGCAACCGGCCAGCAGGACGAAAGTTGCCAGGACCGCAATTCGCTTCATTTTGCTCATCGTTCTTCTCCAGCGGTTGACTGCGTTGAAAGCGGGGCGCGTGCCATTCGCACGCAGCCGTCCGGTCGCCATGGCGCGAAAGGTCCGGCTCCGTTGCCGTGATGCAGGTTCGTAAGCCGGTGGTGCGCCCGATGAAAGAATGTTGCAGGCCGGAACGCCGGAGCGCGGCGTCGCTGCAAACAGATTAGGAAAAATGTCACAACGTGCCCAGTTTCTCCGCATTTTTTGCGCAAACGCGACAGCCGGGAGGCATTCTTGCTTCCGCGCCTGGGGTGCGGTACGCGATGCCCGCCACGGTGAAAAAGGCCGCGCAGAGCGCGCGGCCTTGCCGGTGCCGGACACCGCGATCGGGTGATGGAGGAAGCGCTCGCCGAATGCAGTCGGTCAGCCGCGTGACGGCGCCGCCCACACGCCGCATCGTCAGAACTTGTGGCGCAGCCCCAGCGCGACGACGGCCTGATTGCTGTTCGCGGAAGGCGTCATGGTCCAGACCGTCGCGTTGAACGCCGGATTGCCGTTGCCGCCGCTCACGCTCTGGTAAGTGCCTTCGAGATACGCATCCGTGCGCTTCGACAGCGCATAGTCGGCCTGCGCGACGACCTGGTTCCATTTCGGGCGGGTCTGTCCCGTGCGGGTGTCGAAGCGGCCCATCGTGTACGTGTACGCGGCGGCGACGCTCAGCGCGCGCGTGACGAAGTAGCGTCCGTCGATCGAGAAGTTGTCGAACACCAGCGATTCGCCCTTCAGCGGCGCGATGTTGCCGCCCTGGAGCACGCCCGTCACGCCGTCGGTGGTCGAATGCGACCACGCGGCGCCGACCGAGTGCGGCCCGAACGCGTAACGGCCGGCCATCGCCCAGATCTGCTGGTTGCCGCCCGTGATGGTCGCCGAGCCGTCGACCGTGCTCAGCGCGCCGTCCGGATTCGGCGCATTGCGGTCGCTGCTGATCTTCAGGTAGCCGGCGCCGAGCTTCAGCGGCCCGTTCGCGTACGACAAGCCCGTGCTCCACACCGCGTTGTTGGAGAACTGGCCGGGCGTGTTCGAGAACCCGATCATCGCGCCGAAGGTCAACCCGCGAACCGTCGGGCTCGTGTACTTCACCGCGTTATTGATGCGCAGGTTGCGGTTCGAATCGTCGTTGTCGTACGGGTGGACCGCAAGGTTGCCGCCCCAGCCGGGGCCGGACGCGCCGAGCGGCGTCACGAAATCGAGGATCAGGTCGTACTGGCGGCCGAAGGTCAGCGCGCCGGCCGTCCTGGATTCCACGCCGAGCCACGCCTGGCGGCCGAACAGATCGACGCCTTTCTGCGACAGCTTGCCGGTGGTGCCAGAGAAGCCGTTTTCGAGCGCGAAGACCGCGGCCAGTCCGCCGCCGAGATCCTCGCGACCGCGCAGCCCCCAGCGCGACGCATTCAATGCGCCGCTCGTCATCGCGACGCCGCCGCTGCCGGGCGAGCCGGCACCGCGCGTGCGCTGGTTGGTGGAGTAGGTGATCGACGTGTCGATCAGGCCGTACAGCGTCACGCTGCTCTGGGCAAGCGCGACATCCGACACGAAGCCGGTCAGGCAGGCGGCAATGATGGTCCCCGCGACGCGTGCGCCGGCATGCTGGTTCGTTTGGCAGGAATGCATAGGCGTTTTGTTGTTGTTGGGCCGGCCTGGCGGCCGACGGATCGAGCGGCCATTATTGGAGATCGTGCGGCGGTCGATTAAGGCGTTGCACAGGAAAGGTCCTCTGCCCAATCACTCGGAATCGCGGTGGGGCGACTTGCGGGGAGGCGGTCGGGAAGGAGCGGGTGAGACGGTGCGTAGGGTTCGGCGCGCCATCGCGCGACGGTGGTGTGCCGAACGTCTAGACCCGGCCCGAACGCTCGCCGTAGAAATCCCGAGACCGGAATCCACCACGATCGGACGCGATTCCACCTGGAACGACATGGAGCAGGGCAGAATAGGGCGCGCGTGGCGCATGCGGACCGCTGTCGGCAGCGCGCCGATTCACGAAAACCTGTCGAGTCTCCATGGCGTTTCCGATGTCCCCTATCTTGCGTCCCATCCGGTCGGTGTCCCGAACGACGGCCGGTGTTGCATTCGTCGTCAGTCTGCTGTCGGGCTGCGCTGCGCTGTCTTCATCTGCGCCGGTCGACCCTGAGCAGCAGTTCGTTGCGGAGCAGCGAAATGCGAACATGCGATACCTCGACAGCCTCGCGGCGTACAAGCCCGTTTTCCAGAATCCCGGCAACTATAGTCGAGCGCAGGTGCTGGAAAAGTACGACGCGGTTCTCTATCAATACTCGCTCGCTGCGGCGAGCTGGGTTCGCGCAATCTATCCTGCCACCCGGCAGACGTTGCCGCCATCCCTGCAACCATTGCCTGCACCGTCCGGGCCGCTCAGCCTGGCGGACGTGAACCGACACTACGAACACGCGCTCGGCATGAACGCCGGCATGTGGGAGATCAGCATGGCCGCGGATTTCGGCAAGCCGTCGAAACTGGCGGTGCCGCGATATGACGGGCCGTTGCTTTTCATGCCGTTCGCACCGCCTTTGCCGCCGCTGCAGGATGTTCGCGATCCGCAGTTCGCGCGGCTGGTAACCATGACGAAGAAGCTGGACGACGCGCAGAAGGCGGACCTCGCTCGACAGAACGCGGCGACCGCGAAACAGATGGCGGAGAACGCCGCGATGCACGCGGCAAACCATCCGCCCGGCCCGAATCCGCTGGACTCGATCGATCCGCGGACCGGGTTGCCGTATCCGGCACCGCAACAGGACACGCAGCGCTGGTGCACGATGATGGGCAACGGTGTGGGTGGTCGGGTGCCGTGTTGAATCGGAGCGGACGACGGCGGGCTGATCCGATGTGACGTGGACGTCATGGTGATCGTCCCAGTCGCGTTCGTCGCCGGCGCTCCCAAGGGTGCAGACGATCAACCTACAGGCCAAAACACGACATTTCTAAAAAGCTACTACAACAAATGTCGTAGCCATTTCAAGATGTCGGGGCGCCAGCCAGATAGAAATGTCGCGTTTTCAGGGGTTCAGGATTTGTTTCT
>NZ_JAGIQD010000034.1:0-2712 GCF_017815045.1 Burkholderia sp. CpTa8-5
CCATCACTTGAAGTAACGGACATCACTTTGGACACCGGCTGCAGCTCTGTCCATGCGGCCACGAAATGACGCTTACGGCCGGGCTGACGAGCGCGCGGGAGAGCTGGCGAAGATCGCTGACGAGCGGGGCGTCGCGGGCCAGCAGTGCGAGCGCAGTTATGACGCGTTGATCGGCGACGCGCAAGCCAATCTGCTGCAATAACGCGCCCTCGACGCTGGGTGTTTGTGGATATCGGGGCATTTCCCCCGGTATCCTCGCGCGGCCCAGATCAGTTTGGCGACCGATTGCGCTGATGAATTATGGCGATTCGGTGTTGTGGAGGGGCTCTTTGGGTAAATTTTCGCACTAAATGGATCGGTGGTGGTGGAAATATAGTGCTGAAAGAAATATAACAAATACCCGACACAAATTACAAATTGACTACTTGCAAGTCAAATTTTGTTCAATGTCGCTCCTTGCGAGAGTTGTCCATGCTATTCTCGTACGAAGAATAAATTTTACCGGTGCCCCTTCGAGCATTCGGTAAATTTGTGATAACTCGGCAACCTATATCGTACGGCCTTCGATGTTGGCTGAGGAGGACTCCGTTGCCGAGCTTTGCTGCGATATTGGTTAATCTCGTGGCGGAAGTGTGCGATGCGAGTAGAGGCGCGCGTTTAAAGCCATCGTGATTATTTATGACTGTAAATTGAGTTGAGGGGCGGGTGGAATATAAAGATGGTATTTCCAAATGGAAGGTCGCATTCTTTTTGGTTTTGAGTGGCCGTTCGTATGGGGCGGTCCCCGTGGCCAAATGGAAACAATTGTTGCTATCGCTGTCATTGGTTTGGGTGATCTCGTCTCCCGTTTTCACATATTATTTATCAATTCCGTATCAGGGATCCATTCCCGAGGAAGGTGCGGTATTGAAGATGACTGGAAAGCTCATCTATGGGTTTAAGAAAGAAGGTGGGAATAATTCACTTCAAGCCGTACTTGTGAGAGACGGCAGCAGTCCAGTTGAGTTTCAAGACCCAATGGGAATGGAGGCTGTTCGGTCATGGGAGCGAAAAACAGGATCTGATAGTGTCTATGTTGAGGGATTTTTTTTGCGTGACGGCGATGGTTTATTTTGGCCGACTTTTATTTCCTCTCGGGATGGTATCCTGTTATTGTCACGCAAAGAGCAACTTCATAAATTAAGTGTTGCGCGCGCTCCGTTTGGTAGGCTTTTGTTGTTAATGTACGGTTTGGCTATTCCGATGTGGATTGTTTCAATAATCAATGTTCGAAAATTCAAAAATCTGATTGGGGGTTGAATATGGGCACTGTTACCACTGCGCAAGGAGCTGCGGCGCTTACGAATTTTCTTGTTGGTGGAGCGACAAGTTTTGGTGATGCCGCAAATGCCACATCGCAAGCCTTAAGTGCGACAAATACGCCGGATCGAGTGATTAACGCGGTAGGCGCTACTGCAGACGTGGCAGGGATTGGGGCTACGGGTGTTCAAATAATTCAACAATTTGCATCGAATTCGACAGAGGCAGGAATACTTGCAGGGGCAACGGCATCAGTATCGGCACAGTTGACGGTTGCTGCGAATAGTGCATCGATCCTAAAAACTCTGCTGCAAAACGGATATCAAAATATTACGGCTAGTCAAATTGATGCTCTGGCGGGTTCGATGCTGGCTAGCGGCTCGCTTATAGCTGAGCCTCAAACGGCAATTATTCTTGGAGTCTTGTCGGCAGGCATGATTGCGTTTGGTTGGTCGAAACAGGCAAATAATACGACGGTTGGAAATGTGCTATCTGAAATCAAAAATATAGCTCAGAGTTATTATTCTAAGTTGTCAGATGGGGATCAGGCTACATTCGCAAATAATTTGTCGAGTTCGATACAATCAGTTCTCTCTGGAGGGATGCTGGTTCCTCAGATTAATACATCTGGGCAGATTTCGGGATATGAAGTTGATATTCCAACCGGTGTGATTCCGCAGTCTGATGGTAGTACGCTCTATACATTTTCATCCGGAGTCACCTTTTCTCAGGCTGGATCGAAGCAGATTGGGCCGTTGCAGGAGTCTGCCAACACGGGTGAAAATGTATGGACTATTCCACAGTCTGCGACGAACTCGGTGAAATTGGATCTTTTCTCGGATGGTAGCTATTCAAATAGCTTCGCTGATTCGACGACGAATACTGATGTCGCGGAAGTTTATATCGCAGGTCCAGCTGGAAATTATTCGGTTTCCGGGGCTGGTGGAGCGACTTTCATTAGGGATGTCGGTAATGGTAACAATGTGAATGTAGCTGCGAGCAGCTTTATCGGAATCCAAGGGGACAACGATACTGCAAACGCATCCAGCTCTAGAGTCCAAGTCGCAAGTAACGTGTCAGCAAATGTCGTTGGTGACGGCAACGGGGTAACGGAAAATGCTGGCGACAGTCTGGGAGTGTATGGCGGCGCCAACGTGATCAACGCCGTAGCGGGAGCGATGACAGCGCTTGGTAATACCAACGGGGCGTTCGATACGGTCAACGCGAATGGCGATGCGTTCGGTGGTACGACGGCTAACGGTCAAGGCACCGGGATCTGGATGGACGTCAACACACAGGCCAATGTCAGCGGCAACAACAACGGTATCCACTTGAATGCCGGTGACAGCATGGGCGCGGCCGGTGGCGGGAACACGATCAGCACGGTGGCGGGCGCATTGGCGTATATAACCG
>NZ_JAGIQD010000034.1:2812-58837 GCF_017815045.1 Burkholderia sp. CpTa8-5
GCCGGTGACAGCATGGGCGCGGCCGGTGGCGGGAACACGATCAGCACGGTGGCGGGCGCATTGGCGTATATAACCGGTACCAATGGCGCGTTCGACTTAGTTACTGCAAATGGCGATGTGTTCGGTGGCACGACGGCTAACGGTCAAGGCACCGGGATCTGGATGGATGCCAATGCACAGGCTAATGTGAGTGGCAACAACAACGGTATCCACTTGAGTGCCGGTGACAGCATGGGCGCGTACGGTGGCGCAAACACGATCAGCACTGTGGCAGGCGCATTGGCGTACATATCCGGCACCAATGGTGCATTCGACTTAGTTACTGCAAATGGTGATGCGTTCGGTGGCACGACGGCTAACGGTCAAGGCACCGGGATCTGGATGGATGCCAATGCGCAGGCTAATGTGAGTGGCAATAACAACGGTATCCACTTGAGTGCCGGTGACAGCATGGGCGCGTACGGTGGTGCAAACTCGATCAGCGCGGTGGCGGGCACATTGGCTTACATATCCGGCACCAATGGCGCGTTCGACTTAGTTACTGCAAATGGCGATGCGTTCGGTGGCACGACGGCTAACGGTCAAGGCACTGGGATCTGGATGGATGTCAATGCACAGGCCAATGTGAGTGGCAACTACAATGGTATCCAGTTAAACACTGGCGACAGCATGGGAGCCTATGGTGGCGGGAACACGATCGATGCGACGGCGGGCGCATTGGCGTATGTGTCCGGTACCAACGGCATATCTGACACAATAAACAGCAATGGAGACCAGTTCGGGGGAGGCACCGCGAACGGACAAGGTACGGGCATTTGGCTGGACGTCAACGCACAAGTGAACGTCAGCGGTACCAATAATGGTATCTCCGAGAATACAGGAGATAGTTTGGGCGTCTATGGTGGTGGCAATACGGTTACAGCTGGAAGTGGGATGCTCTTAGTTCTCAACGATACGAGCGGCACCTCAGACATAGTTAATGCCAATGGCGATATCTTCGGTGGAACGGTTGCTAATGGACAGGGTACGGGCATATTTCTGAATGGTAACGCGAACGCGGCAGTTCAAGGAAGCAATAATGAAATTGCCCTCCAGACGGGGGCGAGCGTGGGTATCTTGGGCAATTCGGACCTCGTTAGTGGTGCCGCGGGTTCGAGTGTGAGCATTTCGGGCGGCACAGGCAATATTGTTGACGGCAGCGGCATGTCGATTAGCGACTGGGATGGAGCAGCGTCTCTTGCGTCCCAGGCTGCCCCCCCGACAACGACGCTACAAGTAAATGGTAACAATGACTCTATCACGGTATCCGGTACCAACGAGATCGTCTATGTGACCGGAGGGGCGTGTACGATTAATGTATTAGGTTCGGGCGATACAATTTATGCGAATAATTGCCAGGTAAATTTTCTGACGGGCCCGAACAATCGAGATATGCTCTACGGTACTGGCAACAAGGGGTCCGGGTGGTCAAATGCAGTAATTGCACAGGCCTACGGCAATTCCCCGCCCCCGCAAATTGCATTGCCCGGTCCGATTCCGACCATAGACGGGGCAGGTGACGATGGCTACTTGCCTACTGGCACCGTCACCCTGGGCCCATTGAGTCCGGCGACCCCGTGCCCGAGTGGTAGCGATCCAATCATATTGAGTCTGAATGGCGATCACGTAAAAACGACGGCACTCGCGAATTCGTCGACGTATTTCGACATGCTCAATAGCGGGGAGAAGGTTCAGACCGCGTGGGGTACTGCTGGCGAGGGTTACCTCGTCTATGATCCGAACGACCAGAACAACGCGACGACCGTGACGCAGGACAGCCAGATGGTGGCAGGCTTCGGCGCACTGCAATCGCTCGCGCAGCAGGTCGACGGTAATGGGCATGGGGCGCTAACGCAAGCGGACGTCTTGTGGAACAGCCTGAAGGTTTGGGTTGATACGACCGGTACTGGGCAATTTCAGAGCGGGCAATTAATGAGCCTGAACCAGCTCGGCATTACGTCGCTGAATCTTGATGGCACGCAGGTCAATCGAGATAGTAATGGCAATCAAGTTTTGGTTGACAGTACGTTTACGCGTGCTGATGGCAGCACCGGAGAGGTGGCGGGTGTCAATCTGATGAACAACCCGAATGCGACGGCGAATCCCGTCGAGAACCAGGTGCGCAGCCTGATTGCCGCCATGGCATCTTTTGCGCCCTCGGCGGGCAGTTCGGCAGTGCCGCAACCGGTCCATCAGGACGCGTTCGCAGCGCTCGCTGCCAATCTGCACTGAGCTGCCTCATTCCTCTATCGGTGCCGTTCTTGCGGTGCCGGTAGAGGGTGCGTCCTGCGTTTTCAAATGGCTGCCCGAGCTGCATTCGGGCAGCATTCGTTTCTGTCCCATGAATGCACCCGATCAGGCCAGCGCTGCTGGCGCACCATTCGCGACCGACTGTGGCCTTGCCTGCCTCGTCGCGATTGCCCGCTTTCACGGTATTGTCGCGGATGCAGCCAAGCTACGTCACGACGCGGCCCAAGGCAATCTACCGTTCGACTCAAATGTGCTCGTGCTATCAGCGCGTTCCTTGGGCCTCAAGGCGCGTATCGTGCCGTTCGTACCCGAACGGCTGAACCGTGTTTCGCTGCCCGCGCTGGTGCTCGATCGCGATGGCCGACACTTCATCGTCGCACGCAGCGAGGGCGACACGGCGTTAGTGCTAGAAGGCGACAGCACGAACCCGCACGTCGTGCCAATCGAGACGTTGACGGCGCGCACAACTGGGCGTCAGATTCTGTTCGCATCGCGCGCCTCGCTCGCGGGCCAACTGGCTCGCTTCGATTTCTCATGGTTCATTCCGGCGATCGTCAAGTATCGACGGCTGCTACTCGAAGTGCTGGGTATCTCGCTCGTCCTGCAAATATTCGGGCTGGTGACGCCGCTGATGTTTCAGGTCGTCATGGACAAAGTGCTGGTGAACCACACGACCAGCACACTCGCGGTCGTTTGTATCGCGCTGTTTATCAGTTCAACCTTCGAAGTCGTGTTGACGGGCCTGCGCAACTACATTTTCGCCCATACCACGAACCGAATTGATGTCGAACTCGGCGCACGTCTGTTTCGTCATCTGGTCGCGTTGCCGCTGAACTACTTTGCTGCGCGCCGGATTGGCGATACGGTCGCGCGCGTGCGTGAACTCGAAAGCATTCGAAATTTCCTGACGGGGCAGGCGCTTACGGCGATCATTGATCTCGCGTTTTCGGTGGTCTTTCTTGCGGTGATGTGCATTTACAGCGTCTGGCTGACGCTCATCGTAGCGATTTCGCTGCCATTCTATGCGGCAATTTCGGCGTTTCTCGTGCCGGGTTTGCGCGGCCGGCTCGATGCCAAATTCGCGCGTAGTGCAGACAGTCAGGCCTTTTTGGTCGAGGCCGTATCGGGCGTTGAAACACTCAAAGCGATGGCCGTCGAACCGCAGTTCGTGCGCAAGTGGGAAACGCAGCTCGCTGACTATGTCGCGTCGGGCTTTCGTGTGACGGTGTTGAGCAATGCCGGGCAGCAGGCCATTCAGTACGTCGGCAAGCTCGTGATGCTCGCGACGCTGTTTTTCGGTGCGAAGCTCGTGATCGAAGGCCGCTTGACGGTGGGCGGCCTGATCGCCTTCAACATGCTCTCGCAGCGTGTCGCGTCGCCCGTACTGCGGCTCGCCCAACTCTGGCAGGATTTCCAGCAGACTGGGATTTCGATGCAGCGCTTGGCCGATATCCTGAACACGCGCACCGAACTGCCGCCGAGTGCACAGGCATTACCCGCTGTGCGCGGCGATGTGCGGTTAGAACATATCCGATTCCGCTACCGGCCGGATCACCCGCTCGTGCTTGATGATGTTTCGCTCGATATCCGGGCCGGTCAGGTTATCGGTATCGTTGGGCGTTCCGGCTCAGGTAAAAGCACGCTCGCGAAACTGCTGCAACGTCTGTATCTGCCGGAATCCGGTGTGGTGCGCATCGATGGCGTCGATCTTGCGCTGACCGATCCGGCATGGCTGCGCCGTCAGGTCGGCGTCGTGCTCCAAGAAAACCTACTGTTCCGCCGCTCGATTCGCGAAAATATCGCGCTGGCCGATCCGGGCGTGCCGTTCGAAGCCGTCATGCAGGCGGCGAGCCTGGCAGGCGCACACGAATTCATTTGCGAACTACCGCAGGCCTACGACACGCTCGTGGAAGAACACGGCGGGAACCTGTCGGGCGGCCAGCGCCAACGGATCGCCATCGCACGCGCCTTGCTGACGAACCCGCGCATCCTGATTTTTGACGAAGCGACCAGCGCGCTTGACTTCGAAACCGAACGAATGATCCAGCAGAACATGCGGGCCATCTGTGCGGGGCGAACCGTCATTATCATCGCGCACCGTCTGACTGCCGTGCGCCACGCCGACCAGATTGTCGCAATGGATCGCGGGAGGATTGTAGAGCGCGGCACACATGACGCGCTGCTCGCGCATGGCGGTTATTACGCGCATCTTGTCTCACTGCAAAACGAAGGTTGATCGTGTCGCTCCGTTGGCAGGTTTTGCAAGATTTGGTCGGGCGATATGTCGCCGTTTGGCGCGCGGCATGGGCGATTCGTTTGCAACTCGACGACACCCCGAAGCTCGATTACGAGCGAGCATTTCAGCCCGCGCACCTGGAATTGGTCGAAACGCCCGTACATCCTGCGCCGCGATGGACGGCCCGCGTAATATCTATATTGGTCGTCATCGTTGTTTTGATCGCTCTGTTGGCCCGTCTCGATATCGTTGCGACGGCGAAGGGCAAATTGATTCCGAATGCACAAGTCAAGATCATCCAACCGGCGGTGACGGGCGTGGTCCGTAGCATTAGCGTGCAGGACGGGCAGCAGGTCAAGGCAGGACAACTGCTGCTGCAGCTCGACACGACGCAGGCCATGGCGGACGAGGACAAGGCTAAGGCGTCGAAGTTGGATGCAGCGCTAGCGGCAGCACGCGCGCAGGCCCTGCTGGATGCTTTGCAGGCTAATGCGCTACCTAGAGTGGCGACGGTTGATGGTGCACCGATCGATCGACAACAACAGGCCCAGCAGCTTGCAGAAGGCGCGTGGCGCGAGTACCGCGACAGGCTCGCGTCGGCGCAGGCCGAACTGCTCAAGCGCCAGGCTGAACTCGACAGTACACGTGCCGAGGTCGCGAAGCTGGCAGCGACCGCACCGCTTGCCCGTAAGCAGGCGAATGACTATCAGGCGCTGGTGGCCGACAAGTACGTTGCCCGGCAAGACTATCTGGACAAAGAGCAGGCGGCACTCGACAAGGAGCATGAACTCGCGGCTCAGCAAGGGCATGCGAGAGAACTCACGGCTGGCATCGCAGAACAGCGAGCTGATATCGAGACAGCAACGTCGACATTTCGACGCGAACAACTCGACACGCTGGAGAAGTCCAACGAGCAACTGACGCAGAGTCGAAACGACGAGACGAAGGCGCACACGCGCGCTGGTCTGATGAACCTAACCGCGCCTGTCGTGGGGACGGTCCAGCAGCTTGCAGTTCACACACTGGGCGGAGTGGTAACGACGGCGCAGGCGGTGATGGAAATCGTCCCGAACGATGCGCTGGAGGTCGAGGCGACGATTGACAACCGCGATATCGGATTCGTCAAGGTCGGCCAGCGTGCTGCCGTCAAGGTCGAGGCATTCCCTTACACGCGGTATGGATTGCTCGACGGCGAGGTCGTATCGGTTGCGAACGATTCGGCGTCGGATAAAAAGCAGGGGCTGGTCTTTAAGGCGCGCATTCGACTTAAGAGCAACCGGATTCGTGTTGACGATCGCTGGGTTGCGCTGACGCCAGGCATGACAGTGACAGCCGACATCAAGACCGGGAAGCAGACCGTCGCACAGTATTTCCTCGGCCCGCTTATCGAAGGCGCGCAAGAGAGCTTCCATGAACGGTAAGAGGGTAATGTGGCTGACGGGAGCCTGCTTCATGCTGGCAAGCGTGTCGGCATGGCCGTTCGACCCGCTTCTTGCCGGGCGTGGTGTGTCGGGAACGGCAGCTGGCGGGATGGTTGCTAGATCCGAGGCATGTCAGTTTGGAGCCCCGGGATCGCCGCTTTCCTTGCAGGAGGCGGTGGCGCGGTCGTTGTGCCATAACCCGAAAACGCGTGTGGCGTGGGCTGCCGTAAAAGCGCAGGCGGCCGCTGTCGGTGTTGCCCGCGCCGCGTTCTTACCGACTGTCTCCGGTGACTGGCAGGGCGTGCGGGATAGCTCTCGGACCGACGTGAACGATCACCCGCAGCTCAGCTCCGACACAACTGCTACGGTTCGCTCGGAAAGTCTCACGCTGAACTGGTTGCTGTTCGACTTCGGCGGCCGTACGGCGGCAATCAGAAACGCGTCTGATCTGCTGGCGGCCGCGCGAGCGACACAGGATGCAACGCTGCAAGACCAGTTCGCGACGGTGGCGAAAGATTACGACGCGGCCGAGGCGGCGCAGGGGGCGCTTGACGTCGCGGTTGAGATTGAACGCACAACGGCGGACAGCGCGACGGCGGCGCAGGCGCGTGTTGATCGGGGTGTCGCGCCGATCTCGGACGCGCTTCAAGCGCTGACCCAGCACGAGCAGGCGGTAAGCGAACGGATCAAGGCGGAAGGCGATTTGCAGGCCGCGTTGGGGGCGCTCGCCAACGACATGGGGCTCGATCCGAACGCGCCGATTGTGGTGCCGCCAATCACGGTGATGGCGACGCCACAAAGGGATTGGGGCGAACCCCTCGCGCAGTTGATCGACGAGGTCAAGCGAACGCATCCGACGGTGCGTGCCGCGCAGGCGCAATTCGAAGCCGCGCAGGCCAAGATCTCGCAAACCCGTGCGGCCGGATTGCCGAGCGTTAATCTGGTCGCGAAGTATAGTCGGAATAATCAGCCGGCGAGTCTCGGGTTAGGGATTCCAACGTTTCCAGCGACGGGCCGTGATGCATACGTCGGCATCCAGGTTAGCATTCCGATTTTTGAAGGATTCGGGCGACATTATCAGATCGATCAGGCGACAGCGGAGGCGGAGCGGCAGGCGGCGATGCTGGACGGTGCACGCGAACAGGTTGCGCTGGATGTGTGGTTGGCCTGGCATGCATTGCACACCGCCACGGCCACTGCGTCGCAAAGTGAGAAGCTGCTGACCGTGGCACGACAAGCGTTCGAGGCCGCGCAGCATCGGTATCAAGTTGGCGTGGGGAATATTCTGGAACTGCTGAATACCCAAGCAGCTTTGGCGACAGCAAAGCAAAGACGTGTGCAGGCGTTGGCGGACTGGCGAAGCGCACGAGTCGTTTTGGCGTCGCGACTTGGGCGGCTAGATATCGACAGTGTCGAGGGCGAATAGCCCCGTATATTTGTCTGCTAAAAAAATTGCTACAGCAAGCGGCGGGAGCCTTGCTGGATAAGCCTTACGCTTATCATTCCATCCCCTGAACTACTGGATTGCGGCTACGTTTCGGGGAGTTAGATGTTCTACCAGTGCACTCCAAGTGAGAAGGCGCATCTGATTCGGGCGATAGAAAGTCTTAGTCCGGAGGCGCATGGCTTCGTCGACCAACCTTTGCATTTGCTCATCGGTGATCAGTGATCGCGCCTTTCTCCTTACCATTCGCTCATCGCAGCCGATAATTACACCGCCGAATTGGATGTCGTCATCGCTTCTGATCTCGTATCGCTCTCGGAGCATCTGATTGCCGCGCATTTCCGCGACATAGTACATGAGCTGTGTTTCTGCATGCACGAGATCTGTCGACGGTGACAGACGTTCTTGAGTGTCTTCATCAAAAACATAACACTGAGGTGCTTTAACTTCCCAGACAGATGCAAAACGGCCTGGACGGCGATTCATATCGAATCCGCGATAGATGATGAAGTAGTCTGCGCGTCCGACCATCATTTGCTGCTCGCGGCGGCTTACTTCAACTACGGCGTCAAGTCCAGTGATTAGTAATGCGCTCGCATCCTGAAGATAACTTTGGCATTCGATCTCTTGACGTGCTTCTTGAGCTATATGCCATCGCAATGCTTCATGCGGTAATGCGTCATTTGGAGGCGGCATCGCGCCTCCACTGTGCGAGCGAATACCCTACGAGCGCATCCATATGTGAGCCGGCGGACATGGGGCTAATTTTTTTTCCGAATCCGAGTGCATAGCATAAGGACACGGGATAGTTATACGGGAATGCGCTGGCGCTGCTCTTTATTCCGATATCATCTAGTATTGCAGACGCGTCTGGACTGAGAAAAACTCCACCGCCATCTAGTGTCAAGGATCCTAGGATCGAGTGTGCGCCCGTAAAGTTGATTGCCGCTTTAAATGGGTGTTGAAGAATGGCGCCGGGAAAGTCATCGCGGCCGATTTTTTCCCACTCTCGACGAAGTTTTCGGAGGACGTGGGTTTGTTCAACAAAAACGGCTACGAATTGACTATTCAATTGAACCGTATAAGTCAAACCTGGACCATGCAGGACCTTGGGCAACCATTTGGTGGCCTTGGCGCTGGGGCCGGAGAGCGGCGATAGCCGGTTCGTTACCGCTTCAATGACGTCTGAATAAACGATGCGGCGAAGGAGGGACTCAGACTGTGACAGCTCTGAATAGTCCGGGAGATCGTGTTGCGTCATTGTGAATGCTCATAGTCTGCGCTCCGACGGACGGGCTATCCGATCGCATCGGCACCGTTGCGAAGGCGTCGTGATTTTACAGTAACCGGCCATGCCAAAGTTCGGCCTTTTTAAGTTCAAGGTCCGGTAGATGCTCATGAACGGTTATATTGAGTGGTTAATTGATGTAAGTTATTGATATTCAGGGAAGAATGACGGCCTGCAAAGCCGTTTAGGCCGGTTCGACTCCGGCTCGCGCCTCCAGGTAGAACGAGATAAAGCCCTGATTCATCAGGGCTTTTCTTTTTTCTGCGGCGCTTTCATTCTTGTAAGTAAATCACCCGGAGCAATACAAAGCCGCCTCGAACCACTCAAGAGGCACGCGTAACCACGCCTGCAGGCGAAGCATCGGCTCGGGCATGGTCAGGAACGGGCACCGTTCCTCACCGCATCGGGTTTCAGGGTTACTGGGCGGACGTAGCGACACCAGTCGTCGCGTTACCCGAGCCGACGTCGGGACGACCAGGATGCGATCAGCGTCGCTCCACACGCGGTTTTCATGCCATCGATGGCGATTTTTCGGCCGTCGAACGTGTGAGGGTAATACCGCCCCGTGGCCGCAGGATCGGAACGAGGGCTTCGTACTGCGGGGAGGAGTGGTGCTTGCGGCCGCCGCCGGTAATGGGCTTTCCATCAATGGTGGCGGTCGCGCCGCCCTCCGGCTTCGGGCGCACATGCAGAGTTCCGGCACGAAGGGCTGTTCGAGCGTCATTTCTTGAAGGTGGCTGCGCTCCAGCCGCCGCGCAACTCGTCCAACCCGTTTGGAAGGTCTTTCTATGGCAGGGCCCGACCGTGCGGCCGTAATATCGGAAGACACTAAAAAACCCCTGCCACAACGAGGGAAGTGGCAGGGGGCTGCGAGCGCACCGTTTAGGCACGAGATAAAGATGCGCCACAAATATAAAAGCAGTCGTGGGGATGTTAAATAACTACGCCATTCTTCCTGCTATTGCATCGTCCGGGCAGGCATTGTGATTTTGAGGGACGATTGACCGTCGATCTCGTCGCGATGGATTGCTACGTGTCAATCGACATAGGCGGTATCGACAGAAAATCTCCGAATAACCAGGGCGGTTCACAGGAAAATTCCTTTGCCGACGGGTTCGGTCCGGCAAAAATGTCGGCATCGTCGAAATTCGTGCAATCACGTCTGAAGTCGTCCCTCAATACCAAGGCCCGTCAATCGTTTACGTTCTCACAGCTCTTCGGGCCGTCGCCCCAGCTCTTTCCTCCACCGTTCGTGCACTGGCGCTTGGTATATTGCTCGGGCAATTGACCTTTCGGCAGTTTTCCGTCGGCAGGGCAATTGTGATGGTAATAGCAAAAGGATTTTTCGGCGGCGCCGGCTTCTCCGTTGAATACAAGGCAGGCCATCAAGGTCGGAAAGAGAATCTTGGCAATGGTTCGCATATCAATTGTCCACATCGGAAAATTTTGTGTAACAAGACAGGCGCCGTAACGGCGCCTGTCCCTCGCATGACAAGAGCGCGTAGCCGTTTAGTTGCCGTACTCGAGCAAAATCCCTGATCGCGTCGGTTGCGCAGCAATGATTCTGTCCACCACACTATTTTCGACGGCCACTTGCTGGCCATATGTGACGTTGAGCTTGATCGTGTTGCCGTCCATGTATGCATTGACGGTTGCGAGGTTCTGCCCGCTGGGATAAGACAGCTGTAGCGGACCCACGACGACGTTGCTCGAGATCACTTCGCCGAGGACGAGTGAATTGAACAAGCCTACCCAATAAGTCGGTGTCACCTGGAACTGAGCCGATGCGCCGCTGACCACGCCCTTCTTGAACACGGATCCCTGACCGCTCATGCCGATACCAAGGTTCGCGAGATTGGTCGACTTGTTGTTGATCAGGACGGAATCCGGAGGTACGGAACCGGACCCCGGCACCAATTGCTGGACGTTGTCTTTAAAAATGCAGTCCCATGACGTCCCCAATTCCGTCGTCAGCGTCTGACTGGCTTTGTAGACTCCGATGCCGCCAATCTGCTGGTAATTGGCAATGGCGACGTTATAGAAAATATCCCACGTCACACCGCTGGCGCCACTTTGAGGAACGGTCGTTTGCTTCCACGACACGCTTTCCAATCCAATGGAACTCGGCAGGGTCTGATATACAGCCATGGTCCAGGTTTGCTTGGTGTCGTTGTTGAAGTCGACATAATAGGAAGTCATTTTCGGTCTCCACGATGAAAGATGGATTTGGTGTTTCGCCACACTCGGTTCATGGATGGCTTGATTTTTTACATAAACGCCTCCGCAATCTGCGATTGACGATCCGATACTCTTTGGCAGGCAAAATTCACGGCATCTGCGATTCGGGCTGTATATTCGGCAATGTTCAGCGTTCGCGCCCAGAAAATGTTTTTTCGTCGACAATAGGTCTTTCTGCCCTGTCTGCGGCCGCCAGGGGTCCGGGTGAAATTTCCCGATAATTTTAAAAAAATGGTGCCGTAATGATTTTCATGTGGCAAGCAATAATCAGATCTGTAGATCCCCGTCAGATCATATTAGGAAATTTCCTTAAATAAGGTGTGACAAGCTATCTATCGTTTACCCGTAGAAATTAATTTGATGATTTCATATCCAATTAAATTGAATGTTTCTCCATTGGGAATGAAGATTATTTTTGTCAGCACTGGGCGTTGTAGTTTCGGCTTCGAATTCAGGTGCAGATCACGATATCTGCATCAGACGTGCTTGCATGGACGATCTCTATTGCGCATTTAAAGACGGTTGCCGCAGTAAATGCTAACCGCCGCATCTTGCGTCGATTATATTTCCACGTAAAAGAAGGCGGCATTCAAGGTGAATGCCTGATAAATAAAAATACGGCTGCCGTTGCCGCTCTGCTGAAAATTGCCTGTGCCGCTCGCGCGTCGTTACATAGTGGGTCGAGAGACTGGTCGGAAGAGAGCGTCCGGTGGCAAAACGATGCGGGTAGGGTGGGGTAAGTCTGGGCGTCGATTTATGCGCCGGCCGGGGAAGGTTATTTGGGTAACCCGGCTTGCCCAGCGGCCCCGACGAGCAGGCGGGCAGTTCGTCTTCCTGCCAGGAAGAGGTGTTTGCGGCACGCTTGCACGCCATATGTCTCCGCATCGCTTGATGGCCGTCGCGCACGGCGCATGCGACGGCCGCAAAGCAATTACCCATCCACCGGCTGCACCGGCGTCTCGAGCTTCAGTTGATAGAACGCCGCATCGAGCCAACGGCCGAATTTGAATCCGGCCTCCGCGATCGTGCCCGCGTGCTCGAACCCCAGTTTCGTATGCAGTGCGATGCTGCCGGCGTTGGCCGCGTCGATGCAGCCGACCAGCACGTGGACCTGCGCTTCGCGCGCACGCCGGACCACTTCGCGCAGCAGCAGTTCGCCGAGCCCGCGACCGCGCTGATCGTTGCGCACGTAGACGCTGTGCTCGACCGTGTACTTGAA
Source organism: Burkholderia sp. CpTa8-5 (assembly GCF_017815045.1). Taxonomy (NCBI): domain Bacteria; kingdom Pseudomonadati; phylum Pseudomonadota; class Betaproteobacteria; order Burkholderiales; family Burkholderiaceae; genus Burkholderia; species Burkholderia sp. CpTa8-5. The sequence goes on from NZ_JAGIQD010000034.1 coordinate 14,948, forward strand.
TGCCGGAAACGCGCGGAACGTACCCCAGCTCGCGAAGCCGAGCAGCGTGCCCGCCGAGTCGACGGCGCCGATGATCGGAAAGCCGCCCGCGCGCTTCGTCGCGAACCACGTGATCATCGCTTCCGGCGGGCGCGGCCGGTAGTCGTACAGCGCGGTCGAGTTCACGATCGCGTCGTTCAGGATCTCGAGAATGGCCGCCGCGTGTTCGGCCTCGCTGCAATCGATCAGGCGCACGTCGTCGCGCTGTGTCGGGGAATTCATACGTTTCCTTCCTGTTTGGCTAAACCGGTTGCACACACGGCGCGCGCATTACGCGCCGCGCATGCCGGCGGCGGATGCATCGCAAATCGCGACGATATAGCGCGCCGCATGCGGCGACGGATTGCTGAAGATCAGCGGCTGGTCGAGCCGCATCGCCAGGCAGTCGCCTTCGCGAAGTTCGTGAAGCGTATCGCCGAACGTGACGTCGACGCGGCCGCTGATGATCCACACCTGCTGATGCAGCGCGCTTTCGCGCCCGCCGCTGTCGTACGCGACGCGCGCGGCGGGCGGGAAATCGACCTCGACGAGCTGGATCGGCGACGGCCAGCCGGCCGGCGACAGGTTGCGTCGCACATAGCCGGACGCCGGATCGCGCCATTCGGCCTGCTGCGCGCGCCGTGCGAGCGGCTGGGCGGGCGCGTCGTCCCGGTCGCCGCCGAACAGCCCGGCCAGCGACACGCCGAGGCCGGCCGCGAGCTTGTCGAGCACGACGGCCGTCGGGCTGGCCGCCGCGCGTTCGATGAGCGAGATCATCGAACGGCTGACGCCGGAACGCGCGGCCAGCGCGTCGAGTGTGTAGCCTCGGACGGTGCGCAGGTCGCGCACGCGCCGGGCAATGCGCTCGTTGATGCCGGTATCGTCGGCCGCGGTGATCGCTGATTCTTTCATGATGGATTGATTTTCCAGCAAACTGGAATTTGATGTCAACGGCATTTCCGGCCGCAGGGCGGCGGGAGGCGGGCGCGAACGGCTTGCTCGGTCGTCGTGCACGGCGTAATATACAAAACAGCTACGTTTCGTTTAATTGGGGATATATGGGCATCATCAAGATTTCCGAGCACATGCATGAACGGCTGCGCTCGACGAGCACGGCGCTGAGCCGTTCGATCAATGCACAGGCCGAACACTGGCTGCGCGTCGGGATGCTGGCGGAACTCAATCCGGCGCTCTCCTACGGCGACATCTGCAAGATGTTGATCGAGGCCGAGGCGCGGGGCGGCGACGTGGGGCCGGCCGAGACGGTCGCGCAGAGCATCGAGCAGGTGGCGTAATGGCGAAACGCGAAATTCCGATCCGCGGTGCCGCGGAAATCGCCAAGTCGCGCGAAGCCGCGAAGCTCGCGTCGCAGGTGCTGACGATGATCACCGAGCACGTGAAGCCGGGCGTCACCACCGACGAGCTCGACGCGCGCTGCCGCGAATACATCGTCGACGAACTGGGCGCGATCCCCGCGAACATCGGCTACCACGGCTATCCGAAGACGCTGTGCACGTCGGTCAATCACGTGGTCTGTCACGGCATTCCGACGTCGCGGCCGATGCGTGACGGCGATATCGTGAACCTCGACATCGCGGTGATCAAGGACGGCTGGTTCGGCGATACGAGCCGCATGTATTTCGTCGGCGAACCGAACGAACTCGCGCGGCGGCTCGTCGCGTCGACCTACGAGGCGATGCATGCCGGCATCCGCGCGGTGCGTCCCGGCGCGACGCTCGGCGACGTCGGCTATGCGATCCAGCAGGTCGCCCATCGCGAAGGATTCAGCGTGGTGCGCGAGTATTGCGGACACGGGATCGGCGACGTCTATCACGACGAGCCGCAGGTGCTGCATTACGGTCGCCCGGGCACCGGCCTGCCGCTGCGGCCGGGGATGATCTTCACGATCGAGCCGATGCTGAACGCGGGCAAGCGCGACACGCGCATGCTGGCCGACGGCTGGACCGTCGTCACGGCGGACCATTCGCTGTCCGCGCAGTGGGAGCACATGGTCGTGGTGACGGAAACGGGCTTCGAGGTGTTGACCGAGGACGCGAAGCCGCAGGCGTTCGCCGCGCTTTCGGGCACGCACGCAGCCTGACGCCGGTCGTGCGCCGCAGACGGCGGCGCGGCATTGCAATGAAACGGGCCCCTTCGCGGGGCCCGTGTCGTTCGGCGGCCAGCGCCGCGGCGCCGCGACGCCTAACCGCGCGCCTTCTGCCACGCGTGTTCGACGAACACGCGGCACAGCGCTTCCATCCCTTGGCGGTCTTCGTCGTCGAAGCGCGCGGCGACCGGGCTGTCGACGTCCCATACGCCGATCAGCGTGCCGTCGGCGGCCACCAGCGGCACGACGATTTCCGATTCCGACGCCGCATCGCACGCGATATGGCCCGGGAAGTCGTGCACGTCGCGCACGACCTGCGTCTCGCGCGTTTGCGCGGCCGTGCCGCACACGCCCTTGCCGAGCGCGATCCGCACGCACGCGGGCTTGCCCTGGAACGGCCCGACCACGAGCTCGGTGCCGTCGAAGAAGTAGAAGCCCGCCCAGTTCAGGCGATCGAGCGAGTGATACACGAGCGCGGAGAAATTCGCGGCGTTCGCGGTCAGGTCGCGTTCGGATTCGACGAGCGCGCGTGCCTGCTCGACGAGCGTCGCGTATTGATCGGCCTTGGAGGCGGTAGGGTCGTTGAACAGCGTGAACATGGCGGGAAAGCGATAGGGGTTGTGAAAATGCGCATTGCGCGTACCGCAGTCTACGGCACGCGCGCGCGGTCTGCAGCGCACGGTTGTGCGTGATGCGGCGCGTTCAGTCGGGTTCGAGTTCGGCGAACCGCTCGGCCAGGAAATCGAGCAACGCCCGCACCGCGGGCAGCAGCCCGCGGCGCGACGCGAACACCGCGTGCACGATTTCGCGGCGCGGCGCCCAGTCGGGCAGCACGGTGACCAGTTCACCGCGCGACACCTCGTCGCGCACCATCATCGTCGGCAACTGCACGACGCCGACGCCCGCGGCGGCCGCCGCGCGCAGCGCGAGCATGCCGCCCGTCACGAAGCGCGGCTGGTGATGGATTTCCGCGTGCGCGCCGTCGGGCCCGCGCAGCCGCCACACGTGCGTGGACTGCGGCACGCCGTGATCGAGGCTCGGCAGGCGCGTCAGATCGGCGGGAACGGCCGGTACGCCATGCTCGCGCAGCAGCGCGGGGCTCGCGACGAGGCACTGGCCGCGCTCGGCGAGCACGCGCAGCGCGAGATCGCTGTCCTCGAGCGGCGGCGGCCGCACGCGGATCGCGACGTCGATCCCTTCGCCGACCACGTCGACGCGCCGGTTGGTGGCTTCCAGGTGAATCTCGACGCGCGGGCACGCGGCCATGAACGCGGCGATCATCGTGCCGACCAGCGAATCGAGCAGCACGATCGGGCAACTGACGCGCACGATGCCGCGCGGCTCCTCGTGCAGCAGCGCGATCGCCTCGTCGGCGGCATCGGCCTCGACGAGCATCGCGCGGCAATGCGCGTAATAGGTCTGCCCGACGTCGGTGACCGTGAAGCGGCGCGTCGAACGCTGGATCAGCCGCATCCCGAGCCGCGCCTCGAGCAGCGCGATACGGCGGCTCAGCTTCGATTTCGGCATGTCCAGCGCGCGCCCGGCCGGCGCGAAGCCACCATGTTCGACGACCTGCACGAAGTAGTAGAGATCGTTCAGATCCCGCGCTTTATCGTTCATGAAATGGAACGCTGAGTGCGATTCCGGCAGTCTACCGGATCGATCGTTCCATCTCTATATTGTCGCTCAAGGATGCGAAACACGGGTTTCGCCGCAATTCGGAGAAGGCAAATGAAGAAGATCCAGGGTGTGTACAGTGCGCCGCGCGGCCATTGGGTCGGCGACGGTTTCCCGGTGCGTTCGATGTTCAGCTACCAGTCTCACGGCACGCACCTGAGCCCATTCCTGCTGCTCGATTACGCCGGTCCGGCGACGTTCGAACCGGCGAGCGCGCCGCGCGGTGTCGGCCAGCATCCGCACCGCGGGTTCGAAACGGTGACGATCGTCTATGACGGCGAAGTCGCGCACCGCGACTCGACGGGCGCGGGCGGCACGATCGGCCCGGGCGACGTGCAGTGGATGACGGCCGCGAGCGGGATCCTGCACGAGGAATTCCACTCGGAGGCGTTCACGACGCGGGGCGGCCCGCTCGAGATGGTGCAGCTGTGGGTGAACCTGCCCGCCGCGGACAAGATGGGCGCGCCCGGCTACCAGACGCTGCTGAACGCCGATATCCCGGTGGTCGAGCTGCCGGACGGCGCGGGGCGCGCGCGGATCATCGCCGGTGAGTTCGACGGGCGGCGCGGCCCGGCCCGCACGCACACGCCGATCGACGTGTGGGACGTGCGGCTCGTGGCGGGCGGCCATGCGCGGTTCCCGGTCGCCGAAGGGCGCACGCTCGCGGTGGTCGTGCTGAGCGGCACCGTGCTGGTGAACGGCGAGACGGTGGCGCGCGAAGCGCAGTTCGTGCAACTCGGCCGCGACGGCAGAGACGTCGAGATCGAAGCGAACGGCGACGCGAAGCTGCTGATTCTGAGCGGCGAGCCGATCGACGAGCCGGTCGTCGGTTACGGCCCGTTCGTGATGAATTCGCAAGAGGAAATCCGGACCGCGATCGACGATTTCAACAGCGGCCGCTTCGGCCAGATGCCGGCATGACCGCATGACGAGCAGGCCCCGCGCGATGCGGGGCCTTTTTTTCGCGCGCGGGCAGGCGGTCGCGCGCGACGCGTGCTTCGAGGCATAATCGACGGTTGCCGCGCGCCGGCCGGCGCGCCCGAATCAGGACCGCACATGAACGCCTCCGCACCCGCCGCATCCCCGAGCGCCGCCGATCTCGACTGGCGCTGGAAACCCTTCGACGCGCTGACGGCACGCGAAATCTATTCGATCCTCGAAGCGCGCAGCGCCGTATTCGTCGTCGAACAGAACTGCGTGTATCGCGACATCGACGATGCGGACCAGGCCGCGTGGCACCTGGCCGCCTTCGATCCGGCCGGCCGCCTGGCCGGCTATCTGCGCGTGTTGCTGCCGGACGCGCAGCACACCGACGTGCGCATCGGCCGCGTGCTGACGACCGCCGCGTTTCGCGGCGCGGGCCTCGGCAACGGGCTGCTGTCGCGCGCGCTCGAGCATATCCGCGCGCAATGGCCGGATACGCCGGTGAGCCTGCATGCGCAGGCCCACTTGCAGCGTTTCTACGGGGCATTCGGCTTCACGCCGAGTTCGGACGTGCACGACGAGGACGGCATCCCGCACGTGTGGATGAGCAGCGCGCGAGCATGACGCGCGCCGCGCGCCGCGGCGGTCAGTGCGCGGTGCGTGCGACCGGCGGCTTGTCCGCGCGCTGCGCGACCCGTTCGCCGATCAGGCGCCCGCGCGCGGATAGCCGCAGCCAGTGCCGCAGTGCGATCAGCGCGCCGATCACGCTCATCATCGAGCCGGGAATCCACAGCAGCAGGCCGCCGATCTGCTGGTCGCGCAGCGGGCTCAGCCACGTGAACGCGCGGCCGCAGATCGAATAGATCGGATACAGCTCGTGCGGCGTGAAGAAGATCAGCGCGCCGAGGGCGATCTGCGGCGGGATCGCCGCGACGACGATCAGGATCCGGCGGCCTGGCGACAGCCGCGCGGGCGGCGCCGGGCGCGGATCGACGACGAGCCACCAGAACAGCAGCCCGTCGATCACCATGCTCCAGTTCATCACGCGATAGAGGCGCCAGTCGAGCATCGCGATGAAGTGGATCGGCGACAGCAGCCAGAAATAGATCAGCCCGACGAACAGCACGACTGCGACGACCGGATGGAACACCACGTCGAGCGTCGCCCGCACCGGCGCCCACGCGAGCGCGGGGCGCACGAAGCGCTGCCGCCAGCGGAACGGAATGCCCGCACGGATCGCCGCGCCCGGATAGGACAGCGCGATGAAGAACGGCCCGAGATGGTGCAGCACGAGGTGCTGCGCGCGGTGCAGGAAGAATTCGTGCTCGAAGAAGTAGTCGAGCCGCGTGTGCAGCGCGATGTAGAGCGCGGTCAGCCCGAACCAGAACGAGAACTGCCGCAGCGGCGACACCTTCGCCTTCCTCGCGCCGCGCGCGAACAGCACGGCGGCCGTCAGCACCGCGATGACCACGGTCGGCGACGGTTCCCACGGATCGAGCCAGTACAGGACGTTCATCGCGCGCGCATCACTTCGTCTTGGCCGGCGATTTCACGGCGAACGGCGCATCGACCGTTTCGCCGTCGGAGAATTTCAGGCGCAGGTGCACGGTGTCGCCGGGCTTGATCGCGTGCTTCGGTTCCTCGAGCATGAAGTGATAGCCGCCCGGCGCGATGTCGACCTTGCCGCGCGCGGGGATCGTCAGCTTGTCGACCATTTCCATCTTCTGCGTCGAGCCGTTCGAGACCGTCTGGTGCAGCATCGCCATCCCGTAGTCGGGGCTGTCGACGTCGACGAGGTCGATCGGCTTGTCGCCGGTGTTCACGAGCGTCACGTAGCCGCCCGCGGGCAGCTTGTTCGGCAGCCAGCGCACCCACGCGTTCTGCGCGCTGATCGCGCCGGCGGCATACGCGTGCGCGCCGGCGCACAGCGCGGCGACGAGGGCGAACGTCTTGAGGGTCGTTTTCGTGTTCATGGCGGAATTCAGGTCGTGGAGGCAGTGTCGATGATCCGGCGCACATCGGCGGCGATGGCGTCGGGCGAATCGCGATCGGTCGCGAGCAGGCGTGCGCGGCCGGTCGCGTCGAAGACGTAGACGGCCGAGCTGTGCGTTACTTCGTAGCCGCCGGACGGATCGCGTTTTTCCATCTGGTACGCGACGCGATAGCGCTTCGCGAGCGATTCGATCTGGCCATCGGTGCCGGTCAGGCCACGCGCATGCGCGGCGTCGAACGCGGCGACATAGGACTGCATCGCCTGCGGCGTATCGCGCGCGGGGTCGACCGAGACGAACAGGATGCGCACGTTATCCGCCTGCGGGCCGAGCTTCGCCAGCACTTCCATCAACCGCGCCAGCGTTTCGGGGCAGACGTCGGGGCAGTGCGTGTAGCCGAAGTAGACGAGCGCGACGCGGCCGCGGAACGCGTCGGCGTCGACGGGACGGCCGTCGCCGCCCGTCAGCTCGAACGACAGGTCGGGCAAGTGGCCGGTGACGTTGGTCAGGTTCCAGCGCGGCTCGTCGTGCGTGCACGCGGCGAGCGCCACGGCGGCGGCGAGGGCCGCGGCCGTGCGGATGAGGCGGGAGAGGCGAGACGGCATCCTGGGGCTCGATCGGGCGAAATGGGTGACCGGCCGGCGCGATGCCATGCGTCGCGCGGCAGGCGGTTGCGACTGTAGCGCAATTCGCGCGCCTGCGTCCTTTTGAAACCGGTACGGGGTTGGCGAGCGGGGCAATATGTCGCAGTTGACGCGGCGGCTGGCGCGAGGTCCGCGCTGCCCCGTTTCGCCCATCTGGGGGCGCAGGCGCGGTAAGATGCGCACAACTCCATTCGCGCAGCGGCGGCCGGCATGTGCCGGCCGCCCTCAGACTATCGAATCGATGCAATCCGTTCCGGCTTCCCTGTCCCTGACCGATACCGCGTTCTTCTTCGACTTCGACGGCACGCTCGTCGAGCTGGCGCCGACCCCCGACAGCATTCACGTTCCGCCGTCGCTGCTGACGCTGCTCGACGAGTTGTCGCGCCGCTCGCACGGCGCGGTCGCGATCGTGTCCGGACGCGGGATCGACAACCTCGACACGTTCCTGAAGATGCCCGGCCTGCCGATCGCCGGCCTGCACGGCGCGGAGCGCCGCGACGCGAACGGCGACACGCAGCGCATCGGCTTCAACGACGAGCGCCTGCTGCGCATCGAGCGCGAGCTCGCGGGCGTGGTCGATCGCCATCCGGGCATGCTGCTCGAAATCAAGGGTGCGGCCGTCGCGCTGCACTTTCGCAATGCGCCCGAGCGCGAGGCGGTGGCGCGCGAAGCGGCCGAGCGCCTCGTCGCCGACTATCCGGATGCGTACGTGCTGCAACCCGGCAAGATGGTGTTCGAGATCAAGCCGAAGGGCGTCGACAAGGGGCGCGCGCTGGCCGCGTTCCTCGACGAGCCGCCGTTTGCGGGCCGCGTGCCGCTGTTCGCGGGCGACGACCTGACCGACGAGAAGGGCTTCGCGGTGGTCAACGCGCGCGGCGGCCTGTCGATCAAGGTCGGCGCGGGCGAGACGTCCGCGCGGATGCGGCTCGATTCGGTCGACGCACTGCATGAGCAGATCGCACGCTGGCTCGACGCGGGGCAACCGCACGCATGAGCCGGCTCATCATCGTTTCAAACCGCGTCGCACCGATTTCGGAAGGCGAACCGGCGGCGGGCGGCCTCGCGATCGGCGTCTACGACGCGCTGAAGGAAACCGGCGGCATGTGGTTCGGCTGGAGCGGCGAAGTGGTCGCGTCCGGCGCGCCGCAGCCGCAGATCCGCATCGAGGAGCGCGGGCCGGTGACGTTCGCGACCGTCGGGCTGTCGCGCCGCGATTACGACCAGTACTACCGCGGTTTCTCGAACGCGACGCTGTGGCCCGCGTTTCACTACCGCGCGGACCTGATCCAGTACGATCGCCACGAATTCGACGGCTACCGCCGCGTCAACGTGTGGCTCGCGCAGCAGCTCGTGCCGCTGCTGCAGGACGACGACGTGATCTGGGTGCACGACTATCACCTGATTCCGTTCGCGCGCGCGCTGCGCGACGCCGGCGTGAAGAACCGCATCGGCTTCTTCCTGCACATCCCGTTTCCGGCCGCGCAGGTGCTCGTCAACGTGCCGCCGCACCGCGAGCTCGTCGAGTCGCTGTGCGCGTTCGATCTGCTCGGCTTCCAGACCGAGCCCGATCTGCGCGCGTTCTGCGACTACATCGCGTTCGAGGCGGACGGCGAGGTCGAGCACGACGGGCACACGGCGCACGTGCGGGCGTTCGGCCAGACGCTGCGCGCGGCCGCCTATCCGATCGGCGTGTATCCGGACGAGATCGCGTCGCTCGCGCAGGCGGGCGAGCACGGCAAGGCGGTGCGCACGCTCGCGACGTCGCTGCGCGGGCGGCAACTGATCATGAGCGTCGACCGGCTCGATTATTCGAAGGGGCTCGTCGAGCGCTTCCGGGCGTTCGAGAAGCTGCTCGAGCATCAGGCGTCGATTCGCAACCGCGTGTCGTTCCTGCAGATCGCGCCGTCGACGCGCGCGGACCTGCGCGCGTATCAGGACATCCGGCTGCAGCTCGAAGCGGAGTCGGGGCGCATCAACGGGCGCTACGCGGAGCTCGACTGGGCGCCGATCCTCTACATTCACCGCCAGTACGACCGGCAGCTGCTGGCCGCGCTGTACCGGCTCGCGCGCGTGGGTTTCGTGACGCCGCTGCGCGACGGGATGAACCTCGTCGCGAAGGAGTACGTGTCCGCGCAGAATCCGGACGATCCGGGCGTGCTGGTGCTGTCGCGCTTCGCGGGCGCCGCGCGCGAGCTCACGGGCGCGCTGATCGTCAATCCGATCGATATCGACGGGATGGCCGATGCGCTGTCGCAGGCGCTGACGATGCCGCTCGCCGAACGGCGCGCACGCTATGCGGACATGATCGCGCAGCTTCGCGAGAACAACGTGTCGGTGTGGCGGGACAATTTTCTGCGCGATCTGCAGCAGGTCTGATCCCGATCCATTGCTGCCGCTGCAATTGAAAAAGCCGCCGTGCGAGCAAGCACGGCGGCTTTTTCGTTGGCCGGATGCCGACGCGCGTCAGGCCACGCGTTCGCCGGTCGGCGTGTTGCCGTCGGTGGCCGCATGATGGCGGCCGTGCTGCTTCGCGAGCAGATCGCGGTACAGGCCGGGGCGGCTGCGCAGCACCTCGGGCGGGCCGTCGTCGATCACCTTGCCGTTGCTCATCACGATGATGCGGTCGAAGTTGCGCAGCGTCGACAGGCGGTGCGCGATCGCGATCACCGTGCGGCCGACCATCAGTCGGTCGAGCGCGCTCTGGATCGCTTCCTCGGATGCGCTGTCGAGCGCCGACGTCGCTTCGTCGAGCAGCAGAATCGGCGCATTCTTCAGGATCGCGCGCGCGATCGCGATGCGCTGGCGCTGGCCGCCCGACAGCTTGACGCCGCGGTCGCCGACGATCGTGTCATAGCCTTCCGGCATCGCCTCGATGAACTCCGCGCAGCGCGCGTCGCGCGCTGCGGCGAGCACTTCGTCGCGGGTCGCGTCGGGGCGGCCGTACGCGATGTTGTCGTAGATGGTCCGGTGCAGCAGCGAGATGTCCTGCGGCACCAGCGCGATCGCGTGGCGCAGGCTGTCCTGCGTGATGGCCTTCACGTCCTGGCCGTCGACCTTCACGACGCCGTCCTGCGTGTCGTAGAAGCGCTGCAGCAGCGCGAGCACGGTCGATTTGCCCGCGCCCGACTTGCCGATCAGGCCGACGCGCTGGCCCGGCTCGATATGCAGGTCGAAGTGGTCGAGGATCGCGCGGCGGTGCGGGTACGCGAACGTCACGCGCTCGAAGTCGACGCGGCCGCCCGTGGCCGACAGCGGCTGCGCGTCCGAGCGGTCCGGCATCCCGTGCGGCTCGAGCAGCGTCTTCACCGCTTCGGACAGGCGCGCGACGTGCTGCGTGACGTCGACGAGCGCGACCGCGAGGTCGCGCGTGCCGTGCAGGATCGTGAAGCCGAGCGAGCTGACGAGCACGATGTCGCCCGACGTCGCGCGGCCCTGGTCCCACAGCCACAGCGCCCAGCCAAGCAGGCCGGCGGACAGCATCGCGGTGATCACCGCGTGCAGCAGCCGCAGCTTTTCGAGATAGAGCAGGCTCTGCTGGCGTGCGTCCATCTCGGCCTTCACCGTCGCGCTGAAGCGCTTCTGTTCGCGCAGCGTCATCCCGAACGCGCGCACAAGGCCCATGTTGCCGATCACGTCGACGAGCTCGCCGTCGACCGCCGCGGCCTTCGCCGCGAACGCGTGATGGCGTGCGGAGCCGCGGCCGGCGAGCTTGAACAGGATGACGGACAGTACGGCCGAACAGCCGAGCAGGCCGGCCGCCATCAGCGGATTGACGACGATGATCATCAGGATCGCGCCCATCACCGCGATGCACGGCGGCAGCACGTTCCACGCCATCGTGTTCTCCGACGTGTAGACCGCGTTCGACGTGGCCGTGATGCGGCTGGCGAGCGTGCCGGGCTGCTTCTCCGAGTAATACGTCGGCGAATGGCCGATCAGGTACTGGAACAGGTCGCGCCGCAGGTCGCCGGTGACCGCGACGAACGTGTGCGCGGCGACCCAGCCGCCGACGCGCCACAGCAGGTTGTCGGCCGCGATCAGCCCGACGAGCAGCGCGAACGCGCTCCACAGCGGGCCCGGGTGATGGCGTCCGGTCGCGAGCACGTCGATCAGGTGCTTGATCGCATATTGCGAGCCGAGCGCGCAGCCGACGGCGGCCAGCACGCTGCAGAGCACGACCAGGTGCGCGACGGGGTGGAGGCGGATGTAGCGGAACAGGAACGCGATCGGCCGATGCGCGTAGCTCGACAGCTTCGCGTTGTGGGCGTTGCGCTGGGCGGGGGTGAGAGATTCCAAAATATGGGTGCGGTGATTCGGTGATTGAGCGGGGCGGCTGGGTCGCAGGCCGGCGTTCGCCCGGACTGAATAATCCGGCATTGTAAACAACGCCGCGCGTCGCGCTGCGCGAATCTTGCCTTGGCCAGGGGCTCGCGCTCGATTTTGAGATAAAATCCGGCATCCCGTCCTCCATGCCGGAATCACGCTGCCGGCAGCTGCGGGTTAACAAGGATCGCCAAAACGGCCTTCCACTCTAGAACGGACGCCCGAGTCCGCGGGTTGCAAAGTGTTGCGCCTTTGTAACAAAGTAAAGTGTTTGAAATGTCGTGCGCCGTATCGGGAATAACCCTAGATAATCGGCTCCGGGTTCGATTCCAGGTTTTTTTACGAACCCCTGTCAACGGGTCTTCGTTTCAAACGTTCTATGCCTGTCGCGTCGCCGACGCTCCTTGAGCAGCGCGGGTTCGACGCCCCCGGCAGGCTGATTCGTCCGAGGTTCGGACGACATGTTTCCAGCCCGGACCACCGGCAGGTTGCCGACCCATACCTGGTTTTTTGCCGATTTTTTAGGAGTTACGCATGCGAATCGCCCAAATCGCTCCGTTGCATGAAGCGGTGCCCCCGAAACTGTACGGCGGTACCGAGCGAGTGGTGTCCTATCTGACCGAAGCACTCGTCGAGATGGGGCATGACGTCACGCTCTTCGCGAGCGGCGATTCGCAAACCTCCGCGAAGCTCGAAGCGTGCTGGCCGCAGGCGCTGCGCCTCGACCCGACGATCCGCGACGTGATGGCCCCGCACATGCTGCTCCTCGAGCAGGTGCGCCGCCGCGCGGAAGAGTTCGACGTCCTGCACTGCCATATCGACTACTACCCGTTCTCGCTGTTCTCGCGCCAGCCGGTCCCGCATCTGACGACGATGCACGGCCGTCTCGACCTGCCGGAACTGCAGCCGATCTTCAACGCGTTCAGCGACGTGCCGGTCGTGTCGATCTCCGACAACCAGCGCATCCCGCTGCCGCAGGCGAACTGGCTGTCGACCGTCTACCACGGCCTGCCGGAAAACCTGCTGACGCCGATCCCGAACGTGAAGCCGAGCTACCTCGCGTTCCTCGGCCGCATCTCGCCGGAGAAGCGCGTCGACACGGCGATCCGCATCGCCGAGCAGGCCGGCCTGCCGATCAAGATCGCCGCGAAGCTCGACAAGGCCGACCGCGCGTACTACGAAGAGAAGATCAAGCCGCTGTTCGCGCTGCCGCACGTCGAGTACATCGGCGAAATCAGCGAGTCCGAAAAGACCGAATTCCTCGGCAACGCGCACGCGCTGCTGTTCCCGATCGACTGGCCGGAGCCCTTCGGCCTGGTGATGATCGAGGCGATGGCCTGCGGCACGCCGGTGATCGCGTTCAAGCGCGGCTCGGTGCCGGAAGTGATCGACAACGGCGTGTCGGGCTTCGTCGTCGAAGACGAATTGTCGGCCGTCGCCGCGCTCAAGCGTCTCGATACGCTGCCGCGCGAGAAGGTTCGCGCCGCGTTCGAAGCCCGTTTCTCGTCGAAGGTGATGGCGCAGAACTACGTGAAGGGCTACGAGGAACTGCTGCGCCAGAAGCGTCGCACGGTGCTCCGCGAAGTCAACGCAAGCTGATTGCGGGCCGCCGCCGCGCGGCCGCCACGACGCCCCGTCCGGGTTTTCCGGCGGGGCGTTGTCACATCTGCGGCGCGGATCTGTTGTATTCTCGCCGCGCCCGACGCTGCGAACGGCCTCCGAAGCGGCCCGGCACGCCATCCTGCCGTCTGTCCAGACGGTAATGTCCCTATAATGGCCGTGCCGTGAAATCCGGCCCGGTACGACTATCCAGAGGAGAGCAGTCTTGGCGAGAACGAAAACCACGCGCGCAGCGCCGGCCCCCGGCGCCGGCGTGATCTTCGCGTTGCGCGCGATCGGTCTCGTGCTGCTCGCGCGCTGGCTGTTCTCGATGTCCCAGATGGGCTATCGCTCGTCGCTGTCGGCGATGGTGTCGTCGCCGTGGGCATTCCTCTACCTCATCCTGATCTTCCTGCTGCTCGCGCTGCCGGGCGCCGCCGCGCGGGCCGAGCGGCCGTTCCATCCGCTGCCGCAGTGGCTGCGCCAGGCGCTGCGCGTGTTCGCGCTGATCGGTTTCCTGTTTGCCGCGTGGTCGATCGGCGCGTTCACGTGGGCGGCCGGCTGGCGCCGCGCGCTGCATGCGGTGACGGCGACCAACGGCTGGCTCGTCGCCGCGCCGGCGCTGTACGCGGCGATCGTCTGGATCTGCCGGCCGCGGCCGCTGTGGCGGACCAACGTGGCCGCGCGCCGCTTCGCGGTCGGCCGGTATGCGATCTCGCTCGACGTGCTGACGCGCACCGCGATCGTCTGGATGGAAAGCCGCAAGGTCGGCCAGTACGACGCGCGCGAACTGTCGGTGCGCTGGCCCGGCCGGGTCGCACCTGCCGCGCCCGCCGCGGGCGAGCAGGGCGCGCAGCAGGCGGTCGTGCCGCCGCGTCGCGGCAGCCTGTTCAATCGGCCGAAGGTGGAACTGCTGTGGGATTCGCCGGCGGCTGTCGGCCACAACCGGCAGGTCGTGATGCGCACGCCGCTCGCGACCGAAGGGGACCGCGTCGCGGTGCTCGCGCTCGACGCGGCGCTCAAGCAAATCGTCTGACAGGCTCGCGCACCGGGCGCGGGCGACAAGGAGGCGCGATGATCGTCCGTTGGTTGCTGGCTGCCATTCACCTGAGTGCGTTCGGCGTCGCGTTTGCCGCGATCGCGGCGCGTAACCGCGCGTTGCGCCGGCTCATCGCATCCGCGCAGGCGGTCGATTTGCCCGGCGTGTTCAAGGCCGACGCGGTCTGGGGCGTGTCGGCGCTCGTGCTGATCGCGACGGGCGTCGCACGCGCGTTCGGCGGTTTCGAGAAAGGCACCGCGTACTACCTGCACGAACCGCTCTTTCACCTGAAGATGACCGCGCTCGTGCTGATCCTGCTGCTCGAGGTCGTGCCGATGCTGGGGCTGATCCGCTGGCGTGTCGCCGCGCGGCGGCAGCAGATGCCCGATATCGGCCGTGCGCGCACCTATGTGCGGATCGGCCACTGGCAGGCGGTGCTGGTGATCGTCATCGTGTTCGCCGCGTCGGGGATGGCGCGGGGGATTGGCGCAGCCGGCTAGGGACGCCCGGTTAGGGACGCCCGGTTAGGGGGGCGGCAGGCCAGGGGATCCATCAGCGGGCGATAGGCTAGCCGCGCGCGCGCGAATCCCGCTTTTGCTTCGCCGGCCTTTCCCGGCCGGCGATCGCCAATCCACCGGCGAACCGCATCATTCCGTCCGACCGGGCGGACCTGCCGCCCGGTTCGTCGCGCCCTCAACGCACGAGGCACGGGCGCTTGTTGTTGAACGTCCAGCCCGGGATCAGATACTGCATCGCCGCCGCGTCGTCGCGGGCGCCGAGGCCGTGCTGCTTGTACAGCTCGTGCGCGAGCGCGACCGCATCCATGTCGATGTCGATGCCGAGCCCCGGCCGCTTCGGCACTTCCACCAGCCCGTTCTCGATCTTCAACGGCTCGCGCGTCAGCCGTTCGCCGTCCTGCCAGATCCAGTGCGTGTCGATCGCGGTGACCTGGCCGGGCGCCGCGGCCGCGACGTGCGTGAACATCGCGAGCGACACATCGAAGTGGTTGTTCGAATGCGAACCCCACGTGAGGCCCCAGTCGCGGCACATCTGCGCGACCCGCACCGAGCCCTGCATCGTCCAGAAATGCGGATCGGCGAGCGGGATGTCGACGGCGTGCAACTGCACCGCATGGCCCATCTGCCGCCAGTCGGTCGCGATCATGTTGGTGGCCGTCGGCAGCCCCGTCGCGCGGCGGAATTCGGCCATCACCTCGCGGCCCGAGTAACCGTTCTCCGCGCCGCACGGATCTTCCGCATACGCGAGCACGTGATGCTGATCGCGGCACAGTCGCACGGCCTCGTCGAGGGACCATGCGCCGTTCGGATCGAGCGTCACGCGCGCGTCGGGGAAGCGCTCGGCGAGCGCCGTCACGGCTTCGATCTCGCTCGCCCCGTCGAACACGCCACCCTTCAGCTTGAAGTCGTTGAAGCCGTAGCGCGCATGCGCGGCTTCGGCGAGCCGCACGACGGCTTCGGGCGTCAGCGCGGCCTCGTCGCGCACGCGGGTCCAGTCGTCGGTCGCGCCGCGGCCGTCGCGATAGGGGAGCGCCGTCTTCGTGCGATCGCCGACGTAGAACAGGTAGCCGAGCATTTCGACCCGCTCGCGCTGCTGGCCTTCGCCGAGCAGCGCGGCGACCGGCACGCCGAGATGCTGGCCGAGCAGGTCGAGCAGCGCGGCTTCGAGCGCGGTGACCGCGTGGATCGTCGTGCGCAGGTCGAAGGTCTGCAGCCCCCGGCCGCTCGCGTCGCGGTCGGCGAAGGTGCGGCGCACGTCGTTGAGCACCGCGTGATAGTTGCCGACCGGCTGGCCGACGACGAGCGCGCGCGCGTCGTCGAGCGTGCGGCGGATGCTCTCGCCGCCCGGCACTTCGCCGACGCCCGTGCGGCCCGCGCTGTCCTTCAGGATCACGAGGTTGCGGGTGAAGAACGGGCCGTGCGCGCCGCTCAGGTTGAGCAGCATGCTGTCGTGGCCGGCGACCGGAATCGCTTGCAGGTCGACGATGCGCGGCGTGTCGTGGGAAGGCGAGGCAGTGACGGCGTTCATGGGCGGCGATGGCGAAAAAGTAGGCGATGCCGTGCGGCAAAAGCTTTGCCGCGCGCGGCGTGAGGTGCGATCATTCGACAACCGACGTGCGCGGCGCGCAAGCCCCGCATGTCGACGCAACCCGAGCACGGGGTGGAAGCGACAACCGGGCCCATGGAGCGCAGCACGCGAACACGGGTCGATCGATCGTTACGCACGGGACCAGGCGGGACTGAACAGCCGACCTGAGTCGACAGGAGACTGTGCGCCGATCATCAGTCGTCGGATGACTTGTGACGCAGTATAATGAATCATCGGCTTTCGCTCAAACCCCGCGTAAACCCTCGGCTCACATTACGATCATTCAAAAAGGAACCGGCCACATGTCCGTGCCTACGCTTCCCGCCGCGCCGCGCCGTCGCGCACGCAGCCTCGCACAAGATGTCGTCGACGCGCTGACCGCGCAGATCGAAAACGGCACGCTGCGTCCCGGCGACAAGCTGCCGACCGAAACCGAAGTCATGGCGGCGCAGGGCGTGAGCCGGACGGTCGTGCGCGAGGCGATCTCGCGGATGCAGGCGAGCGGCCTCGTCGAGACGCGCCACGGCATCGGCAGCTTCGTGCTCGAGCCGTCGCGCCGCCAGACGCTCGGCATCGATCCCGCGACGATCACGACGCTGCGCGACGTGCTCGCGGTGCTGGAGCTGCGCATCAGCCTCGAAAGCGAGTGCGCGAGCCTCGCCGCGCAGCGCGCGAACGATGGCGACCTCGCCGCGCTGCGGCGCGCGCTCGACGCGATCGCGACGGGCGCGGGCGGCGGCCGCGACACCGCGCAGCTCGACTTCCAGTTCCACCTGCAGATCGCGCAATCCACCGGCAACCGCTATTTCGTCGACATCATGACGCAGCTCGGCACGTCGATCATCCCGCGCACGCGCGTGAATTCGGCGCGCTTTGCCGGCGACGACCTCGAGCGCTACGTCGGCCGGCTGAATCACGAGCACGAGGACATCTACGAGGCAATCGCGCGCCACGACCCGGAAGCGGCCCGCGCCGCGATGCGCACGCATCTCACGAACAGCCGCGAGCGGCTGCGCCGCGCGCACGAGGCGGCGGAGGCCGAAGCCGGCTGACCGCCGAGTTGCGGAGCCCGCGCGGCTGCGCGCGGGTGAAATCGCTTTAACATCAGTCGTCATATGAGATCGGGGTGATTCCGCCGATCTTCACGGCCGGGCGGCGTGCCCGCCGCCGGCCGCCTGCCTCGCCGATCAGCCTCCCTTGGTCACGATCGTCTTCCACGCGCCGTTCTTCACCTGGTACAGCGTCGACATCCCGCTCTTCAGCGAGCCGTCGTTCGCGAACGAGATGCGGCCGGTCACGCCTTCGAAGTCGACTTTCTTCAGCGCCGGGCGATAGGCCTTCGGGTCGGTCGAACCGGCCGCCTGCATCGCCTTGATCGCCGCCCACGCCGCGTCATAGCCGAACTGCGCGTACGACAGCACGTCGACGCCGAAGCGCTTCTTGAAGCGCGCCTCGAAATCCTTGCCCTGCGGCAACTCGTCGAGCGGCCGGCCGTATTCCCATGCCATCGCGCCTTCGGCGGCCGGGCCCGCGATCTTGATGAACTCGTTGTCCTTCACGCCGCCGCCGCCGACGAACTGCGCGTTCAGCCCGAGCTGACGCATCTGCTTGATGAAGTTCGCGGCGAGCGAATCGAGGCCGCCGAAGAAGATCAGGTCCGGGTTTCTGCCCTTCAGGCTCGTGATCTGCGCGCGGAAATCGACCGCCTGGTTGTTGGTGAACTCGCGTCCGATGATCGTGCCGCCGGCAGCCTTCACGGCCTTCTCGAATTCGTCGGCCTCGCCCTGGCCGAACGCGGTGCGGTCGTCGATGATCGCGATGCGCTTCGCCTTCGTCACGTCGACCGCGTACTTGCCCGCGTTGCCGGCGTTCTGGCCGTCGGTCGCGATCACCATGAACATGTTCGCGAGCCCGCGCGACGTGAGCGTCGGGTTGGTCGCGGCCGGGTCGATCACCGGAATGCCGGCCTTGTCGTAGACCACCGACGCCGGAATCGTCGTCCCCGAGTTGAAGTGGCCGACCACGACCGACACGTTCTGGTCGACCAGCGCCTGCGCGGCCTGCACGCCGATGCGCGGGTCGGCCTGGTCGTCCTGCACGACGAGATTGAAGTGGGCAGGCTTGCCGGCGATCTGCACCTTCTGCGCGACCGCATCGTCGAGCGCGAGCTGCACGCCGTTCTGCAGATCCTTGCCGTAGCCGGCGTTCACGCCCGTGAGCGGCGCGGCGAAGCCGACCTTCACGTCGGTTGCGTCGGCAGCGTGAGCAGCCTGTTGCGAGAGGAGGGCAAGCGCGGAGGCAATGGACACCGACAGCAGGGAATGACGGAATTTCATGTTGTTCCTCTTGTTCGACACCGGCGAGTGGGTACCGCGCGCGTCCGGGCGGGCCGGGCGCGTGCGACGGGCGGGCGGTTCGACCGCTTCTCGGAATCGGGCGGGGAGGTCGGCAGCGTGATCCTCGGAAACATCTCCCGTCAGGCTCCGTGAAGAGCCCCGATTGCTTCGATATATAGGTCGCCGATATGCGCGGGTCTTGGAAATTTGTCGCGCATTCGATGCGGATTTGCGCATAGCTTCCGCGCGAGCGCGGGCGGCCGGTATCGGGAGTTTCCCGTCGCGAACGGAACGGGCGCAGAGAGGGGGAGTGCTGCGGGGCAAAGACGCGGCGCAGCCCGCCGGGGCCGCGCCGCGCGTGGGTCGACGTCAGTCGGACAGGGCGTCCGATGCGGCTTCGGCGTCGTCGTGCGACGCGGTCGTGCGGATCAGCGGGTCGCTGGTGCTCGGGCGGCCCGTTTCGACGTGGCCCGCGAAGCGGCGCAGGAAGCCGAGCTGGCGGCCGTCGCTGACGGTCAGGTCATACCAGCCGTGGCTGCCGCGCAGGTCCCAGTAATCGTCGACGTGCGCGCCCGGCGCGAGGTCGAACGTGCGCGCGTGACCGTGGCCGTACGCGTTCGTGACCTTCAGCCGCACGGCCTTGTGGCCGCGGTTCATCAGGCGCAGCGTGATGTTGCCGTTCGCGACGTCGTAGCCGTAGATCACTTCGGGGTTCACGCTCGCGCTGCCGACGCCGGTCGCGAACGGGCCGCGGAAATGGCAGTAGAAGCCGTTCGGGCCGTACACGTCGAGGTCGTACAGGCCGAGCGACGCGGCGGCGCTCCACGTATCGGCGATGCGTTTGCCGGCTTCGACCGTGTACGCCCACGGGCCGTCGACGCGGTTGCGCGACTGGACCTGGAACGCGGCGCCTGCGCGGCCCGTGTTCGCGAAGGTCAGCCGGAACTGCCCGTTCGCGGCTTCGACGCGGCCGTGCACGAACAGCTCGTACGGCAGCGCGCGCGCCGGACGCAGCCCGGCTTCCTGTTTCGGCAGCTTCTGCAGCACCGGCGGCACCGGGATGTAGTCGGGATGGCGCACGCGGTCGGGCGGCGCGTAGCCGCTCGTGTCGGGCAGCGTCGGCCACGCGGCGTCCGCGGTCGCGAACTCGAACGCCGACGTCAGGTCGCCGCACACCGCGCGGCGCCACGGCGACACGTTGGCGGCCGTGATCGGATACTGCGCGCCGAACCGCGCCTCGATGAATTGCAGCAGCGACGTGTGATCGAAGGTCTGCGAGCAGACCCAGCCGCCCTTGGTCCACGGCGACACGACCAGCATCGGCACGCGCGGCCCGAGCCCGTACGGACCGGCCATGTGCGACGCGTCGCCGGCATAGACCTCGTTGGTCGTCGCGACCGTCGACAACCCGTTGTCGCGCGACTGCGGCGCGAACGGCGGCGGCACGTGATCGAAGAAGCCGTCGTTTTCGTCATACGTGATGAAGAGCGCGGTCTTGCTCCACACGTCCGGATTCGACACGAGCGCCTTCAGCACCTGCTCGATGTACCACGCGCCGTAGTTGGCCGGCCAGTTCGGGTGCTCGGAATATGCTTCCGGCGCGCAGATCCACGATACCTGCGGCAGCGTGCCGTTCTTCACGTCCTGCTGCAGCACGTCGAACAGCGTGCCGCCGGCGCTGATGTTGGTGCCGGTGCGCGCCTTGTCGTACAGCGGCGTGCCCGGCAGCGCGGTGCGGTACTGGTTGAAGTAGAGCAGCGCGTTGTCGCCGTAGTTGCCGATGTACGGGTTGGACGTCCAGCCCCACGAACCCTTCGCGTCGAGCCCCGTGCCGACGTCCTGGTAGATCTTCCACGACACGCCGGCCTGTTCGAGCACTTCCGGATAGGTCGTCCAGCCGTAGCCCTTTTCATCGTTGCCGAGCACCGGGCCGCCGCCCGTGCCGTCGTTGCCGACGTAGCCGGTCCACATGTAATAGCGGTTCGGGTCGGTCGAGCCCGGGAACGCGCAGTGGTACGCGTCGCAGATCGTGAACGCGTCGGCGAGCTGGTAGTGGAACGGGATGTCGTCGCGCTTCAGGTACGCCATCGTCGTCGTGCCCTTGTTCGGCACCCACTGGTCGTAGCGGCCCTTGTTCCAGGCAGCGTGCATGTCCTGCCAGCCGTGCGGCAGGTCCTGCAGGAACTGCAGGCCGAGCTTGTCGGCGCCCGGGTGGAACGGCAGCAGTTCGGCCGGGCCGACCGGCTGGTGAAACACCGACTTGCCGTTCGCGAGGCGCAGCGGGCGCGGGTCACCGAAGCCGCGGACACCGCGCATCGTGCCGAAGTAATGGTCGAACGAGCGGTTCTCCTGCATCAGGATCACGATGTGTTCGATATCGCGGATCGTGCCGGTACGGCGGTTCGCGGGAATCGCGAGCGCATCGCGGATCACGGGCGGAAACAGGTTCAGCGCGGCGGCGCCGGCAGTGCCGGCGGCGACGCGCAGGAAGTCACGACGGTTCGATCGGGTCATGGTCGTTATCGTGGGGTAAAGAGGGAGCCGATTGGCGGGACCTGCGGAAAGGGCGCACACCGGGTCGCAGGATGCGGCTGCGCCGATGCGTGCCGCCGCGAGCATAGCGAGGAATCGGTGTCATTCATGTGAAGTCCGGAAACGTTTGCACGCGTGGACCGGGTTGCAGCCGGCGGTGCGCCGCCGCACGGACTGCGGGGCAGCGGCAACGGGCGAGGCGGGTGCTGCGCGGCACGCGGACAGCGGGAACAGCGGGAACAGCGAGGGAGCCGCAGGACGGCCGAGGTGCGGCAGCAGGCAGCCGCGGCGAGCAGGGCGATGCGCACGCGTCAGGCGTCGGTCACCCACGCGCCGAACCATTCGCTCGGCCGCGCGATTTCATCCTGCGCGGCGACGAGCTCGAGCTCGTAGCGGCGTGCGTCGTAGGTGGCCTTCACGACCGCGTGCACGGCCGCGAGCGTGTGTTCGAACGCGGCGCGCACCGAGTCGCCGCGCAGCCGGCACGCGACGAAGATCGCGCTGGTCAGGTCGCCGACACCGACCGGATGGCGCGGAAACGCATACAGCGGCCGCTGGCCGATCCACGCTTCGGTTTCGGTGACGGCGAGCATGTTGAAGCGGTCGGCCGGGCTGTTGCGGTCGTGCAGGTGCTTGACGAGGATGATCTTCGGGCCGCGGCGGATCAGCGCGCGGCACGCGTCGACGGCTTCCGCCACGGTCTCGATGCGTCGCCCGGCGAGCTTCTGCAGTTCGGTATGGTTCGGCGACATGCCGTCCGCGAGCGCGGGCACCTCCTGCACGATGAATTCCTCGACGCCGGGCTCGGGCCGGACGCCGCCCGTCTGGCCCATCGCCGGATCGCAGAAGTACCACGCGTTCGGATTCATCGCCTTCACCGAGCGCACGATCTCGACCGCCGCGCGTGCCTGTGGCGGCGAGCCGAGGAAGCCGGACAGCACCGCGTCGCAACGCTTGAGCGCGCCGATGGCGGCGATGCCGTCGACGAGCTGCTCCATCTTCGCGGCGTCGATCGCGCTGCCGGCCCAGTGGCCGTACTGCATGTGATTCGACAACTGGACGGTGTTGAGCGGCCAGACGTTGACGCCGAGGCGCTGCATCGGGAACACGGCCGCGCTGTTGCCGGCATGGCCGTAGATGACGTGCGACTGAATGCTGAGGACGTTTTTCATGGGAATTCGCCTGCACGCGTTTCAGGGTCACGTCACACGATACCCGAGTTCGTCGTACGCGCGGAAGTCGCGCGGCGTTGGAGTGTTGCGCGCCGTCGTCACGCGACCGCGTAGAATCGCGGGGCGCGAGACAGCTCGAGACAGCCCGAGACAGCCCGCGGCAACCCGGCAGCCCGCGCGCGCCCCCCCATCACCGTGATCGCCATGCTTTCGATTTGCAAGATCCTGTCCGCCGCGCGCGCCGCCGTGCTCGGCGCGAGCGCCGCCGCGTGCGCGATGCCCGTTGCGAGCGTCGCCGCGACGCCCGCCGCCAACGACGGGCCCGCGTACGGCCCGCGTCTGGAAGGGTTCGCGTATCCGGCGCCCGTGCACGAATACGCGTTCGTGTCGCAGCGCGAAACCCTCGAGATGGCGTACCTCGACGTGCAGCCCGCGCACCCGAACGGCCGCACCGTCGTGCTGCTGCACGGCAAGAACTTCTGCGCGGCGACCTGGGAGGACACGATCGGCGTGCTGAGCCGCGCCGGCTATCGCGTGATCGCGCCCGACCAGATCGGCTTCTGCAAGTCGTCGAAGCCCGAGCGCTACCAGTACAGCTTCCAGCAACTCGCGCGCAACACGCACGCGCTGCTCGAATCGGTCGGTGTGAAATCGGCGACGATCGTCGGCCACTCGACGGGCGGGATGCTCGCGATCCGCTACGCGCTGATGTATCCGAAGGCGACCGACCAGCTCGTGCTCGTGAACCCGATCGGCCTCGAGGACTGGAAGGCGCTCGGCGTGCCGCCGCTGTCGGTCGACTACTGGTATGCGCGCGAGCTGAAGACCAACGCCGACGGCATCCGCCGCTACGAGCAGGCGACCTACTACGCGGGCAAGTGGGCGCCGTCGTACGAGCGCTGGGTGCAGATGCTCGCCGGCATGTATCGCGGCGCCGGCCGCGACGCGGTCGCGTGGAACTCCGCGCTGATCTACGACATGATCCTCACGCAGCCGGTGGTCTACGAATTCGGCGCGATTCGCGTGCCGACGCTGCTGATGATCGGCGACAAGGACACGACCGCGATCGGCAAGGACGTCGCGCCGCCCGACGTGCACGCGAAGCTCGGCCGCTATCCCGAACTCGCGAAGCGCACGCAGGCCGCGATTCCCGGCGCGCAGCTCGTCGAATTCCCGGCGCTCGGCCACGCGCCGCAGATCCAGGACCCGGACGCGTTCCACAAGGCGCTGCTCGACGGGCTGGACGCCGTGCGCCCGCAGTGACGCGGCGCGGGCGGCCGGCCGCGCGCGGTCGTGCCGTCAGCTTGCCTCGCTCGCGAGTTCGTCGCGGATCTGCGCGGCCAGTTCGAACGAGCGCAGCCGCGCGGCATGATCGTAGATCTGCGCGGTGATGATCAGCTCGTCGGCGCCCGTCTGCGCGATACGGTCGCGCAGCTTGTCGCGCACCGTGTCGCGCGAGCCGACCGCCGCGAACGACAGCGAATGCGCGACGGTCGCGAGTTCGAGTTCGTTCGCCTCGAGCGCGTCGACGGGCGGCGGCAGCTTGCCCGGCGTGCCGCGCCGCAGGTTGATGAACTGCTGTTGCAGCGACGTGAACAGGCGCCGCGCCTCGTCGTCGGTCTCGGCCGCGAACACGTTGACGCCGACCATCGCATGCGGCTTCGGCCACGCGGCCGACGGCCGGTACTGCGCGCGATAGATTTCGAGCGCCCGCATCAGATAGTCGGGCGCGAAGTGCGACGCGAACGCGAACGGCAGCCCGAGCATCGCCGCGAGCTGCGCGCTGAACAGGCTCGAACCGAGCAGCCACACCGGGACGTCGAGCCCCGCGCCAGGCACCGCGCGCACGCGCTGGCCGGGTACCGGCTCCGCGAAGTAGCGCTGCAGCTCGGCGACGTCGTCCGGGAACGAATCCGCACTGCCGATCAGGTCGCGGCGCAGCGCGCGCGACGTGGTCTGGTCGGTGCCGGGCGCGCGGCCGAGGCCGAGGTCGATGCGCCCCGGATACAGCGACGCGAGCGTGCCGAACTGCTCGGCGATCACGAGCGGCGCATGGTTCGGCAGCATGATGCCGCCCGAGCCGACCCGGATCGTCTGCGTGGCGCCCGCGACGTGGCCGATCACGACGGCGGTGGCCGCACTCGCGATCCCCGGCATGTTGTGATGCTCGGCCAGCCAGTAACGCCGGTAGCCCCAGCGCTCCGCGTGCTGCGCGAGATCGACGGTGTTGCGGAACGCCTGCGAGGCGTCGGCGCCGGCCGGAATGGGCGCGAGATCGAGTACGGAAAACGGTGTCATCGGAAGACCTTCGAAACGGGGTGGCGTGGTGATGCGCGGACGCAACAGACGCCAAGGATTTTGCCAAAGGGTTCCGGAACGTGCTGGCGGCGCGCGGATACCCATGCGCCTTACAGGGGCGCAGGGTTGCTTGCGACCATCGTTGCGAAAATCAATCTAATCGCTGATTTATTACCAAACTTTACGGCGATTGGAAGTGAAACCGCATCGACATACAAATTTGCACGAAACGTTTGATTTTAAAGACTGCAATACGCCTGCAAAGTGCTTACGCTAATGTGAACGTGGCCGGGCCGATCAGGCTCGTCGACCGCTCAGCTTTGCCGGAATTGCACTAGTCCGTTTCGCGTAGCACCGCGCGCGGGGGGGCGCAGACTGCTAAAATCCGCCGCCTGCCCATCTTGTGCCGATGGAGCCATTCGAGTCTTCCCGCATGCCGTCCGGGCGCTGCGCGGGGATACGCCACGCGAAGCCGGGCATGGCCGAACCCGAACAACGGGTCGCGCCTTCCCCTTACAGACGCTGCTGGAACAAGGAGTCGGGTCGTGCCCGCGTTCGTCGTTGTCGGAATACCGCATCACGCTCAATCACGCTCAAGCGGTTGCCATGGCGCCCACGTCGCCGGGAGGCATCGCACATGACGCCCACCGCCACGCTGCTCGACTGGCTCCTGATCGCGTTCACGCTGGCCGCGGCCGGCTATGCGCTCGTCGCGGCCTTCGCGCCGCGGCCGCGCACGCCGCGCACGACGGTGCGCGACGGCTTCGAGCCGGTCAGCGTGCTGAAGCCGCTGTGCGGCGCGGAGCCGCACCTGTATGAAAACCTCGCGACCTTCTGCGCGCAGCGCCATCCTCGCTACGAGGTGCTGTTCGGCGTCGCATCGTCGGCCGATCCGGCCGCGGCCGTCGTCGAGCGGTTGCGCGCCGATCATCCGGATTGCGACATCACGCTCGTGATCGACGCGCGTGTGCACGGCAAGAACCTGAAGGTCAGCAACCTCATCAATCTCGCCGAGCGCGCGAAATACGGCCGCATCGTGATCGCGGACAGCGACATCGCGGTGCAGCCCGACTATCTGGAGCGCGTGACGGCGCCGCTCGCGGACCCGTCGGTCGGGGTCGTCACGTGCCTGTATCATGCGCGCAGCGTCGGCGGCTTCTGGACGCGGATCGGCGCGCAGTTCGTCGACGCGTGGTTCGCGCCGTCGGTGCGGATCACCCACCTCGGCCGCTCGAGCCGCTTCGGCTTCGGCGCGACGCTCGCGCTCACGCGCGACACGCTCGACCGGATCGGCGGTCTCTTCGCGCTGAAGGACGAGCTGGCCGACGATTTCTGGCTGGCCGAGCTGCCGCGCCGCCTCGGGCGGCGCACCGTGCTGTCCGAGGTCGAGGTCGCGACCGACGTGATCGAACCGTCGTTCGGGCCGCTGTGGCACCGCGAGACGCGCTGGCTGCGCACGATTCGTTCGCTGAACCCGGCCGGCTTCGCGTTCCTGTTCATCACGTTTACCGTGCCGTGGCTCGCGATCGGCGCGGTGCTGGCATTGCGCCTCGACGGCACCTTCGCCGGCACGCTGGCGGGCGGGGCGGCCGCGGTCGGCGCATTCGGGCGGCTCGTGCTGCACGCGCGCGGCGAGGACGGCTGGCGCGCGTTCTGGCGCGACCTGCCGCTCGTCGCGGTGCGCGACACGCTGCTCGCGCTCGAGTGGCTCGCGGCCGTGTTCGGCACGCAGGTCGTGTGGCGCGGCGCCAGGATGACGGTCGTCGGCGGCGAACGCGCGACGGCGGCCGTGGAAGCAGTGGACGGCCGCTAGCGCCGTCGATCGAACCCGGCCCGCGGGCCGAGACGCGTCGCACGGCGAAGCCGCGCGGCGCGACATGACAGAGAGGCGGGCGCCGGCAGGGCGGCCCGCGGTTTTTTGACTGAATCGTTGTAACGAAACGAACTATGCAGGCTACCGGAGCATTCATGAAAACGCTGTTCTTGCAGGCCCCTTCGTATGACGGCTTCGACGGCGGAGCCGGCTCGCGCTATCAGGCGAAGCGCGAAATCCGTTCCTTCTGGTATCCGACCTGGCTCGCGCAGCCGGCCGCGCTCGTGCCGGGCAGCTGCGTCGTCGATGCGCCGGCCGACGGGCTGTCGGTCGAGGAAACGCTGAAGATCGCCAACGACTACGACCTCGTGATCATCCATACGAGCACGCCGTCGTTCCCGACCGACGCGATGTTCGCGCAGGACCTGAAGAAGATGAAGCCGTCGATGCGGGTCGGCATGGTCGGCGCGAAGGTGATGGTCGATCCGCACAACTCGCTGACGGCGAGCGACGCGATCGACTTCGTGTGTCGCGAGGAATTCGACTACACCTGCAAGGAAATCGCCGAAGGCAAGCCGTTCCCCGAAATCAAGGGCTTGAGCTGGCGCGCGAAGGACGGCTCGATCGAGCATAACGAAGCGCGTCCGATCCTGGAGAACATGGACGAGCTGCCGTTCGTCGCGCCCGTCTACAAGCGCGACCTGAAGATCGACAACTACTTCATCGGCTACCTGAACTATCCGTACGTGTCGATCTACACGGGCCGCGGCTGCAAGTCGCGCTGCACGTTCTGCCTGTGGCCGCAGACGGTCAGCGGCCATCGCTACCGCACGCGCTCGGTCGAGAACGTGCTCGCGGAAGCGAAGTGGATCCGCGACAACATGCCGGAAGTGAAGGAACTGATGTTCGACGACGACACCTTCACCGACGACCTGCCGCGCGCCGAAGCCATCGCCATCGGCCTGGGCAAGCTCGGCATCACGTGGTCGTGCAACGCGAAGGCCAACGTGCCGTACAAGTCGCTGAAGATCATGAAGGACAACGGCCTGCGCCTGCTGCTGGTCGGCTTCGAATCGGGCGACGACCAGATCCTCGTGAACATCAAGAAGGGCGTGCGCACCGATTTCGCGCGCCGCTTCAGCGCGGACTGCAAGAAGCTCGGCATCAAGATCCACGGCACCTTCATCCTCGGCCTGCCGGGCGAGACGCAGGAGACGATCAGGAAGACGATCGAGTACGCGAAGGAAATCAACCCGCACACGATCCAGGTGTCGCTCGCCGCGCCGTATCCGGGCACGACGTTGTACAAGCAGGCCGTCGAGAACGGCTGGATGGAAGAGAACAAGACCATCAACCTGGTCAGCAAGGAAGGCGTGCAGCTCGCGGCGATCGGCTATCCGCACCTGTCGCGCGACGAGATCTATCACCATCTCGAGCAGTTCTATCGCCAGTTCTACTTCCGCCCGTCGAAGATCTGGGAAATCGTGCGCGAGATGCTGACGAGCTGGGACATGATGAAGCGTCGCCTGCGCGAAGGCGTCGAGTTCTTCCGTTTCCTGCGCGCGCACGAGGCCTGATCCGTGACGACGCAGCGGGCGGCGCGGGCGCTGATCTTTACCGCGGACGACTTCGGGCTGCACCCGCGCGTCAACGCGGCGGTCGAGCGTGCGCATCGCGACGGCGTGCTGAACGCCGCCAGCCTGATGGTCGGTGCGCCTGCGGCGCAGGATGCGATCGAGCGCGCGCGGCGGCTGCCGTCGCTCGCGGTCGGCCTGCATCTGGTGCTCGCGGACGGGCCAGCCACGCTGCCCGCGCACGAGATTCCCGCGCTCGTCGGCCTTGACGGGCGCTTCGGCGACGCGATGGCGAAGGACGGCTGTCGCTTCTTCTTCCTGCCGCACGTGCGCGCGCAACTGCGCCGCGAGATCCGTGCGCAGTTCGACGCGTTCGCGGCGAGCGGCCTGCCGCTCGATCACGTGAACGCGCACAAGCATTTCCACCTGCACCCGACCGTGCTGTCGATGATCGTCGAGATCGGCCGCGACTACGGGCTGCGCGCGGTGCGGCTGCCGTACGAAACGAGCGCGCCCGCGCTGCTCAAGCCGTGGATCGCGCTGGTGCGCGCGCGGCTCGACCGGGCCGGGCTCGCGCACAACGACTACGTGGTCGGCATCGAGCATACGGGTGCGATGGACGAGGCCGTGCTGCTCGACGCGCTCGCGAAGCTGCCGCCGGGCGTCGGCGAGATCTACTGCCATCCGGCCGAAGCCGGCGACGGTCCGATCACGCCGACGATGGCCGGCTACCGACCGGTCGACGAACTGGATGCGCTGCTGTCGCCGCGTGTCGCGGCCGCGCTGAAGGCGGCGGGCGTCGCGACCGGCGGCTTTGCCGACGTGTTCGGCGGGCCCGCGGCCCGGCGCGGCGCGCATGCGTCGCGCGCACCGGGAGCGCAGCCGTCATGAGCAAGTGGATCAAGTGGCTCGGCTGGCCGATCGGCATCGGCATCCTGCTCGCGCTGGGACTGCACGAAGGCGTCGGCGACGTGTCGCAGATGCTCGCGCGCGCCGGTTACGCGCTGCTGTGGCTCGTGCCGTTCCACGCGCTGCCGCTGCTGCTCGATGCATACGCGTGGCACCAGTTGCTCGACCGGCGCGCGTCGCTGGCGTTCCTGTGGTGGATCGCGACCGTGCGCGAGGCCGTGAACCGGCTGCTGCCCGTGGTCGGGATCGGCGGAGAGATCGCCGGCATCCGGCTCGCGCGCTGGCAGGTGCCCGACGCGAGCCGCGTGACCGCGTCGGTGATCGTCGAGGTGCTCGTGACGATCGTCGTCCAGTATGCGTTCGCGGCGCTCGGCCTCGTGCTGCTGCTCGCGACGACCGACAACATGGGCGGCGGCACGATCGGCCTCGCGCTGCTGCTGACGCTGCCGTTGCCGGTGCTCGGCGTCGTGCTGATGCGGCGCGGCGGCATCTTCCATGCGATCGAGCGTTTCGCGGGCCGCCTGCTCGGCGATTCGCACCGGCTGCTGCAGGGCGTCGACGGCCGCCGGCTCGACGCCGACATCGATTCGCTGATGTCGCGCACGGGCCTGTTGTTCAGCGCGTTCTTCTGGCAATTGGCCGGCTACGTGCTCGGCGCGCTCGAGATCTACTGGGCGCTCGCGCTGCTCGGCCATCCGGTGTCGATCGGCGGCGCGATCGCGATCGAGGCGATGACGCAGGCCGTCCGGCATGCGGCGTTCATGGTGCCGGGCGGGCTCGGCGTGCAGGAGGCGACCGTCGTGCTGCTCGCGCAGATGTTCGGCGTCGACCGCGAGACGGCGCTGTCGCTCGCGGTGGTCAAGCGTGGCCGCGAAGTGCTGTTCGGCTGCCTCGCGCTCGGCTCGTGGCAGCTTGCCGAGCTGGTGCGCACGCGCGGCCGTCCGGGCGCGCCGCCGAGTGGGCCGCGCCCGGCGCCGCCGGCGACTCGGGCGTCCGAAGCCCGGACCGAAACCGAAACGACGCATTGAACCTCCGACGGGCCGCGCGGCCCGTCTCGCGCTTTCGGCGCCGCGCGAGTATCCTTGCCGCGTGTTTCTCCACGCGCCATTTTTCCGATGATTTTTCGTTTCCGGCTGCTTTCCGTGACGATGCTGGCCGCCGCGCTGGCGCTGACCGGTTGCGACGACCAAGGCCATCTCGACGTGCAACGTATCAGGGACTTCTTCAACGCGATCAAGCCCGCGCCGCTGCTGCTGAAGGGGCTGAAGGTCGGCGAATCGACCGAGGCCGACGTGCGTGGCACGATGGGCAAACCCGAGACCGAGCGCACGTTCACCGACGGCTCGAAGCGTCTCGAATATCCGCGCGGCCCGATGGGCAACCAGACGTGGTTCGTCGATCTCGACGCGAACGGGCGCTACACGGGCGCGACACAGGTGCTGACCGCCGAGAATTTCGCGAAAGTGCGCCCGGGGATGGACGAGGACGAGGTGCGGCGCCTGCTCGGCAAGCCCGGCGACGTCGCGCAGTATCCGCTGAAACCCGAGACGGTCTGGAGCTGGCGCTGGCTCGAGGACGGCGTCAACACCGACGCGTTCTTCAACGTCCATTTCGGCCCGGACGGGCTCGTCTATACGACATCGCGCTCCGACATCCTGAAAGGGCGGTGACGCTCACGCGCGGCGCTTCTTCAGCCAGCCCGCGCAGCGCGTCGCGGGCATGAGCGAGCGATTGTGTGGCGTCGGTCCGGATCTGCCCATTCGGCCTGACGGCCAAGCCGGCGCTATATCGAAAAAGCGACCGGAAAATTGCAAAAAGCCCGCTTCCCGGCGCGTCATCGGACTGTCAGGAAGCGGGTTTTTTCCTTTTGAAACAGCGGCGTAGGCCGTGCGCAGAAATGATGGGACGAATTGTTGCGACGCAGCAATCGCGCGCACGGTGATTTGAGGCAAATAATTTCGCTTGCGACTATCCGCGTCAGCCCGGCGCGGGACAGGCATACGCGTCGGCATTCATTCAACTCTGGAGACGCGCGTGTTCCTTTACGGCTTTGGTCCCGTCCTCTGGGCCGGCACTGTGCAGACCATCGAGCTGTCGGTGCTGTCGCTCGCCACTGCGGTGGCGCTGGGGCTGATCGGCGCGGTGGCGAAGCTGTCGCACAACCGGGTGCTGCGAGCGATCGCGACCGGTTATACGACGCTGATCCGCTCGGTGCCCGACCTTGTGCTGATGCTGCTGCTGTTCTACAGCATCCAGATCTGGCTGAATCAGTTCACCGACCTCGTCGGCTGGAACCAGATCGACATCGATCCGTTCGTGGCCGGCGTGCTGACGCTCGGCTTCATCTACGGCGCGTACTTCACCGAGACGTTTCGCGGCGCGTTCCTGTCGGTGCCGCGCGGCCAGCTCGAAGCCGGTTCGGCTTACGGGATGAGCGGCGCGCGCGTGTTCGTGCGGATCATGTTTCCGCAGATGATGCGCTTTGCGCTGCCGGGCATCGGCAACAACTGGCAGGTGCTCGTGAAGGCGACCGCGCTGGTGTCGATCATCGGTCTCGCGGACGTCGTGAAGGCCGCGCAGGACGCCGGCAAGAGCACGTTCAACATGTTCTTCTTCATCCTCGTCGCGGCGCTGATCTATCTCGCGATCACGACCGTCTCCAACCTCGTGCTGATCCAGCTCGAGAAGCGTTATTCCATGGGCGTGCGGCACGCAGAACTATGATCGAGATCCTCCAGGAATTCGGCAAGGCGTTCCTTTTCTGGGACGGCCAGCGCCTGTCCGGCCTCGCGGTGACGCTGTGGCTGCTCGTCGCGTCGATTTCGCTCGGCTTCGTGTGCGCGGTGCCGCTCGCGGTCGCGCGCGTGTCGAGGAACAAGTGGGTGTCGATGCCCGTGCGGTTCTACACGTACGTGTTCCGCGGCACGCCGCTCTACGTGCAGCTGCTGCTGATGTACACGGGCATGTACAGCCTCGAGTTCGTGCGCTCGCACTCGCTGCTCGACGCGTTTTTCCGCAGCGGTTTCAACTGCGCGATCCTCGCGTTCGCGCTGAACACCTGCGCGTACACCACCGAGATCTTCGCCGGCGCGATTCGTGCGATCCCGCACGGCGAGGTCGAGGCGGCGCGGGCCTACGGGATGTCGCCGTTCACGATGTACCGCCGCGTGATCCTGCCGTCGGCGCTGCGCCGCGCGCTGCCGCTGTACAGCAACGAGGTGATCCTGATGCTGCACGCGACGACCGTCGCGTTCACCGCGACCGTGCCGGACATCCTGAAGGTCGCGCGCGACGCCAATTCCGCGACCTACATGGCGTTCCAGTCGTTCGGGATCGCCGCGCTGATCTATCTTGCGGTATCGTTCGCACTCGTCGCGGCGTTTCGCCGCGCGGAGCGCCACTGGCTCGCGTATCTCGCGGCCGCCCGTCATTGAATTACTTCGAGGAGAGCCAGTTGGCCGAGATCACTCAAACGAGCGCGTCCGCTTCCGTCAAGCTTGCCGCGGTCGACATCCACAAGCGCTATGGCGACAACGAGGTGCTCAAGGGCGTGTCGCTGAACGCGAAGGCCGGCGACGTCATCAGCATCATCGGCGCGAGCGGCTCGGGCAAGAGCACGTTCCTGCGCTGCATCAATTTTCTCGAGCGGCCGAATGCGGGGCAGATCGTCGTCGACGGCGAGGCCGTGCGCACGAAGACCGACCGCGCCGGCGCGCTCGAAGTCGCCGATCACAAGCAGTTGCAGCGCATCCGCACGAAGCTCGCGATGGTGTTCCAGCACTTCAACCTGTGGGCGCACATGAACGTGCTCGAGAACGTGATGGAAGCGCCCGTGCACGTGCTCGGCATTTCGAAGAAGGAAGCCGAGGAGCGTGCGCGCGAGTACCTGGAGAAGGTCGGTCTGCCGCCGCGCGTCGAGAAGCAGTATCCGTCGCATCTGTCGGGCGGCCAGCAGCAGCGCGTGGCGATCGCGCGGGCGCTGGCGATGCATCCGGACGTGATGCTGTTCGACGAGCCGACCTCCGCGCTCGATCCGGAACTGGTGGGCGAAGTGCTGAAGGTGATGCAGAAGCTGGCCGAGGAAGGCCGCACGATGATCGTCGTCACGCACGAGATGGGTTTCGCGCGCAACGTGTCGAATCATGTGATGTTCCTGCATCAGGGGCGGACCGAGGAAGAGGGCGATCCGAAGGAGGTGCTGGTGCGCCCGCAGAGCGAGCGGCTCAAGCAGTTCCTGTCGGGCAGCCTCAAGTAACGCGACAGGGCAGGTTTCAACGTGGTACCGGTGTCTCGTCCCGCAGGCGCCACCCGCACGACGCAGGTGGCGATCGTTGCATTGCCGCCCGTGTCGATGTCGGGCGTGGGTCCGATCGTCGATGCGCTGAATCTCGCGAACGAGATCGACGGACGCCTGCTGTATCGCTGGCAGGTGTGTTCGTGGGACGGTCGGCCGGTGCCGCTCGCGGGCGGCGCGCAGTGGCATGCCGATGCGGCGTTCAACGATGCGATCGCGTGCGACTGGGTAATCGTCGTGTCCGAGCGGTTTCAGCAGTTTGCCGATTACCGGTTGTTTCTCGCGAGTCTCGCGCGGGTCGGGCAGCGTACGCCCGTTGTGACCGGCATTCATCACGGCGTGTGGTGGCTGGCGATGGCCGGGCAGCTTTCCGGGTATCGCGTGAGCGTGAACTGGGAGACGTATCAGCAGTTCGCCGAGCAGTTCGAGCGGTCGATCGTCACGCAGCAGATCTTCGAGATCGATCGCGATCGGGCCACCTGTGCCGGTGGGCAGGCGACCGTCGATTTCATGTTGGCCATGATTGGCCGGGAACATGGGGTGGATCTCGCGGAGCGGATTGCTGATGCGCTCGGGGCCGGGACGCTGCGGAGTGGTGAGGAGCGCCAACGGATTCCTTTTGTTACCGCGCCCGGTGAGCGACATCCTCGGTTGAATGATGCTTTGCTTTTGATGGAAGCCAATATCGAGGATCCGCTTACTACCGATGAGATCGCCGGGCTCGTCGGCGTTTCACGCCGGCAACTGGAGCGGCTCTTTCGACAGTATCTCGGGGCAATGCCCTCGAAGTATTACCTCAATCTTCGGTTGCTCAAGGCAAGGACGCAGTTGCAGCGGACCAGCAAGTCTGTCGTTCAGGTTTCTCTCGCTTGTGGGTTCTCTTCTGCTGCGCACTTCTCTAACGCTTATCGCGAAAGGTTTGGTGTTACGCCTCGGGAGGATCGAAGAGCGTGGCTCGAGAAGCAGACCGGCGGCGGCAGCGAACCTCGGGGTGGGGCGCTCGTCGAGCGCGGGAAGGATTGAGATCCGGGTTTGACTTGGTTTGGTTGGCGGTCCGCCCGCGGTTGGCGTGAAGCACCTGCGATCGTGTCGGTCTATTAGCGTCGCCCCTCCGCGGGGCAGCGGTCACTTTTCTTTGTCTTGCCAAAGAAAAGTAACCAAAAGAAAGGCGCTCGGATATCGCATAACCTCCCGGTGCCATCGCCAACAAAGTGGTCCGCACAAAAGTGTCCGCGCCAGTCAGGAATCCGGAGTGGTTCGAGCAATGGTTCTGACATCTCTCGTTACCCCACGGAGTGGTATACCGTCCGCTAGCTCCATCCTCGCTACGCTCGGCTGGAAGGTACTTCAGGGCGGGGAGGGCGCTCTTGCTTCCTGCATGAACTGTCGACTGCCAGGCACTTTTTCTGCTCTCCGCATTTGTATGACCGGATCGTTTGACGATCGATGTCTGCGCGAGACGATGTATTTGTGTCCCCCATTTTTTTCACGGGCAGAGCAGCGAATTCCCGTTTATCGAAAGTAGAGCGAGTGCCTTGCAACGGGCGGAAGATGGCGGCATTGGCCGGGATGGACCTATCGGCCGAGCGAAGCGAGGACGGAGCTAGCGAGCGGTATACCGCTCCGTGGGGCAGGCAGTGGTGTCAGAACCATTGCTCGAACCACTCCGGATTCCTGACTGGCGCGGACACTTTTGTGCGGACCACTCTGTTGGCGATGGCACCGGGAGGTTATGCGATATCCGAGCGCCTTTCTTTTGGTTACTTTTCTTTGGCAAGACAAAGAAAAGTAACCGCTGCCCCGCGGAGGGGCGACGCTAATAGACCGACACGATCGCAGGTGCTTCACGACCCGGGAAGCCGACCCCAGACGAGCGAGAAAAAGCCCCAAAATACCGACACGGCGTAGCCGCCCCGGCCAGCCCGAAAGGGCAAAACCAAAACCTTCCGATAGAACCCGTCGCAATTCCGCAAGACGCTTGCGTCACCCTTCCCTAAACTTGATCCTGTTGAACCCTCTTACGAAACCGAAAGGAACGACCATGACGACCTCGACCGTGACCCGCCAGACATTCGACGAAGTGATGGTGCCGGTATTCTCTCCCGCGCCGTTCGTGCCGGACCGTGCAGAGGGCTCCCGCGTGTGGGACACGGCCGGCCGCGAGTACGTGGATTTCGCGTGCGGCATCGCGGTCACGTCGCTGGGCCACGGCCACCCGGAACTGCTGAAGGTGCTGGACGAACAAGGCCGCAAGCTCTGGCACATCGGCAACGGCTACACGAACGAGCCGGTGCTGCGCCTCGCGAAGCGTCTCGAATCGCTGACCTTCGCCGACCGCGCATTCTTCGCGAACTCGGGCGCGGAAGCGAACGAAGCCGCACTGAAGCTCGCGCGCCGCGTCGCGTTCGACCGCCACGGCGCAGACAAATACGAAATCGTGTCGTTCGTGCAGTCGTTCCACGGCCGCACGTTCTTCACGGTCAGCGTCGGCGGCCAGCCGAAGTACTCGGAAGGCTTCGGCCCGGTGCCGGAAGGCATCAAGCACCTGCCGTTCAACGACATCGAAGCCGCGAAGGCCGCAATCGGCCCGAAAACCTGCGCCGTGATCGTCGAGCCGGTGCAAGGCGAAGGCGGCGTGATCCCGGCCGATCCGGCATTCCTGAAGGCACTGCGCGAAGCGTGCGACGCCAACGGCGCACTGCTGATCTTCGACGAAGTGCAAACGGGCGTGGGCCGCACCGGCCAGTTCTACGCCTACATGGACACGGGCGTCACGCCGGACATCCTGACGACCGCGAAAGCGCTCGGCAACGGCTTCCCGATCGGCGCGATGCTGACGACGAACGACCTGGCCGCGCACTTCAAGGTCGGCGTGCACGGCACGACGTACGGCGGCAACCCGCTCGCATCGGCGATCGCGGACAAGGTCGTCGAACTGATCGGCGACCCGGCGCTGCTCGAAGGCGTGCGCGAACGCAGCGTGCGCCTGAAGGGCGCACTCGAACGCATCAACGCGCGCTTCGGCATCTTCAAGGACATCCGCGGCAAGGGCCTGCTGGTCGGCGCGGAACTCACCGCCGCATTCGACGGTCGCGCGAAGGATTTCGTCACCGCCGCCGCCGAGCACGGGCTGATCATGCTGATCGCCGGCCCGAACGTGCTGCGCTTCGTTCCGTCGCTGGTGATCCCGTTCGACCTGCTCGACGAAGGCGTGAAGCGCTTCGAGAAGGCGGTCGAACAAGTGCTTGCCGCACAGGAAGCCACCGCGCGCTGATCGGCGCCCCCATCGCAGACAGGAACGACGATGCTATTTGTTCGCCCCGGCAAACTCACGGATCTCGATGCGCTCGCGCACATGGCGCGCACCGCGCAGCCGGTCCTGCACTCGCTGCCGCACGACCGCGCGGCGCTCGAAGCGCGCGTGGCGCTCTCCGAGGATTCGTTTCGCGCGGACGTCGACTTCGCCGGCGAGGAGTTCTACCTCTTCGTGCTCGAGGATTCGACAACCGGCAAGCTGCTCGGCACGGCGAGCATCGTGGCCGCGGCCGGCTACTCGGAACCGTTCTACGCGTTCCGCAACGACGCGCTGATCCACGCGTCGCGCGAGCTGCACGTGAACCGCAAGATCCATGCGCTCACGATGTCGCACGAGCTGACCGGCAAGAGCCGGCTCGCGGGCTTCTACGTCGATCCGTCGTTGCGCGGCGACGCGGCCGCGCACCTGATCTCGCGCGCCCGGATGATGTATATCGCCGCGAACCGCCGCCGCTTCACGCCGGAAGTGTTCACGCTGCTGCTCGGCGTGAGCGACGGCAACGGCGCGTCGCCGTTCTGGGAGGCGGTGGGCCGCAAGTTCTTCGGCCGCGACTTCACCGACGTCGACATCGCATCGGGCGGTCGCAGCCGCACGTTCATCGCGGAAGTGATGCCGGCCTATCCGCTCTACGTGCCGCTGTTGCCGGAAGCCGCGCAACGCGTGCTCGGCGAGCCGAACGAAACGGCATTGCTCGCGTACGACATCCATCTCGAGGAAGGCTTCGAGCCCGACCGCTTCGTCGACATCTTCGACGCGGGCCCGGTGCTGACCGCGCAGGTCGACCGCACCGCGTGCGTGAAGCAGGCGTCGGAGCGCGTCGTGCGCGAGGCCGCGCATCAGCAGGGCGACGTCGCGTACATGGTGTCGACGGGCAGCGGCGAATCGTTCCGCTGCGTGCTGGCCGACCTGCCGGGCGACACGGCCGATGCGCGGAGCACCGAGGCGCCGCTCGCCGGCGACGTGCGCGCGGCGCTCGATGTGAAGGAAGGCGATGTCGTGCGCTGCGTGCCGCTGCATCGCCGCGACGATGAAGATTTGAAGGGAGACGCAGCATGATCGTCGTTCGGGTCGTACAAACGGGCGACGTCGACGCGCTCGTGTCGCTCGCGCAGGAAACCGGGCCGGGCCTGACCACGTTCAAGCCCGACCGCGACGCGCTGGCCGCTCGCATCGAACGCTCGCGCCGCACGCTCGAAGGCCACGCGGCGCCCGGCGAGGCCGGCTACTTCTTCGTGATGGAAGATTCGAAGACGCGCGACATCGCGGGCGTGTGCGGAATCGAGACGCAGGTCGGCCTCGAACAGCCGTTCTACAACTATCGCGTGAGCACGGTCGTGCATGCGAGCCAGGAGCTCGGCGTGTGGACGCGGATGTCCGCGCTGAACATCTCGCACGACCTGACGGGCTACGCGGAAGTGTGCTCGCTGTTCCTGAGCCCGCGCTATCGGACGGGCGGCGTCGGCGGCCTGCTGTCGCGCTCGCGCTTCATGTTCATCGCGCAGTTCCGCGATCGCTTTCCGGAACGCATCTGCGCGGAACTGCGCGGCCACTTCGACGAGGACGGCACGTCGCCGTTCTGGCGCGCGGTCGGTTCGCACTTCTACCAGATCGATTTCAACGCGGCCGATTACCTGAGCTCGCACGGCCGCAAGTCGTTCCTCGCCGAGCTGATGCCGCGCTACCCGGTGTACGTCGACCTGCTGCCGCAGGACGCGCAGGACGCAGTCGGCCTCACGCACCGCGACACGCTGCCGGCCCGCAAGATGCTCGAAGCGGAAGGGCTGCGCTACCAGAACCACGTCGACATCTTCGACGCGGGCCCGGTGCTCGAATGCCATGTGAACGACCTGCGCACGGTGCGCGAGAGCGTCGTCGTGCCGGTTGCGATCGGTGTGCCCGACGCGCGGGACGACGCGCGGGGCGGCCATCCGCCGAAGTCGCTCGTGTCGAACACGTCGCTCGGCGATTTCCGCGTCGGCGTCGCGCCGGGCGTGGTTGAGAACGGCGCGTTCGTGCTGTCGGCCGACGATGCCGCCGCGCTCGACGTGAAGGCCGGCGATCCGGTCCGCGTGCTGCCGCTCAAAGTCAAACAGGGATAAACGAATCATGACGGAACTCTTCATCGACGGCGCCTGGGTCGCAGGCTCGGGCCCCGTCTTCGCGTCGCGCAACCCGGGTACCGATGAAATCGCATGGCAGGGCGGCAGCGCATCGGCAGCGGACGTCGACCGTGCGGTCGCGAGCGCACGCCGCGCATTCGCCGGCTGGTCGGCGCTTGACTTCGAAGCGCGCTGCGAAATCGTCAAGCGCTTTGCCGCGTTGCTCACCGAACGCAAGGAAGCGATCGCGACCGCGATCGGCCGCGAGACCGGCAAGCCGCTGTGGGAAGCGCGCACCGAAGTCGCGGCGATGGCCGCGAAGGTCGGCATCTCGATCCAGGCCTATCAGGAACGCACCGGCGAGAAGCGCCAGGACATGGCCGACGGCGTCGCGGTGCTGCGTCACCGCCCGCACGGCGTCGTCGCGGTGTTCGGCCCGTACAACTTCCCCGGCCACTTGCCGAACGGTCATATCGTGCCGGCGCTGATCGCCGGCAACACCGTGGTGTTCAAGCCGTCGGAGCTTGCCCCGGGCGTCGCGCGCGCGACGGTCGACGTGTGGCGCGAAGCCGGGCTGCCGGCCGGCGTGCTGAATCTCGTGCAGGGCGAGAAGGACACCGGCATCGCGCTCGCGAATCACCGCCAGATCGACGGGCTGTTCTTCACCGGCAGCTCGGATACCGGCACGCTGCTGCACAAGCAGTTCGGCGGCCGTCCGGAAATCGTGCTCGCGCTCGAGATGGGCGGCAACAACCCGCTCGTGATCGGCGAAGTCGAGGACCTCGACGCGGCCGTGCATCACACGATCCAGTCGGCGTTCCTGTCGGCCGGCCAGCGCTGCACGTGCGCACGCCGCATCTTCGTGCCGCAGGGCGCGTTCGGCGATCGCTTCCTCGCACGCTTTGCCGACGTCACGTCGAAGATCACGGCCGACGTGTTTGACGCCGATCCGCAGCCGTTCATGGGCGCGGTGATCTCGGCGCGCGCGGCCGCGAAGCTGGTCGATGCGCAGGCGCGCCTGGTCGAGCAGGGCGCGAAGCCGATCATCGCGATGACGCAGCGCGATCCGCGCCTGGGTTTCGTGAACGCGTCGATCATCGACGTGACGGGTGTCGCGAACCTGCCCGACGAAGAACATTTCGGCCCGCTCGCGCAGATCGTCCGCTACGCGACGTTCGACGAAGCGATCGAGCGCGCGAACGACACGGCGTTCGGCCTGTCCGCGGGCTTGCTGGCCGATGACGCCAACGCATGGGATCACTTCCGCCGCACGATCCGCGCCGGGATCGTCAACTGGAACCGCCCGACCAACGGCGCATCGTCGGCCGCGCCGTTCGGCGGCACGGGCCGCTCGGGCAACCATCGGCCGAGCGCGTACTACGCGGCCGACTATTGCGCGTACCCGATGGCGTCGGTGGAAAGCACGCAACTGACTTTGCCCGCGAGCCTGTCGCCGGGCCTGCATTTCTGATCGAGGGAGCGACGATGAACGCACAAGAAGCCAATTTCGACGGGCTCGTCGGCCCGACCCACAACTACGCCGGGCTGTCGTTCGGCAACGTGGCGTCGCTGAACAACGAGAAGTCGGCCGCGAACCCGAAGGCCGCCGCGAAGCAGGGGCTGCGCAAGATGAAGCAGCTCGCGGACCTCGGTTTCGCGCAAGGCGTGCTGCCGCCGCAGGAGCGGCCGTCGCTGCGCCTGTTGCGCGAGCTCGGCTTCTCCGGCAAAGACGCGGACGTGATCGCGAAGGCGGCGAAGCAGGCGCCCGAACTGCTCGCCGCGGCGAGCTCGGCGTCGGCGATGTGGACCGCGAACGCGGCCACCGTCAGCCCGTCGGCCGACACGAGCGACGGCCGCGTGCATTTCACGCCGGCGAACCTGTGCAGCAAGCTGCATCGCGCGATCGAGCACGAAGCGACGCGCCGCACGCTGTCGACGCTGTTCGCGGACCCCACGCACTTCGCGGTGCACGAAGCATTGACGGGCACGCCGGCGCTCGGCGACGAAGGCGCGGCGAACCACACGCGCTTCTGCGCGGAATACGGCAAGCCGGGCGTCGAATTCTTCGTGTACGGCCGCGCCGAATACCGCCGCGGCCCCGAGCCGAAGCGCTTCCCGGCACGGCAGACCTTCGAGGCGAGCCGCGCAGTCGCGCATCGCCACGGGCTCGCCGAGGAAGCGACGGTCTACGCGCAACAGGATCCGGACGTGATCGACGCGGGCGTGTTCCACAACGACGTGATCTCGGTCGGCAACCGCGACACGCTGTTCACGCACGAACGCGCGTTCGTCAACAAGCAGGCGATCTACGACACGCTGACCGCCGCGCTCGACGCACGCGGGGCGCGCCTGAACGTGATCGAGGTGCCCGACGCAGCGGTGAGCGTGAACGATGCGGTCACGTCGTATCTGTTCAACAGCCAGCTGCTGTCGCGCGCGGACGGCTCGCAGGTGCTCGTCGTGCCGCAGGAATGCCGCGAGAACGCGAGGGTCGCCGCCTATCTCGATCAACTGGCTGCCGGCAACGGCCCGATTCACGACGTGCTCGTGTTCGACCTGCGCGAAAGCATGAAGAACGGCGGCGGCCCCGCGTGCCTGCGTCTGCGCGTCGTGCTGACCGAAGCCGAGCGCGCGGCCGTCACGTCGAACGTGTGGATCAACGACACGCTGTTCGCGTCGCTCGACGCGTGGATCGACACGCACTATCGCGATCGCCTCGCCCCGGAAGACCTCGCCGATCCGGCGCTGCTCGACGAATCGCGCACGGCGCTCGATGAGCTCACGCAGATCCTGCGCGTCGGTTCGCTGTATGACTTCCAGCGCTGAGGCACGGATGCCGGCCGCCGCGCTGCTCGACGACTTCCTCGCGTTCACGTTGGCCGGTGGCGCGCCGGCCGAACGGGACGGCGCGTGCGCGGGCGGCGCGGTGCGCTGGCGCTGGCTCGGCGACGGGCTGCTCGCGTTCGAACCGGCAGCCGCCGACGCGGCGGCGCGCGCGAGCGTGCTCGTGTCGGCCGGCGTGCACGGCGACGAGACGGCGCCGATCGAGCTGCTGTCGATGCTGGTGCGCGATCTCGCGGCGGGCGCGCTGCCGCTCGCGTGCCGGCTGCTGGTCGTGCTCGGCAACGTGCCGGCGATGCGTGCGGGCGAACGCTATCTCGACGACGACCTGAACCGCCTGTTCAGCGGCCGTCACGCGCAGGTGAGCGCGAGCCGCGAAGCGCCGCGCGCCGCGCAGCTCGAGGCGGCGGCCGCCGCATTCTTCGCGGCCGCGCCGGCAGGCAGCGCGCGCTGGCACATCGACATGCACACGGCGATTCGCGCATCGGTCTTCGAGCAATTCGCGCTGCTGCCGCATACGGGCACGCCGCCGACGCGCGCGATGGTCGAATGGCTCGGCGATGCACGCATCGCGGCCGTGCTGCTGCATACCGCGAAGGGCAACACGTATTCGCATTTCACGGCTGAGCAGTGCGGCGCGCTCGCGTGCACGCTGGAACTCGGCAAGGTGCGGCCGTTCGGCCAGAACGACCTGACGCGCTTCGCGCCGGCCGACCGCGCGGTGCGCAAGCTCGTGTCGGGTGAGCGGCGTGACGTCGACGCCTCATTGCCGCGGGTGTTCACGGTGATCGATCAGATCACCAAGCAGAGCGATGCGCTGGAGCTGTTCGTCGCGGCCGACGTCGCGAACTTCACCGCGTTCGCGCGCGGCACGGTGCTCGCGCAGGACGGCGACTACCGCTATACGGTGAAGCACGACGAGGAACGCATCGTATTTCCGAACCCGACCGTGAAGCCGGGTTTGCGCGCGGGCCTGCTCGTCGTCGATACGACGCGCGACACGCTGGCGGCGCTCGTCTGATCGACGTGCAATCGTGCGGACCGCGCATCGTCCGGCAGTCGATTCATTTTTTGCGATGACGCCCGCCCGCTGCGCGGACGGCGCGCTTGCATATTTGCGACACCGTCTTGCAAGTTCGACGGGTCGCGCGGCGGCCGCCGTGCGCGCAGCGCAGCATCGCGCACCGGCGGCCGCTTTGCCGTATCGGGCCGCGCGGATTGGTACAATCGCGGCCTTGCGGCTGTTGCGCCGCATCACGGCGCCGCGTGGGCATTG
This sequence comes from Burkholderia sp. CpTa8-5, assembly GCF_017815045.1. Taxonomy (NCBI): domain Bacteria; kingdom Pseudomonadati; phylum Pseudomonadota; class Betaproteobacteria; order Burkholderiales; family Burkholderiaceae; genus Burkholderia; species Burkholderia sp. CpTa8-5. The sequence goes on from NZ_JAGIQD010000034.1 coordinate 57,836, forward strand.
TCGGTGGCATTCGACCCTGCAATGATGCATGCGTCCGTCGTTCCGGAACATTCGAGTATCGAGGAGAACACCTGATGAAGTTGGATTGGCGTAAAGTGGCCGCGCACGCGGTGGTAGCGGCATCGGCGGTGGCGGCAGGCAGCGCGTTTGCCGCGGATCTGAAGGAGATCCGGTTCGGCGTCGAGGCCTCGTACGCACCGTTCGAATACAAGACGCCCGACGGCAAGCTGACCGGCTTCGACATCGACATCGGCAACGCGGTGTGCGCGAAGCTGAAGACGAAGTGCGTGTGGGTCGAGAACGACTTCGACGGCCTGATCCCGGCGCTGCAGGCGCGCAAGTTCGACGCGATCAACTCGGACATGACGATCACCGACCAGCGCAAGCATGCGATCGCGTTCACCGATCCGATCTACACGATTCCGAACCAACTGATCGCGAAGCAGGGCAGCGGCCTGCTGCCGACCCCGCAATCGCTGAAGGGCAAGCGCGTCGGCGTGCTGCAGGGCACGATCCAGGAAGCGTACGCGAAGAAGAAGTGGGCGCCGGCCGGCGTTGATGTCGTGCCGTATCAGACGCAGGATCTGGCGTATGCCGACCTGAAGTCGGGCCGTCTCGACGCGACGTTCCAGGATTCGGAAGCGGGCTCGAAGGGCTTCCTGACGAAGCCGCAAGGCCAGGGCTTCGCGTTCGCGGGCGGCACGGTCAGCGACGCCGAGATCCTCGGCTCGGGCGTCGGCTTCGGCCTGCGCAAGAACGACGCGGCGCTGAAGACCGCGCTCGATCAGGCGCTGAAGGACCTGAAGGCCGACGGCACGATCGACAACCTCGCGAAGAAGTACTTCAGCGTGCCTGTCACGCTCAAGTAAGCGCCTCGCTCGATCGCACGATGGTAAAAAACCGGCCGCTGATGCGGCCGGTTTGCTTTTGGTGCGCCCGGCAGGGCGCACTCACTTGGAGGTGAAAGTCCTCTACACGCCCGGCAAGGGGAAGTGTTAGCCA
>NZ_JAGIQD010000035.1:0-57247 GCF_017815045.1 Burkholderia sp. CpTa8-5
GACCGTGAAACGACTCTACGCCGATGATAGTGCGGATTCCCGTGTGAAAGTAGGTAATCGTCAGGCTCCCTAAGCCAGAAACCCCCGCCCGAAAGGCGGGGGTTTTTGCATTTCGGCGGCGGAAATGTTCGGTGTGCCTCGCGACACGAGCTGGGGCGTAAACGGCGTTATCAGGCCCGCTGGCCGGACTGATCCAACTCCGCTGTTTCCGCTGCAACCTCTGTTACCGCAGTCGGTAGCTCAATCCCATCAATTGCACGCGGTGAGCGATCTTGCCGCCATCTGCTCCTATCAGACCGTAATCCGCAAGATCGGAAAGAATCTACCCGGGATGACACCCGATTCTTTTTCGCCGATTTTTTCGGCTCCCAACGCCAGATACAACGGTGCAGCATTGGGATCGGCTTCGATCACAAAGCGCTTAATTCCTCTCGCGGCGGCTTCGGTCCGAACTGATTCCCACAGAGCACGGGCGACGCCCTGGCCCATATGATCGGGATGAACGAACAGCCATCCGGGTGTCGGCAGATCCGAATCCAATGATGCTCGGATCCAGAACCCGATGATCGACTCGCCTGATTCCGCGACGTAGCCAATCGCCCCTTCGATCGTCTCCGGCGAAATCGTAAGATCTTTTTGCCACAAGTCGAGCCATTCCTTTGGGTAGCCCCAGTGCGCTTTCGACAGGCGCGCCAGTCGCGCGAGTTCGTCCGCGTCCGCGGCACGCGCAGAACGCACGGCAAATAGGTTGTGCATTTCGTCTCTCATCACTGCCGACACCACGTCGGCCGGCGTCTTCATCAGTGCATCGTCAGAACCGCGGCGTAGCACTGCCCGATTGATGGCCAGCATGCTCGCGGGGGCTTTGCCCGACACTATTGATCCCCGCACGGCCGGCGCAATGACATGACCTGCGATGCATGTCCGGCAACGACCCGCCATTTGGCGTCCGATCGACGCCAAAGTCGCGTATAGGCAAACGTACCGGCGAATGCCGCGCCATCGAAATGGCCTGCGAGCTTCGCTCGCGTCGTGGTCAGGATCATCTCGTCGATCGCGCATGCACGCATTTCGTGGACGTCGAGTGTGTCGAGACGCAGAAGCTTCGCGCGATGCGCGGTGAGGTCGTCCTCCTTCGAGATGATCTGGCCGGTCGGGACAGTGAATACCAGATCGTCGTCCAGTAGCGCGTCGAGCGCTTCGACATCGTTGGCCAGCATCGCTGCGCGGAGCGCGGTTTCGCAGGGTTCGATGACGGTACGGATTGCATCCATGTCAGACCTCGCATCATTTCGGAAGGGAAGCGGCACGGCGGCGACAAACGCAGCCTACCGCGCATTTGACAACGACTGACGTCGGACCAGCATCACCAGGCAGATGCCGATCGACGCGATGAGATTGACGACCGGATAGAACGCGACCGCGACACTCCACGTGCTCAATGCCAGCAACGCCAGTGCGTACTTGAGCACGCAAAGCGCGAAATAGGCGAGGCTCTCGCTCCACGGATCGCGGATCGTCTTGCGCACGGTCGGGCCAAGGCCGGCAAGCTCGATCAGCGTGACCAGACAGATCGACACCGTCGGATCGTCGGTCAGCATCCACAGCGGAATGGCCGACAGTGCCGCGCACAGGAACAACCAGTCGAGGCCCGTCCAGCCACGCTCGCCGCGAAACAGGCTGGCGATCAGCGTCAAAAAGCACGTGACGGCAATCGCCGCCGTGCACCACGCGGACGGCCCCGCGCCCGCGACGAACTGGCCGGCGGCCGCGATCGCCGTGACGACCGACCACACGAGCCACGTGAACAGATGCGGGCGAACGGTGCGCCGGTAGATCGCGAGCGCGTAAGGGATCGCTGCCAGCAACGACACGGCCGTTCCGATCACGCCGAAGATCGAAGCGGCGCTCCCATCGACATTCACCATCGGCGCAACCTCGTTCAGACCGGCCGACCAGTATGTGGTCTGACGGATCGGGGTGCAACGTCATACGCGCGCTGCGGTGCGGCGAGCTTCATGCAGATTCGCACCGGAACGTGGGAGAAATCCGATCCAAACAAACGGCACCCGGACGGCGATGCTGCAGGCAAACCCACGGCGCATCGGCGCCTGCTTGACGTCAGCAATCGAATGTCCGCAGGCGCTCGGCGTGTTCTTCGAGCCCGTCGAGCCCGAGATAGTGGCTGAGCTTGCCGGCGCGAACCTTGCGGATGTCGGCCTGCAGCTTGTCCAGCAGTTTCTCGCTCGCCGCGCGGTAGGCAGCTGCTGTATCGACGCCATGGGCCGACAGCGCTGCGCCGATCAGCCGTGCGCTATCGGTGCCGCCGCCCGCGACGCAACGCGCCATTGCGTCGGCATCCGGCTGCACGCCGGCGTCAAGCAGCATGCGCATCAGCGTGGCCGGTATGGCGCCGGACACGGATGCCAGCGCATCGGGCACGACCGGTGCGCCCGCTCCGAGCAACGCGGCGGCGGCGGAAAACTTCTGGCGTCGCAGCGCGTAATCCGTCGGGATCGAACTGCCGGCGAGCGCCACGCCGAGATCGGCGACGAGCGGCGCCAATCGCGCGATGAGTGCCGCATCGTCGTGATCGATCGCATGGCGCAATGCGTGACGTGCGAGCACCGGCTGCGCGCCGAGTGTGCCGTCGTCGAGCGGCGTGCGCCAGTCGATCACCGCTTGTCGATAGAACGCGATCAGCTTGTCCGCCAGCGATGCCGACAGGCCATGATCGTCGCGGCGTTCATCGACGTATTCGAGCAGCGTGACACCGGTGCCTGGTTCGCCGCCGGGCGCCAGCGGATCGACATGAAGCTGCAGCGCGCCGAATGCCGCGTACAGATCGGGGGCGATCGTCGCGACACCGTCCTCGTGCATCGCGCCGCGCCACGCGGGCGGCAACCCCTGTTTCCACGCAAGTACATGGCCATAGTCGTGGGCGCCGGGCTCCGTCACGACGTAGATGCGGTCGCAATATTCGAAGCCGCCGAACGGCAGCGCACCGATTTTGCCGTTCCACGTGCGCGCGTTCTCTTCCGCGGCTTCTTCGGCCAGTTCGAGTTCATGGTCGATCCATCCCTGCAGGTCGCGGTAACCGTCGCTGCCGTTGTAGAACAACTCGCTCCAGCTGATCGCTTCGACATTGCCGTTCATCTCCAGCGTCAGGTCGTAGTCGAGGCTGCCGCCGGCCGTGACGCGCCATAGCTCGAGCAACGGAAGCGGAATGTCGCCATGACAGCAGGCCTGCACGGCTGCGATCTGGTCGGCCGCCATCGGCGGTTGTGCGTCGAAGATCACGCGGCCGGCAAACAGCACGATACCGTGCGCGCGCAGATCGGCCAGTTCGGTGTCGGAAAAGCGGGTGGCTTGCATCGGAGCGTGAGCGGTGATGGTGGATCGGTGTTCGCCGCGGTCCGCGGACAACGGACGGCAGCCACGTGGGTGCATCGTATCAGCGGCGCGTGGCGAGACGCTCCGCGCCTGCATGCCACTCAAGACTCCGCGTTCGCCGCATGCACGTCGCGCCGAAATGCACCGGGGCTCGTGCCCGTCCATTTCCGGAACGCGCGATGAAACGCGCTCGGCTCGGTGAAGCCGAGTTCGGCCGCGATCTCCGCGACGCTGAGCGCGTGCCCGCGCAGCAGCGACTGGGCCAGCGCGCCGCGCAACTCGTCCTTGATCGCCGCGAAGCTTTGCCCTTCGCTGCGCAAACGCCGCCGCAGCGTCGCGGGCGTCGTGTCGAGGCGCGCGGCCAGCGTGTCGAAGTCGGGCCACTCGGCGGCCGGCAGCGCCTTCAGATACGCGCGCGTCTTCGCGACCCAGCCCGTGTCGTGCCGGTAGCGCACGAGGAGATTGCCAGGCGCGCCGCGCAGGAAGGTCTTCAGCGCCTGCTCCGAACGGATCGTCGGCAGCGCGAGATAGGCGGCGTTGAATGCGAGTCGGCTGTCAGGCCGGTCGAAATGCACGGGGACGCCGAAGAACTGGTGATAGTCGCTGCGCTGGCCGGGGCTCGGGCACGCGAAATCGATGCGCTGCAGCGGGATGCGCCGGCCGATCAGCCAGCACGCGACGCCGAGCAGGATCAGCCAGAACGTCCGGTACGCGAACGCCGGGTATGGCGTGCCCGATTGCGCCAGCACGATCTGCGCGTGCCCGTCGGCCACGACGAGTTCGCCGTGCGGTTCGTCGAGCACGACCCGGAGGAACTGCAGCGCGCGCCGCAGCGCCTTGTCGAGCGTGCCCGCATGCAGTACTGCGTGGCACAGCAGCGTGAAACTGCCGCGCCGCATCGGGCGCGCGGCGAGGCCGAAGAATTCGTCGTCGAGCACGCCCGCGATCGCGAGCCACAGTCGGCCGTACTGCTGCGGCGTGACGGGCTCGCGCACGACGGCCGGCAGCCCGGCGGTGCGCAGCACGGGCGCCGTCGGCAGGTCGTGCCGGCGCAGGCACGCGAGCGCATCGTCGACGAAATCCGGCGAAATCATCTGCGGCCCCATTTTCCTGCGTCCTCCCGACGTGGCAAAAACGATCACGATTCTAGATTCCGTTTGTCATTGATTGCAATGTATGGGCTGTCTACTATCGATGTATCCCCGTCGCGCCCCTGGCTCGCCGGCGGCCATAACGCACAGGAGACACGCATGCCAGAAGGAGCTACCGCCCGGGCGGTGCCGGCTTACGCCGACGCCGTGGCCCGATTCAGTATCGAGACCGCCGCCGCGCAACTGAGCGGCGACCTGGAGCGCGGCCTGAACGCGTGCATCGAATGCTGCGACCGGCACGCGAAGTCGGACGCTATCGCACTCGACTGGATCGACGCCGGCGGACAGCACCACCGCTTCACGTTCGCGCAGATGCAGGCGCTGTCGGCCCGGGTCGCGAACCTGCTCGTTGCGCAGGGCGTGAAGCCGGGCGACGTGGTGGCCGGGCTGCTGCCGCGCACGCCGGAACTCGTCGCGACGATCCTCGGCACGTGGCGCGCGGGCGCCGTGTATCAGCCGCTGTTCACCGCGTTCGGCCCGAAGGCGATCGAGCACCGATTGCGCATGAGCGATGCGCGGCTGATCGTGACCAACGTCGCGAATCGCGCGAAGCTCGACGAAATTGCCGAGTGCCCGCCAGTGGCGACGGTGCGCGAAGCAGGCGAGACGCTGTCGGCGCACGACATCGATTTCCGCGCGGCGCTCGACGCGCGGTCCGATACGTTCGAGCCCGTGCTGCGCAAGGGGTCGGACCTGTTCATGATGATGTCGACGTCGGGCACGACGGGCTTGCCGAAGGGCGTGCCGGTGCCGCTGTACGCGTTGCTCGCGTTCGGCGCGTACATGCGCGAAGCGGTCGATCTGCGCCCCACTGACCGGTTCTGGAATATCGCCGACCCGGGCTGGGCGTACGGCCTCTATTACGCGATCACCGGCCCGCTCCTCCTCGGCCATGCGACGACGCTCTACGAGGGCAGCTTCACGGTAGACAGCACGTATGACGTGATCGAACGGCTCGGCATCACGAGCCTCGCGGGTTCGCCAACCGCGTTCCGGATGCTGATGGCGGCCGGGCCGGAAGCGGCCGCGCGCATGAAGGGCCAGCTGCGCGTGGTGAGCAGCGCGGGCGAACCGCTGAATCCGGAAGTCGTGCGCTGGTTCCACGCGGCGCTCGGTGCGCCGATCCACGATCACTACGGCCAGACCGAGCTCGGAATGGTCGTAAACAACCATCACGGCCTCGCGCACGTGGTGCACGTCGGTTCAGCCGGCTTCGCGATGCCGGGCTATCGCGTCGCGGTGCTCGACGAAGCGGGCCGCGAGCTTGGCCCCGGCGAGCCCGGCAACCTCGCGATCGACATCGGGCGCTCGCCGCTGCTGTGGTTCCGCGGCTACTGGCAGCAGGACACGCCGGCGATCGCGGGCGGTTACTACCGGACCGGCGACAACGTCGAGCTGGAGCCGGACGGCGCCGTGAGCTTCATCGGCCGCGCGGACGACGTGATCACGTCGTCCGGTTACCGGATCGGCCCGTTCGACGTGGAGAGCGCGCTGATCGAGCATCCGGCCGTCAGCGAGGCCGCCGTGATCGGCGTGCCCGACCCGGAGCGCACGGAAATCGTGAAGGCGTTCGTCGTCCTGTCGAAAGGGTTCGACGGCACGCCCGAACTGGCCGAGGAATTGAGTCTGCACGTGAAGCGGCGGCTGTCCGCTCACGCTTATCCGCGCGCGATCGACTTCGTCGACGCGCTGCCGAAAACCCCGAGCGGCAAGATCCAGCGCTTCGTGTTGCGCAAGATGGAAGCCGAGAAGGCCGCTCAACCCTGAATACGGACTGCCAATGAATATCAAGGATCGCGTTTTTCTGATTACGGGCGCCGGTTCCGGCCTCGGCGCCGCGGTGGCGCGCATGGTCGTCGCGCAAGGCGGCAAGGCCGTGCTGCTGGACGTCAACGACGAGGCGGGAGCGAGTCTCGCCAACGAACTCGGCGCGGCCGCGCGCTTCGTGAAGACCGACGTGACGAGTGAAGCCGACGGTCAGGCGGCCGTCGCGGCAGCACGCGACACGTTCGGCCGCGTCGATGCGCTCGTCAATTGCGCGGGCGTCGCACCGGGCGAGAAGGTCGTCGGCCGCGACGGCCCGCATTCGCTCGACCGCTTCGCACGGGCGGTATCGATCAACCTGGTCGGCACGTTCAACATGATCCGGCTGGCCGCCGAAGCGATGTCGAAGCAGGACGCCGACGCGGAAGGCGAGCGCGGGGTGATCGTCAACACCGCGTCGGTCGCGGCGTTCGACGGGCAGATCGGACAGGCCGCGTATGCGGCGTCGAAGAGCGGCGTGGTCGGCATGACGTTGCCGATCGCACGCGAGCTCGCACGCTTCGGCATTCGCGTCGTGACGGTCGCGCCCGGCATCTTCGCGACGCCGATGATGGCCGGCATGCCGCAGGACGTGCAGGACGCGCTCGGCAAGAGCGTGCCGTTTCCGCCGCGGCTCGGCCGCCCGGAAGAATTTGCGGCGCTGGTGCGCCACATCGCCGAGAACACGATGCTGAACGGCGAAGTCATCCGTCTCGATGGCGCGTTGCGCATGGCACCGCGCTGACACTGGAGGAAGCGAATCATGACGACTCAGGATCCGATCGTAATCGTGGGCGCGGCGCGCACGCCGATGGGTGGTTTTCAGGGCGACCTGGCGGCGGCCAGCGCCAGCGACCTCGGCGCGGTGGCGATTCGCGCGGCGCTCGAGCGCGCGAACGTGCCGGCCGAACGCATCGATGAAATCGTGTTCGGCTGCGTGCTGCCGGCCGGCCAGGGCCAGGCGCCCGCGCGCCAGGCCGCGCTGAAGGCCGGGCTACCGCTCGCGGCGGGCGCGACCACGGTCAACAAGATGTGCGGTTCCGGGATGAAGGCGGCGATGTTCGCGCACGACCTGCTGCTGGCGGGTTCGGCGGGCGTGGCCGTGGCGGGCGGGATGGAGAGCATGACGAATGCGCCGTACCTGCTGCCGAAGGCGCGCGCGGGCATGCGCATGGGGCACGGGCAGGTGCTCGACCACATGTTCCTCGACGGGCTCGAGGATGCGTATGAAAAAGGCCGCCTGATGGGCACGTTCGCCGAGGATTGCGCGCAGGCTTACCAGTTCACGCGCGAAGCGCAGGATGCGTTCGCGATTGCGTCGCTGACGCGCGCGCAGCGCGCGATCGCGGAAGGGCATTTCGTGTCGGAGATCGCGCCGGTGGCCGTGAAGGCCGGCAAGACGGAAAGCGTCGTGTCGATCGACGAGCAGCCGGGCAAGGCGAAACTCGACAAGATCCCGACACTGAAGCCCGCGTTCCGCGACGGCGGCACGGTGACGGCCGCGAACGCATCGTCGATCTCGGACGGCGCGGCCGCGCTCGTGATGATGCGCCGCTCGGAAGCCGAGCGCCTCGGCCTCACGCCGAAGGCCGTGATCGTCGGGCATTCGACTCATGCGGACAAGCCCGGCCTGTTCGCGACCGCGCCGATCGGCGCGCTGCGCAAGCTGTCGGAGAAAACCGGCTGGAGCCTGCGCGACGTCGATCTGTTCGAGATCAACGAAGCGTTCGCGGTGGTGCCGATGGCCGCGATGCGCGACCTCGACCTGCCGCACGAGAAGGTGAACGTGCACGGCGGCGCGTGCGCGCTCGGGCATCCGATCGGCGCATCGGGCGCGCGCGTGATGGTGACGCTGCTGGCCGCGCTCGAAACGTACGGCCTGACGCGCGGCATCGCCTCGCTGTGCATCGGCGGCGGCGAAGCGACGGCGGTTGCGATCGAGCGGGTCGCGTAATACATCGCGTAATACATCGCGTAACGCATCGCATCGCATCGCTCGCACGCTCGCACGCGGCATCACGGGCGGCGCGTATCGCACGGGACATCCCGTGTGGTGCGCGCCGCCCGTTTTTATTCGGCGGATCGTCGTGTCGCGCTACGGCTTCGCGTTCGGCGACACCGCGCCGCACGCACGAATCACGAGCTGCACGACCTGCTCGGTCTTTTCGTCGAACGCCTTCTTCGTGAACGCGCGCTTGCCGCTCAGCGCGCGAATCTGCGCATCGAAATCCGCATAGTGCTGCGTGGTCGCCCAGATCAGGTACATCAGTGCATGCGGGTCGATCGGCGCGAGCAGCCCGCGTGCGATCCAGCCTTCGATCACCTTCACGCGGGTGTCGAACCACGGCTTCACGCGTTGCGACAGGATGTCCTGCATGTGCTCCGCGCCGTGGATGATCTCGTTGGCCCACACCTTCGAGCCGAGCGGGCGTCGCTGCGACAGCGCCATCTTCGCGCGCACGTAGCCGCCGATCGCCTCGACCGGATCGTCGCCGGCCTCGAACGAGCCGGCCGCGCGATGCCAGTCCTCGAACAGGTCGTCGAGCACGCGGCGGTACAGCGCGAGCTTGGTCGGGAAGTAGTAGTGCACATTCGCCTTCGGCAGACCCGCGCGTTCCGCGATCATCGCGGTGCTGGCGCCGGCGAGCCCGCGTTCCGCGAATACGGCCTCCGCGCACGCGAGCAGATGCGCTTCGTTGGACTCGCGGATGTGCGCCTTGCGTCGCCGCAAAGGCGCCGGCGTTTCGTCCCGGTCGGTGGCTTCGATCGTCGCCTCGTCATGTCTCATCGTTACCCTCGCGCGGCGGCCATGCCGCGTTGGGCTTCATTCTAGCCGCTGATTCGCGTCGCGCGCACGCAGATGGATGCCGCCACGCCGCGGCGATGCTGCGTTGCGATGGCACGTTTCTCGCTCCGGTGCGTCGCGCAAGAAAGACGTTGCGCTGGTCATTTTGATCGTCTAAAACCTGTCCAATCGGACAGGATTTAACGCGTTTCGCGAACCGACAGGGCATGCACGGCATCCGGGCGGCGTGCCCCGAAACAGGTCTCACATGCACCGGCACAGACCGGGCCGACGACATCACCGACCCCACAGGAGCGATACGAATGAACGCGGTATCGGAAACAGTGAAGCAGGCAGCTTTCGACACGTCGATCAAGGTCGACGGCAGGCGGTTGTGGGACAGCCTGATGGAAGTCGCGAAAATCGGTGCGACCCCGAAGGGCGGTGTGTGCCGTCTCGCGCTGACCGATCTCGACAAGGCCGGCCGTGACCTGATCGTCGGCTGGGCGAAGGCCGCTGGCTGCACGGTGACGGTCGATACGATGGGCAACGTGTTCATGCGCCGCGCGGGCCGCGTGGCCGACGCGGCGCCGGTCGTCACGGGTTCGCACGCGGATTCGCAGCCCACCGGCGGGCGTTTCGACGGCATCTACGGCGTGCTCGGCGGCCTCGAGGTGATTCGCAGTCTGAACGATCACCGCATCGAGACCGAGCATCCGGTCGAGGTCGTGATCTGGACCAACGAGGAGGGTTCGCGCTTCGCGCCGGCGATGGTCGCGTCGGGCGTGTTCGCGGGCGTGTTCACGCTCGACTACGGGCTATCGCGCAAGGACGTCGACGGCAAGACGATCGGCGAGGAGCTCGCGCGCATCGGCTACGCGGGCGACGTGCCGTGCGGCGGGCGCAAGCTGCACGCGGCGTTCGAGCTGCATATCGAGCAGGGGCCGATTCTCGAAGCGGAGTGCAAGACGATCGGCGTCGTGACCGACGCGCAGGGACAGCGCTGGTACGAGATCACGTTCACTGGCCAGGAAGCGCACGCGGGACCGACGCCGATGCCGCGCCGCCGCGACGCGCTGCTCGGCGCGTCGCGGGTAGTCGATCTCGTCAACCGGATCGGCCTCGATCATGCGCCGTTCGGCTGCGCGACGGTCGGCATGATGCAGGTCCACCCGAACTCGCGCAACGTGATTCCCGGCCGCGTGTTCTTCACCGTCGATTTCCGTCATCCGGACGATGCCGTGCTCGCGAAGATGGACGCGGCGCTGCGCGACGGCGTCGCGCGCATCGCGGGCGACATCGGGCTCGACACGGAACTCGAGCAGATTTTCTACTACAAGCCGGTCGCGTTCGACCCCGCCTGCGTGGCGGCCGTGCGTGATGCGGCCGACCGCTTCGGCTACTCGCATCGCGACATCGTGTCGGGGGCGGGCCACGACGCGTGCTATCTGGCGCAGGTCGCGCCGACGTCGATGGTGTTCGTGCCATGTATCGACGGCATCAGCCACAACGAGATCGAGGACGCGACGCCCGCATGGATCGAGGCCGGCGCGAATGTGCTGCTGCACGCGATGCTGTCGCGTGCGTGCGAGCCGGCTTCATGACGGATCGGATATAGCGCGGCCAGTAGACCGCGCACAGTTCGACCATAGCATTCCTAAGCATGACCGCCCCGACTGTGCATTCGCAGCCGGCGGGGACGGCTTTGTCTCCACCCAGTCGAAGGAACGCGTATGACCACCCAGCCAACCGGCGATATCGCCGCGCATCGCCTGTCGTCCACGCAACTCTCGTGCGAATTCGCCGATATCGCGCCGCTGCTCGATCCGACCGCCGCGGCGGCTGCCGCCAGCCGCTGCCACTACTGCTACGACGCGCCGTGCGTGCACGCGTGCCCGACGCAGATCGACATCCCGAGCTTCATCCGCAAGATCGGCAACGGTAACCTGAAAGGCGCGGCGACCGACATCCTGTCCGCGAATCCGCTCGGCGGGATGTGCGCCCGCGTGTGCCCGACCGAGATCCTGTGCGAAGGCGCTTGCGTGCGCAACCATCAGGATGCACAGCCGGTCGCGATCGGCGCGTTGCAGCGGCACGCGACCGACTGGGCGATGGAGACCGGCGCAGTTCAGTTCCGGCGCGCGCCCGAGACGGGCCGCCACGTGGCGGTGGTCGGCGCTGGGCCGGCCGGGCTCGCCTGTGCGCACCGGCTCGCGCTCGCCGGGCACCGCGTCACACTGTTCGACGCGCGGCCGAAGGCCGGCGGCCTCAACGAATACGGGATCGCCGCGTACAAGACCGTCGACGATTTCGCGCAACGCGAAGTCGAATGGCTGCTGTCGGTGGGCGGCATCACGCTGGAAACGGGTATGGCGCTCGGACGCGACGTCACGCTCGACGCATTGCGCGAACAGCATGACGCGGTATTTCTCGCGATGGGCCTCGGCGGTGTGCGCACGCTCGCGATCGACGGCGAGCAACTGGGCGGTGTGATGAACGCGGTCGATTTCATCGAGCAGGTGCGGCAGGCGGACGGGTTGGAGAACGTGCCGGTCGGGCGGCGCGTGGTCGTGATCGGCGGCGGCAACACGGCGATCGATGCGGCGGTGCAGAGCCGCAAGCTCGGCGCCGAGCGCGTGACGATGGTGTACCGGCGCGGCGTGGATGCGATGAGCGCGACGTGGGCCGAGCGCGAGTTCGCGCAGAAGAGCGGCGTCACGCTCGTCACGCACGCGAAGCCGGTGCGTATCGCAGGTACGGACGGGCAGGTCACGGGCGTCGAATTCGAGGCCGCGTCGGGGGAGCGTTTCAGCGTCGACGCGGACATGGTGCTGAAGGCGATCGGCCAGACGCTCGTGCCGGACGGCATCGCGGCGGAATTGCTGACCGCGGACGGTTCGCGTATCGCGGTCGATGCGGACGGGCGCACGGCGCTGCCGGACGTATGGGCCGGCGGCGACTGCGCGGCGACGGGCGGCATCGACCTCACGGTGCAGGCCGTGCAGGACGGCAAGCGCGCGGCCGCGTCGATCGACGCGACGCTCGCGGCGCGCGACGCGAAGGCGGCCTGAACGCGCGACGCACCGCACGCACACCGAACACGACCCCCTTCTCACGGAGCCGAACATGGCCGATCTCCGCTGCACCATCGCAGGCATTACTTCGCCGAATCCCTTCTGGCTGGCGTCCGCGCCGCCGACCGACAAGGCCTACAACGTCAATCGCGCGTTCGAGGCGGGCTGGGGCGGCGTCGTGTGGAAGACGCTCGGGCTCGATCCGCACGTCGTCAACGTCAGTTCGCGCTATGGCGCGGTGCAGTGGAACGGGCAGCGCATCGCGGGGCTGAACAACATCGAGCTGATCACCGACCGTCCGCTCGACGTGAACCTGAGAGAAATCGCGCAGGTGAAGCGCGACTGGCCGGACCGCGCGCTGATCGTGTCGCTGATGGTGCCGTGCAACGAGCGCGACTGGAAATGGATTCTGCCGCTCGTCGAGGATACCGGCGCCGACGCGGTCGAACTCAACTTCGGCTGTCCGCACGGGATGAGCGAGCGCGGGATGGGCGCGGCGGTCGGGCAAGTGCCCGAATACGTGGAGATGGTCACGCGCTGGGTGAAGGAAGGCACGAAGCTGCCGTGCCTCGTGAAGCTCACGCCGAACATCAGCGACATCCGGATGGGCTCGCGCGCCGCATACAAGGGCGGCGCGGACGGCGTGTCGCTGATCAACACGATCAACTCGATCGTCGCGGTCGATCTCGACCAGATGGCGCCGATGCCGACCGTCGACGGCAAGGGCACGCACGGCGGCTATTGCGGGCCGGCGGTCAAGCCGATCGCGCTGAACATGGTCGCGGAGATCGCGCGCGATCCGGAAACGCCGAACCTGCCGATCTCGGGCATCGGCGGCATCTCGTCGTGGCGCGACGCGGCCGAGTTCATGGTGCTCGGCGCCGGCAGCGTGCAGGTGTGCACCGCCGCGATGCATTACGGCTTCCGGATCGTGTCGGATCTCGCCGACGGCTTGTCGAACTGGATGGACGAGAAGGGCTACGCGACGCTCGACGACATCCGCGGCCGCGCGGTGCCGAACGTGACGGACTGGAAATACCTGAACCTGAAGTACGACATCAAGGCGCGCATCGACCAGGATCGCTGCATCCAGTGCGGGCTGTGCCATATCGCGTGCGAGGACACGTCGCATCAGGCGATCACGGCGACGAAGGACGGCGTGCGGCACTTCGAAGTGATCGATTCGGCGTGCGTCGGGTGCAATCTTTGCATGCATGTGTGTCCGGTCGAGCAATGCATCACGATGGAGCGCGTCGACGCGGGCGACTACGCGAACTGGACCACGCATCCGAACAATCCGGCGAGCGCGGAGGCCGGGCCGAGTGCAGGCGCCGCGGCGCCCGAGAAGCACGCGAAGCACGCGAAGCAGGCTGCCTGACCGGCGTCCGGCGATGCGGGGCATCCTGCACCGCCGCCTTTCGTTCCACCCGGGCCGGCATCGCACGATGCCGGCGTTGACGTTTTCGTGGAGTGTGTTCGATGAATCACGCAGCGATTCCCGCCGATCCCGACAGCGCCGCGGCGCACGGCGGCAGCCTGTACAACGACGACCTCGCGCCGACGACGCCGGCGCAGCGCACGTGGAAGTGGTACCACTTCGCGGCGCTGTGGGTCGGGATGGTAATGAACATCGCGTCGTACATGCTCGCGGCCGGGCTGATCCAGGAAGGCATGTCGCCGTGGCAGGCGGTGATGACGGTACTGCTCGGCAACCTGATCGTGCTCGTGCCGATGCTGCTGATCGGCCATGCGGGCGCGAAGCACGGGATTCCGTACGCGGTGCTCGTGCGCGCGTCGTTCGGCACGCAGGGCGCGAAGCTGCCGGCGTTGCTGCGCGCGATCGTCGCATGCGGCTGGTACGGGATCCAGACCTGGCTCGGCGGCAGCGCGATCTACACGCTGCTCAACATCCTGACCGGCAACGCGCTGCACGGCGCGACGCTGCCGCTCCTCGGCATCTCGTTCGGGCAACTCGCGTGCTTTCTCGTGTTCTGGGTGTTGCAGCTGTACTTCATCTGGCACGGCACCGATTCGATCCGCTGGCTCGAAAGCTGGTCCGCGCCGATCAAGGTCGTGATGTGCGTGGCGCTCGTGTGGTGGGCGACGTCGAAGGCGGGCGGGTTCGGCTCGATGCTGTCGGCGCCGTCGCAGTTCGCGGCGGGCGGCAAGAAGGCCGGGCTGTTCTGGGCGACCTTCTGGCCGGGCCTGACCGCGATGGTCGGCTTCTGGGCGACGCTTGCGCTGAACATTCCCGACTTCACGCGCTTCGCGCATTCGCAGCGCGACCAGATGATCGGTCAGTCGATCGGGTTGCCGCTGCCGATGGCGCTGCTGTCGGTGGTGTCGGTCGTCGTCACGTCGGCGACCGTCGTGATCTACGGCAATGCGATCTGGGATCCGATCGACCTGACGAGCCGGATGACCGGCATCGGCGTGGGCATCGCGCTCGTGATCCTCACGCTCGACACGATGTGCTGCAACCTCGCGGCGAACCTGGTCGGTCCTGCCTACGATTTTTCGAGCCTGTGGCCGAAGGCGATCTCGTACCGCACGGGCGGGATGATCACCGCGACGATCGCGATCGTGATGATGCCGTGGAAGATCCTCGCGACGACGGACGGCTATATCTTCACCTGGCTCGTCGGCTATTCGGCGCTGCTCGGGCCGGTCGCGGGCATCCTGATGGTCGACTATTTTCTGATTCGCGGCACGCAGCTCGACACGCGCGCGCTGTTCGACGAGCGCGGCGGCTTCAGCTATGCGCGCGGCTGGAACCCGGCCGCGCTCGTCGCGCTCGCGGTCGGCGTGCTGCCGAACCTGCCGGGCTTCCTGCATACGGCGTTTCCGGCGTCGTTTCCGAACGTGCCGGCGTTCTTCAACACGCTTTACACGTACGCGTGGTTCGTCGGCCTCGTGCTGGCGTCCGGCGTGTACGGCACCTGGATGAAGTGGCGCGCCGGACCGCGCGCGCAGATCGCGAGCGCATGACGCGCGAGCCGGAGGCGACTCGCGCGCGGCATGCGGCACCCGACAGTCAACGAGGAGGCAACGACATGGCAATCCTGATTCGTGGCGGCACCGTGGTCGATGCGGACCGCTCCTATCGCGCGGACGTGCTCTGCGCGGACCCGCAGGACGGCGGCACGATCCTGCAGATTGCGGAGCGGATCGACGCGCCGGCCGGCGCAACCGTCGTCGACGCGCACGACCAGTACGTGATGCCGGGCGGCATCGATCCGCATACGCACATGGAACTGCCGTTCATGGGCACGACCGCGAGCGACGATTTCTATTCGGGCACGGCGGCCGGGCTGTCGGGCGGCACGACGAGCATCATCGACTTCGTGATTCCGAGCCCGAAGCAGCCGCTGATGGACGCGTTCCGCGCATGGCGCGGCTGGGCCGAGAAGGCGGCTTCCGATTACGGTTTTCACGTGGCCGTGACGTGGTGGGATGAGAGCGTGCACCGCGACATGGGCACGCTCGTGCGCGAGCATGGCGTCTCGAGCTTCAAGCACTTCATGGCGTACAAGAATGCGATCATGGCCGACGACGAGGTGCTCGTGAACAGCTTCACGCGTTCGCTCGAACTCGGCGCGCTGCCGACCGTGCACGCGGAGAATGGCGAGCTCGTGTTCCAGCTGCAAAAGGCGCTGCTTGCGCGCGGGATCACGGGGCCGGAGGCGCATCCGCTATCGCGGCCGCCCGAGGTGGAAGGCGAGGCCGCGAACCGCGCGATCCGCATCGCGCAGGTGCTTGGCGTGCCGGTGTATATCGTGCACGTGTCGGCGAAGGACGCGGTGGACGTGATCACGCGCGCGCGTAGCGAAGGGCTGCGCGTGTTCGGCGAAGTGCTACCGGGGCATCTGGTCATCGACGAGGCCGTCTATCGCGATCCGGACTGGACGCGCGCGGCGGCCCACGTGATGAGCCCGCCGTTCCGCTCGGCCGAGCATCGCGAGGCGCTGTGGCGCGGGCTGCAGTCGGGGCAGCTGCATACGACGGCGACCGATCACTGCGTATTCTGCGCATCGCAGAAGGCGATGGGCCGCGAGGATTTCACGAAGATCCCGAACGGCTGCGGCGGCGTCGAGGATCGCATGTCGGTGCTGTGGCATCACGGCGTGAATCACGGCCGCATCACGCCGAACGAGTTCGTGCGGATCACGTCGACCAATGCCGCGCAGATTTTCAATCTGTATCCGCGCAAGGGCGCGGTGCAGGTCGGTGCCGACGCCGATCTCGTCGTGTGGGACCCGGCCGCAACGAAGACGATCTCGGTGAAGACGCATCATCAGCAGGTCGACTTCAACGTGTTCGAGGGGATGACGGTGCAGGGCGTCGCGACGCACACGCTCACGCGCGGCGCACTCGCATGGGCCGACGGCGACTTGCGCGCGGTGCGTGGCGCGGGCCGCTATCTGAAACGTCCGCCGGCGGCTGGCTACTACGAGGCCGCGCGGATCGCGAACCGGCTGCGCGAGCCGCATCCGGTCGAGCGCGCGGGTTGAACGATGCGTGTCGCGCGGGGCGTGTCCGTTCTGACGGCACGCCCCGCGCGTGTTTTAGCGGCGTAGATAGAACAACTGATCAAGTTCTCGAAGACGAAAACAGAAACGATCGATGCCATTGATCGCGGCGATTTTGGCGACGTTGCGGGCGTGCATATCGAGCGAGTAACATCCACCCACCCGATCACGCGGGTCGCGGGCACGGGCCGCCCGCCGGACAGTTCAAATAGTGAGAAAGGAGCACAAAGGTGGATATTCTGCGCAGTCTCCTCGGTATGCTGTTTCTGTTGCTGGTCGCGTATCTGCTGTCGAACAACCGCCGCGCGGTCAGCGCGCGGACCATGATCGCCGCGCTGCTCACGCAGTTCGCGATCGGCGCGCTCGTGCTGTTCGTGCCGTCCGGCCGCGCAGCGCTGGCCGCGGCCGCGAACGGCGTCAATCGCGTGCTCGACATGGGCAATCACGGCATCGCGTTCGTGTTCGGCGGGCTCGTCGACGCACGGATGTTCCAGTTGTTCGGCGATGGCGGGTTCGTATTCGGCCTGCGCGTGCTGCCGATGATCATCTTCGTCACCGCGCTGATCTCGGTGCTGTACTACATCGGCGTGATGAAGTGGATCGTCGCGATTCTCGGCGCGGGGCTCGCGAAAGTGCTGGGCGTGAGCCGCATCGAGGCGTGCTCGGCCGTCGCGACGATCTTCCTCGGGCAGAGCGAGATGCCCGCGCTCGTGAAGCCGTTCGTGCGCAACATGACGAGCGCCGAGATCTTCACGGTGATGGCGAGCGGGATGGCGTCGGTCGCGGGCTCGGTGCTGGTCGGCTATGCCGGCCTCGGGGTGAAGATGGAGTACCTGCTCGCCGCGTCGTTCATGGCGGTGCCGGGCGGGCTGCTGTTCGGCAAGCTGCTGTTTCCGACCGTCGAGCCGAGCCGCGTGGTGGTCGACGGCCTCGATTTCGACGACAAGCGCGCCGCCAACGTGATCGAGGCGGCTGCATCCGGCGCGTCGGTCGGCCTGCGCATCGCGATCAACGTCGGCGCGATGCTGATCGCGTTCGTCGGGCTGATCGCGCTGATGAACCTGATCGTCGGCGGCGCGGCCGCGTTCGCGGGCTTTCCGCAGGTCACGCTGGTCGGCATCATCGGCCACCTGTTCGCGCCGCTCGCGTGGATCATCGGCGTGCCGTGGCACGATGCGACGCTGGCCGGCAACTTCATCGGCGAGAAGCTGATCTTCAACGAATTCGTCGCGTACGGCGACCTGTCGCCGTACCTGAAGGGCGGCGCGCATGCGGCGGCGGCCGGCCTGCAGGTGCTCGACCCGAAGACGCTCGCGATCGTGTCGTTCGCGCTGTGCGGTTTCGCGAACTTCTCGTCGATCGCGATTCTCGCGGGCGGCTTCAGCGCGATCGCGCCGGAGCGCCGCTCGGACGTCGCGCGGCTCGGCTTGCGCGCGCTGACGGCCGCGACGCTGTCGAACCTGATGAGCGCGGCGATTGCCGGGCTGTTTTTCTCGCTGCATTGAACCGTGCAGCAGACTCCGACCGATCAAGGCGAGGCAACGATGTTTCTACCGCAGGAATTCATTCGCAGGAAGCGCGACGGGCAGCCGCTCGATCGCGACGGGATGGCCGCGTTCGTGCGCGGCGTGACCGACGGCAGCGTGACCGAGGGCCAGGTGGCCGCGTTCGCGATGGCCGTGTATTTCAACGACCTGAGCACCGACGAACGCGTCGCGCTGACGCTCGCGCAGCGCGATTCCGGCGACGTGCTCGACTGGCGCGCGCTCGATCTCGGCGGGCCGGTGATCGACAAGCATTCGACGGGCGGCGTCGGCGACGTCGTGTCGCTGATGCTCGGGCCGATGGTCGCCGCGTGCGGCGGCTACGTGCCGATGATTTCGGGGCGCGGGCTCGGACACACCGGCGGTACGCTCGACAAGCTCAGCGCGATTCCCGGTTACGACGTGATGCCCGAGACGGACGCGTTTCGCCGCACGGTGCGCGAGGTCGGCGTCGCGATCATCGGGCAGACCGCGCGGCTCGCGCCGGCCGACAAGCGCATCTATGCGATCCGCGACGTGACGGCGACCGTCGAATCGGTCGCGATGATCACCGCGTCGATCCTGTCGAAGAAACTCGCGGCAGGGCTCGACGGGCTCGTGATGGACGTCAAGGTCGGCTCCGGCGCGTTCATGCCGACCGCGGAGAAATCGGCGGAACTGGCGCGCAGCATCGTCGACGTCGGCAACGGCGCCGGCATGAAGACGACCGCGATCCTCACCGACATGAACCAGTCGCTCGCGCCGTGCGCGGGCAATGCGCTCGAAGTGGCGTGCGCGATCGACTACCTGACGGGCAAGTCGCGTCCCGCGCGTCTGCACGACGTGACGATGGCGCTGTCGGCCGAATTGCTCGTGACCGGCGGGCTGGCGCGCGATGCCACCCACGCACGCGAGAAGCTGCAGCAGGCGCTTGATTCCGGCGCGGCGGCCGAGCGTTTCGCGCGGATGGTCGTCGCGCTCGGCGGCCCGGCCGACCTGATCGACGCGCCCGCGCGGCATCTGGCGCGGGCGGCCGTGATCGTGCCGGTGGCGGCACCCGCGAGCGGCGTGGTGCAGCGCGTCGATTGCCGCGCGCTCGGGCTGGCGGTGGTCGCGCTCGGCGGCGGCCGCACGCGCGCGGAGGACGCGATCGACGTCAGCGTCGGCTTGACGGCGCTTGCAGAGATCGGGCAGCGCATCGAGGCGGGCGAGCCGCTCGGTTTCGTGCATGCCCGCGACGAAGCGGCCGCGGCCCACGCGGCGGACGCCGTGCGCCACAGCTACGTGCTCGGCGAGACCGGCGAAGCGCCGCCGACCCTTTACCAGCAGATCGGCTGACCCTGCTCCCGGAGGCATCACCACGATGGAACGAGACGAACTGATCGAACAGGCGAAGGCGGCGCGCGAACGCGCGTATGCGCCGTATTCGCGCTTCAAGGTCGGCGCGGCGCTGCTGGCGCGCGACGGCACGGTGTTCCACGGCTGCAACGTCGAGAACGCGTCGTACGGACTGTGCAATTGCGCGGAACGTACGGCGCTGTTCGCGGCGATCGCCGCCGGCCATCGGCCGGGGGATTTCGCGCGGCTCGCGGTCGTCGGCGACACGGACGGCCCGATCGCGCCGTGCGGCGCATGTCGTCAGGTGATCATCGAGATCGGCAAGCCCGATATCGAGGTGATCCTCGCGAACCTGAAAGGGGCCGTCGAGGTCACGACGGCCCGCGCATTGCTGCCGGGCGCGTTCACGCTGTAACGACACGCGCGGCGGCGAGCCGCCGCGCGTCGCATGCGTCATGTCACGCGCTGTCGCGCGCGTCGCGGATCGGGATCACGGTGCGTGCGCCGCACTGGCGCAGCAGGTCGCGCAGCTCGTTGATGACCGGAAACACCTCGTGGTTCCAGTCGGCGCCTTGGGCGTCGTGCGCTTCCTGCTCGCGCTCGACGATCCAGCGATCCTCGCGGAAGATCCGCTCGGTGAACCACACGAGCAGCGGCCACGCGAGATCGAGCGCGAACGGGATGCCGGGCTTGTGGATCGACAGCAGCCCGAACGTGCGGTTGGTGCGCTGTTCGGCGTCGAGCGGCACGTAGACGATCCACAGGTCCATCACGAGCGTGCCTTCGCTCGAGCGGATCTGCAGCGTCTGGTACGGGTAGCCGGTGCGCACCGTCATCACGCTCTTGTCGGACTGGTCGGCCGGCTTCTTGCTCGCGCCGAACACGAGCGCCTCGCCGACCGGCTGCTTGCCCTCCATCCGCGCGAACGTGTAGTCGACCTCGACCCAGTCGTCGCCGCGGCGGCGGCCCACGGAGCGCGCGCGCATCTGCCCCATCTGCTTGCGATGCAGGAACTGATGGTTCATGTCCATCAGGTTCTCGTGCATGAACGAGTAGTGGCACTTGACCTCGCGGCCGAAGCGGCGCGTCTTGTACGCGGGATTGTCCGCGGATTCGAGCGCGGGGAACGGCCGTTCGTCGGCGAGCGTCGCGTCGCCCGGAAACACGAAGATCAGCCCGTGTGCCTCGCGGCACGGATACGCGCGCACGCCGTTGGGCAAGCGCTCGCGGCCGAGGTAGGGCACGTCGACGCAGCGGCCGCTGTCGCACGCGTAGGTCCAGCCGTGATAGCAGCAGCGCAGCGTTTCGCCGCTCACGACGCCCGCGTGCAGCGGCACCTGGCGGTGCGCGCAACGATCTTCGAGCGCATACACGGCGCCCGATTCGGTGCGCACGAGCACGATCGGATCGCCGGCGAAGCGCACGCCGAGCGTCTTGCCGCGCTTGAGCTCGCGCGACCACGCGAGCGGGTACCAGTGATCCGGGTGAATGGGCACGCGGCGCAGGTCGCGCACGACCGCGCCGGTGGACGGTTCTTCGAGGGTGTTGCTGTCAGGCAAAGGCACTGCGCGCATGCGTGACGCCTCCTGGCGGGACTGAATGTCGAACGCCGCAAGAAGCGGCGGGAATCAGGAGAGTCTACGCGAAGTTGCCGATCGCGGCGGATGCGATGCGGGTTTGCCCCGGCATCGCGTCCGCCGGTTCGTTGATCCGGCGCAAACGGGACGCCGCTGGTGCGTGGTGCCGGCGGCTCTGCCGGGCGACGGGCGGCAGCCCCGTCATGCCGCGAGCAGACGGTCGCAAGCGATTCATGAACGAATCATAAGCGGGCTTCGCGCCATAGCACCGGGTCGGCGCGGTACAGCGCCGGGAAGCGCTGCTTCAGCCCGGCGACCTTCGGCAGGTCGTTGAACGCGATATACGGCGCGTCGGGGTGCAGTTCGAGGTAGTTCTGATGATAGGCCTCGGCCGGATAGAAGCCCTTGTAGGCTTCGACGCGCGTGACGACGGGCGCCGCAAACACATGCGCGCCGCCGAGCTGCGCGATGTACGCGGTCGCGACCGTGCGTTGCTGCGCGGTGGTCGGGAAGATCGCGGAGCGGTACTGCGACCCTTCGTCGGGGCCCTGCCGATTCAGCTCCGTCGGATCGTGCGCGACCGAGAAGAACACCTGCAGCAGCCGGCCGTACGTGACCTGGGTCGGGTCGTAGACGATGCGTACCGATTCCGCGTGCCCCGTGAGCCCCGAGCCGACGAGCGCGTAGTGCGCGGTTTCGGACGCGCCGCCCGCGTAGCCGGCGGTCACCTGCTTCACGCCCTTCACGTGCTCGAACACGCCCTGCACGCCCCAGAAGCAGCCGCCGGCGAACACGGCCGTCTCGTCGTGCGACGCGCCGGGCGTTTCGTCGAGCGTCGGCGCGGGCACGGTGCGCATCGGCTCGGCGGAATTGACGATGCGCTGGTAGCCGAACACGGCGGCCGCCGCGACGGCGATGGCGCCGATGCGGCGCAGCATGGCGGCGCGCCGGCGTCCGGCGGCATCGCGGATAGGGATCGGGTTCATGTTTTGCTCCTTCGGAATGCGTTGGGAAAAGCGGCGCCGGGATGGCGGTAGCGCGCGCGATCAGCCGAAAGTGAATGCGTACGCATCGACCCCCGGATCGAGAAACTCGATCGCGAACGTGCGGTCGGCGATCGTGCCGGTCTGCCGGACGAGCTGGTACAGGCGCTGGCCGGTGACGGTGCCGTAGCCCTGCGCGTCGACATCCGTGCCATGCGCGGCGCCGGGCGCGGCGCCGTCGAGCGTCACGCGAAAGCGCACGGGCCGGCCGCTCGTGCCCGGGCCGAGCACCAGGTGCAGGTCGCGTGCATGGAAGCGGTAGACGATCCGGCCATCCGGCGCGGCCAGCGACGCGCGCTCGGCGCCGACGTTCCACGTGCCCGCGAGGCCCCAGCCGTTCAGATCCGGGCCGGCCGGCGCGTCGTAGCGGTGCGCCGCATCGCGCACGACGCCGCCCGGCGACGCGAAGCTTTCCGCGCGTGCATAGCCGACATAGGTTTCGGGCGAGCGGACGTCCGCGCTGTCGGCCGCCGCGAGCGCACCCTTCGCGGGCGCGCCGGCGAGGCCGAGCGGCACGTTCAGCGCGTCCGGGTGGCCGGCTTCGGCGAGCAGCGACTGGATCGCGCGTTCCGACTGCGCGTATTCGCCTTCGCCGAAGTGGTGATGGCGGATCCGCCCTTGCGCATCGATGAAGTAGTGCGCGGGCCAGTATTCGTTGTTGAACGCGCGCCAGATCGAATAGCCGTTGTCGATCGCGACCGGGTAGTCGATGCCGAGGTCGTGCACGGCCTTCTTCACGTTGCCGATGTCGCGCTCGAACGCGAATTCCGGCGCGTGGACGCCGATCACGACGAGCCCGTACGGCGCGTACTTGCGTGCCCACGCAGTCGTGTACGGCAGCGTGCGCAGGCAGTTGATGCACGAATACGTCCAGAAATCGACCAGCACGACCTTGCCGCGCAGCCCGGCCGCCGTCAGCGGCGGCGAGTTCAGCCACTGCACCGCGCCGTCGAGCGACGGCAGCGTGCCTTCGACCGGCAGCGCGGACGCGGTGGCGCCGGCCGCGCGCATCATCGCGCTGCCGGCCATCGCACCGCCGCCGGCCGGTGCGCCATCGGCTGCGGCGGCCATCATCGCGCCGCCCGTCGCGTCGTCGGTAGCGGCGGTCGCAGCCGGTGCCGCCGGTGCCGCCGGTGCCGCCGGCGCGCCGTTCGAGCGGCCGCCGAGGCGGTCGACGAGCTTCGTTTCGAGCCCGCCCGTGGTGACCGTCGACAGTTGCGCGAGGGCGCCGGTATCGAGGCCGAGCGCGATCGCGCCGACGCCGGCCAGGAGCGCCGCGCCGATCCCGCGGCGGATCCATTCGCCGGCACCGAGCGAGCGCTTCATCGCGGCGAACACCTTGCCGCCGATCACGAGCGCGACGCCGAGCGACGTCGCCGCGCCGGCCGCATATGCGACGAGCAGCAGCGTCGTGCCGACGCTCGCGCCGCGCAGCGCGGCGCCGGTCAGCACGAGGCCGAGGATCGGGCCCGCGCACGGCGCCCACAGCAGGCCCGTCGCGACGCCGAGCAGCAGCGACGACGCCGGGCCGGCCGGGCGACCGTCGCGTTGCGCGAAGCCGGTGAGCCGGTTGCCGGCGGCGACGAGCGGGCGCGTCAGGTGTTCCGCGAAACGCGGCATCAGCAGCGTCAGGCCGAACACGGCGAGCAGCACGATCGCGATCCAGCGGCCGGCCTGGTTGGCCTGCGCGACCCAGCCGCCGCCGACGGCGGCGAGCGTCGCGACGACGGCGAACGTGAGCGCCATGCCGGCGAGCAGCGGCAGGCCGGTGCGCACGAACGGCTGGTCGGCGCGCGCGAATACGAACGGCAGCACGGGCAGGATGCACGGGCTCAGGATCGTGAGCACGCCGCCGAGATAGGCAAGGACGATGAGCAGCATGAGGCGTTCTCCAGTCGGATGGGGCGGGGCCGGATCAGGCGGCAGCCGGGTGGAACGCGAGCGCGAGGCCGTTCATGCAGTAGCGCAGGCCGGTCGGCGCGGGGCCGTCGTCGAACACGTGGCCGAGATGGCCGCCGCAGCGGCGGCAGTGCACCTCGGTGCGGACCATCCCGAACGACGCGTCGGTGTCGGTGCCGACAGCATGGTCGAGCGGTTTCCAGAAGCTCGGCCAGCCCGTATGGCTGTCGAACTTGGTGGCCGACGAGAACAGCGCGAGGTCGCAGCCGGCGCACGCGAACGTGCCGTGCCGGTGCTCGTCGTTCAGCGGGCTGGTGAACGGCCGCTCGGTGCCGGCTTCGCGCAGCACCGTGTATTGGGCGGGCGTGAGCCGGCGATGCCATTCGGCGTCGCTGAGCGTGATCTCGAACGGGGCGGCCTTCGGCGAGCCGGCCGGCGGCGCGGCGAACGCGCGGCCGACCAGCGCGCGGTGGCCGGCGGACGACAGCGCCGCGAGCGCGGCGAGGCCGGTGGCGCCGGCGAACAGCAGATGTCTGCGGGTGGGCATGATGGGCTCCTGGAAGCAGGTGCTGAAAACATGCGCCCATCGTAGGCGGCGGCCGGTGTCGAAGTCCTCACGGAAAGTTAAACGAATCGTGATGATCGGGATGTTCCGTCGCGGTGCGCTGGAATTTGCCGAAGCGCCAGCTGGCAACGGCCATCGGGCGGGTGAGCGGCCGATGTTGACCGAGCATCTGTTCGAGACGCGGTTTTTATTGTCTTTTTAGTGTTCGTCGAGCCGCGTGATGAATCCGGACTTGGGCTTGCCGGTCGAATCGGATCGGGATACGAGCGTGGTTGGATCGCGGTTGCGCATCACGTCGGGCGGCCGATGCGCGTGTGGACGCGGAAGTTTGACGGTTTTTATGTAGAAACTTCAGGGGGCCAGGTCAGGAAGAACGGTGCAGGAACGCACGCGATGCGGGTCCACCGGACCGCGCATGGTCGATGCGACGCCGCACTACGCCCGGTCGAGCAGGTCGACGAGCAGCCTGGCCCCTGCGGCCCCCTTCGTGGAATCGGTCCACAGCCGGTCGATCATCTTCCGGTACATCGCGACGGCATCCGCCGACGTGGTGATCGTCGCGATGCCGGTACGGATGTTCGGCAGCTCGCCGAGCCGGAACGGCGATACCGCGATATGCGCGCTGTCGTCGTCCTCGAAGATCTGGAAGGTCTCGTTCGGCAGGTTGTCGCTGACGATGCCGATACGCACGCCTTTCGCATCGTCCTCGAGCATCCCGACGATTCGCATCACTTCCCGGCGCGCCGCCAGTTTGCGCTCGAGCTGCACGCCCGGCGGCAGCCCGAGGCGGCCGACCAGGCCGTGGTGCAGGAACTGCTCGATCTGGCGCAGCCCGATCAGGCTCGTCACGTTCAGCGGTGCGCGTCGGAACGCGGCTTTCCGGTCCGCGAGGATCGCCATCACTTTCGACAGCGTCTGCCGCCACGCGGCATCGGTCAGCGACGGCGGGATGCTTTCCTCGAGCATCTGGCGCAGCCAGCCTTCGTAATCGTCGGAGGTCAGCAGGAACGAGAACGGATCGAAATGCGCGAAGATCCGCTGCGAGCGGCTCTCGATCTGCCGCATGCGCTCGAAATAGCTGATCGCCGAATCGTGATACTCGACCTCGACGCCCATCAGGTTCGCGAGCGACACGCCGAACAGCGCGGCGAGCCGCTCGAGCGTATCGATCTTGACGATCTCGCCACGTTCGAGCTTGTAGACCGCCGCGCGCGAGATGTTCAGGCGCTCGGCGACATCCTCGCTGCGCAACTCGGCAGCCATCCGGTACGCGCGCAAGCGCTCGCCAATGCTGTCGAAGTCGAAGCGCGCGCCGCGCAGACGTGTTTTTCGGGAACCGGCGGTGGACATGAAGTACCTCTAGGTGGCGGGTGAAAAATCGACAGACACCGGTTGCGCGACCGCGCCGCCATCCTGCCGGGGGCATCGCGAAGATCGATGTTTGTCTATTTTTTTGTATCGGGTATTTTAACGTAGCCGACGACGGATGCTCGCACACCCGCGGCTTGCGCTCGTCTTGTGCGCGGTAACGGCCTGCGACCGGCCCGTGTCCGTGCGCGGGCACGCCGTCTAAATATTTGGACGAACGGCGCGCGCGCAGACGTGTCGGCGATAGAGGCATCGCACCTTCCAGACATTCCCACGTGCCGGCCCATTGCGCCGGGAGGAGAAAAGCATGACGTTGCGCACCCCGTGCGCCCGATTTCGGGCAGGATTCCTGATGGCCGGCGCGGCAGGCGCCATTGGCATCGCGCCGCTCGCGCACGCGCAGTCGAGCGTGACGCTGTACGGCGTTGCCGACGCTTTCGTCGGTTCGGTGAAGCAACCCGGCGCTCGCACGGCGCTCGTGCAGTCGGGCGGCGGGATGACGACGTCGTTCTGGGGCCTCGGCGGCAGCGAGGATCTCGGCAACGGCAACAAGGCGTTCTTCGTGCTCGAAAGCTACTTTCAACCGCAAAGCGGCGCGTACGGCCGCTACGCCGGGGACAGCCTGTTTTCGCGCAATGCGTACGCGGGATTGCAGACGCGGTTCGGCCAGCTTCGTCTTGGCCGGATCACGACGCCGCTGTATCTCGCGACGATCCAGTTCAACCCGCTGTTCAATTCGTACACGTTCTCGCCGATGATCTTCCACACGTTCAAGGGCGTGGGCGCCGAGGGCGTGGTCGGCGATTCGGCGTGGAACAACGCGCTCGCCTATACGAGCCCGACGTTCGGCGGCTTCAATGCGGGGCTGCTGTATGCACTCGGCAATACGGCCGGCCGGAACGGCGCCAAGAAATGGAGCGTCAACGCGAACTACGCGCGCGGCGCGTTCGCGACCGCCGTGGTCTTCCAGTACGTGAATTTCAGCGCGACGCCTGGCGATCTCGACGGCGCGCTCGCCGCGGCGCCGGGCCTGTCGAGCCAGCGCACGGTGCAGGTCGGCGCGTGGTACGACTGGCGTGTCGTGAAGCTGTTCGCGCAGTACATGAACGTCGCGAACCGCGCGCAGCGCGGCAACTTCCACGGCGATACGCTGCAGGCCGGCGTCAGCGTGCCGATCGGCGTGGGTTCGCTGCTGGCGAGCTACGCGTATACGCATTCGAGCGGGGCGCTCGCCGACGGCGCGCATCGCAGCACCGGTGCGCTCGGCTACGACTATCTGCTGTCGAAGCGCACCGACCTCTATTCGGCGATCAAGGTCGATCACGTCGGCGGGCTGTCGACCGGCATCACGTACGGCGCGGGCCTGCGCACGCGTTTCTGACGCAGGCATCGCGATGCGAGGCTTCGCGGTTTACCCCGATACATCGGACGCTTGCATTCCGTTTTTGATGCGGGTAGTCTAAATATTTAGACGAGGAGGAAAGCATGAACCTTATGGACGCCACGCAGTGGCTGGCACAGGACGTCGTCGGCTTTTCCGACATTCACCGGTTCGCGACGCGCTGCCGGGACGCGGCGGCGCCGCACGGGCGGGAATCGGCGGCGCTGGTGCTGCTCGCACAGGCGGCCGCGACGTTCGCCGAACGGCAGGAGGGCGTGGCGGTCTGCACGGAGACGGTGCAGGCGTTTCTCGCCGAACTGCGCGAGCACGCGCGGCGGCTGAGCGATGCGAGCGGGCGCTCGGACGACGCGCTGCTCGCGGCGCTCAACGGCTTCGCCGCGCAGGTGTCGAAGGAACTGGTCGTCTGATGCGCGACGCCGGCGCGAATCTGCCCGGGCCGCGCCCTTAAGCTGTGCGATGCCGACGATCGGGTCGCGGTCAGTTTGTCTAGAAAAAACGACAAACGACCGCGAAACGGACCGCCGGCATCGATATTTCCTCCTCACGATACGGAAAATCATGGAAGCGAACCTTCGATCCTCCGCGGCCGCGCCCGCCGGCGCACCGCCCGAACGGGTGTCGCGCTACGCGTGGAAAGTGCTGGCCGGCTCGGCCATCGGCTATGCGATGGACGGCTTCGACCTGCTGATCCTCGGCTTCATGCTGCCGGCAATTTCGGCGTCGCTGCAGCTCGGCGCGCAGCAGGCGGGGGCGCTCGTCACGTGGACGCTGGTCGGCGCGGTCGCGGGCGGCGTGATTTTCGGCACGCTCAGCGATCGCTACGGCCGCGTACGCGTGCTGACCTGGACGATCCTGCTTTTCGCGGTGTTCACCGGGCTATGCGCGTTCGCACAGGGCTTCTGGGATCTGCTCGCGTACCGGACCATCGCCGGCATCGGCCTCGGCGGCGAATTCGGCATCGGCATGGCGCTCGCGGCCGAAGCGTGGCCTGCAGCCAAGCGCGCCCGCGTGTCGTCGTACGTGGCGCTCGGCTGGCAGAGCGGCGTGCTCGCAGCGTCGCTGCTGACGCCGCTGCTGCTGCAGAGCGTCGGCTGGCGCGGCATGTTCGCGATCGGCGTGCTGCCCGCGATCGTCGCCTGGGTGCTGCGCAACAAGCTGCACGAGCCGGAAGTGTTCGTCCGGAGCCAGCAGCCGGCGCGCACGGGCGCGCGTTTCCGGCTGCTGTTCGCCGATGCGCGCACGACCCGCACGAGCATCGGCATCGTCGTGCTGTGCGCGGTGCAGAACTTCGGCTACTACGGGATCATGATCTGGATGCCGACGTTCCTGTCGAAGCAGCTCGGCTTCTCGCTGACGAAATCCGGAGTGTGGACCGCGGTGACCGTGCTCGGGATGATGGCCGGCGTCTGGCTGTTCGGACATCTGGCCGACCGGATCGGCCGCAAGCCGACGTTCCTGCTGTACCAGCTCGGCGCGGTGGCGATGGTATTCGTGTATTCGCGGCTGACGGACCCGGCCACGATGCTGTGGGCTGGCGCGCTGATGGGCATGTTCGTGAACGGCATGGTCGGCGGCTACGGCACGCTGATGTCCGAAGCGTATCCGACCGCGGTGCGCGCGACCGCGCAGAACGTGCTGTGGAACGTCGGCCGTGCGATCGGCGGGCTCGGGCCGCTCGTCGTCGGCGCGCTCGCCGCGCGCTATTCGTTTCAGATCGCGATCGCGATGCTGGCCGCGCTTTACGTGCTCGACATGATCGTCACGGTCACGCTGATTCCGGAACTGAAGGACCGCGCGCTCGACTGACGCGCGTGCCTCCGCCCAACCGTAACGAGGAGAGAACGATGGACGTGATCGACGGGGCGCGCGCCTGCGCGCAGCCGTGGGCGGCCACGGTCGCCACGCACGCGTGCGACGTGGTCGCGCATCGCGCGGTGAACCGGCGCTATCGCTATCTGCGCGTGCGCGCCGACGCGCCGCTCGCGAGCGTCACGCAGGCCGGCCAGTTCTATCAGCTCGTCTGCCCCGTCAGCGATCTGCACCGGCCATTCCTGCCGCGCCCGATGAGCGTGTACGGCGTCGGCCCCGGCGCCGGCGAAATCGAGTTCCTGTACAACGTCACCGGCGAAGGCACGCGTGCGCTCGCGCAACTCGGCGTCGGCGCGCGGCTGTCGATCGTCGGGCCGCTCGGCCGCCCGTTCACGCTCGACGCCGATGCGCGACGGCTGCTGCTCGTCGCGCGCGGCGTCGGTCTCGCGACGATGGCGCCGCTCGTGCAGCGCGCGGCGCGGGCGGACCTTGCGCTGACGGTCGTGATGTCGGCGCGCACGCCGGACGACCTGATGACCGCGGAATTCCTGCGCGGCGCGCCGGCCGACGTGCATGCGGTGTTCGACAGCGACGGCTCGTCGGCGGTCGCGAACGTGGACGCGCTGCTGCGCGCGAGAATCGCGCGCGATCGGCCGGACGCGGTCTACACGTGCGGCTCGCAACGGTTGCTCGCGCTGCTGCAGCGCGTGCTCGCCGACCATCCGTCGATGCGCGGCGAGGTCGCGCTCGAGCAGCGGATGGCATGCGGGATGGGCGTCTGTCTGTCGTGCGTGCGGATGTTCGACGACGGCGCGACCCGCGCATTCCGGCGCGTGTGCCGCGAGGGACCGGTATTCGCGATTCGCGACGTGGTGACGGAGGGGGAGGTGGAAGTTGGCTGACCTGAGCGTACGCGTGGGCGAACTGCGCCTGCGCAATCCCGTGATGCCGGCATCCGGCTGTTTCGCGATCGAGTATCGCGATGCGCTCGACCTGACCGGGCTCGGCGCGCTCGTGATCAAGAGCGTGTCGCCCGTCAGCCGCCCGGGTAACCCGACGCCGCGTGTCGCCGACGCGGGTGACGGCATGTTGAATTCGATCGGCATTCCGAGCCGCGGCATCGACGACTATCTCGAACACGTGCTGCCCGCGTACACGGGCCACGGCACGCCGGTCGTCGCGTCGGTGTCCGCCGATACGGCGGACGCGTTCGCGCGCGCGTGCGAGGCGCTGTCGCGGCCGGACGTCGCGGCGATCGAGGCGAACATCTCGTGCCCGAATCTCGAGGCGGACGGCATGGCATTCGGGATGGACGCGGGCATGACGCGGCAGGTCGTCGACGCGATCCGCATGCGCACCGGGCATCCGCTGTGGGTGAAGCTGACGCCGAACGCGGGCAGCATCGCGAAGATCGCGCAAGCGGCACAGGACGCGGGCGCCGATGCGATCGTGATGGGCAACACGGTGCTCGGCATGTCGATCGACGTGCGCACGCGCCGGCCGTCGCTCGGCAACGTGATGGGCGGCCTGTCCGGGCCGTCGATCAAGCCGATCGCGCTGCGGCTCGTCCACCAGTGCTATCGCGCCGTGTCGATTCCGGTGATCGGCTGCGGCGGCATCCGGAGCGCCGCCGACGCCATCGAGTTCCTGCTCGCCGGCGCGAGCGCGGTGCAGGTGGGCACGGCGTCGTTCCGCGATCCGGGCGTGATGCGCACGATCATCGACGGGCTCGAGCAGTTTTGCGCGGACGAGGGCGTCGGCGCGATCGCGTCGCTGACCGGGCAGGTCAGGCTCGACGCGGAGCTGAGCGAGCGCTGGCAGCGCTTTTGCGCGGCGCCGGCGCGCGCGGGCGGCACGACGGCGGGGGCGTGATGAACGCGCATACCGACAGGCCGGACGCGCCGGCGGACCTCGAAGCGCACGACGCGGCGGCGCTGCCGCTTGCCGAACTGACGGCGCTCGCCGAGCAGTGGTTCGACGAGATCCGCGTGCTGTCGGCGGACGGCGTCGGCGTCACGCGCGAGAGCTACGGCGACAGCGAAACGGCGGCCGCGCAGCGGCTGGCGGCGCACGCCGAACGCGAGGGCATCGCGGTGCGCGTGGACCGTGCGGCCAACCTGGTCTTCAGCCTGCCCGACGCGGACCCGCATGCGCGTGCGATCTGGGTCGGCTCGCATCTCGACTCGGTGCCGCATGGCGGCAACTACGACGGGCTCGCGGGCATCGTCGCGGGGCTGCTGTGTCTCGTCGCGCAACGGCGCAGCGGCGCCGCGTCGCCGCACCCGTTGAACGTGATCGCGCTGCGCGGCGAAGAAAGCGCCTGGTTCGGCAAGGCCTACATGGGATCGAGCGCGCTGTTCGGCCGGCTGACGCCGGACGATCTCGCGATGAAGCATCGCAGCACCGGCCGCCCGCTGGCCGACTGCATGGCGGCGGCGGGCGTCGACATCGACGCGGTGCGGGCGCGCAAGCCGCTGTTCGACGTGCGGCGCGCGCATGCGTATCTGGAGCTCCACATCGAGCAGGGGCCCGTGATGGTCGCGCGCGGGCTGCCGGTCGCGGTCGTGTCCGGCATTCGCGGCAACGTGCGGCACAACTCCATCAGCTGCATCGGCGAGGCCGGCCACTCCGGCGCGGTGCCGCGCGACCTGCGGCACGACGCGATCTTCGCGGTCGCCGAGCTGATCACGCGGCTCGACGAGCACTGGCGCCGGCTGCTCGAACGCAACATCGATCTCGTCGTGACGACCGGCATCGTGTCGACCGACCAGGACGAGCATTCGATTTCGCGGATTCCCGGCCAGGTGCATTTCAGCTTCGAGGCGCGCAGCGAGAGCACGGAGACGCTCGACGTCTTCCATGAGCTGCTGATCGCCGAATGCAATTCGATCGCGCGCGAGCGTGGCGTGCGATTCGATTTCGACCGACGGTTGGCGAGCGCGCCGGCGCGGATGGATGCCACCCTGCGCGCCGCGCTTGCCGACGCGTGCACGCGGCTCGACGTGCCGTATGCGACGCTGCCGAGCGGCGCGGGCCACGACGCGGCGCTGTTCGCGAACGCGGGCGTGCCGAGCGGGATGCTGTTCGTGCGCAACGATCACGGATCGCACAACCCGCACGAGGCGATGTCGATCGATGATTTCATGCTGGGCGTGCGCGTGCTCGCCGACACGATTGCGCGGCTGTGACCGGCAATACGGGAAGCGACGGGAAGCGATGGCGGCCGACGCGCCGTGGAGCCGGAACGCGTGCGGTTCACGCCGACGGAACGTGCGCGCCTGCGCCGCCCGCCGCGCGGTTCACGTGCGCGAGCACGAATGCATAGACGTCATCGAGCGCCGACACGATGCGCGTGCCGGCCGCGACGCCATCGAACGCGCTCGCGGGCCCGGTGCAGATCAACGGCTTTGCGAAGCGCGTCGCGAGGCGGATCTCGTCGAGCGTGCCCTTGCTCCCCGGTAGCGCGACGACGACGTCGCTCGTCAGCACGTTCACGTAGTTGCGGCTCAATGCGTCGTCCGGCGCGTCAGCTTCCTTGCGCGGCAGTGGCGTGACGATAGGCAGGTCGATGAACGGATTCGGATAGCCGGCGATCGGCACGAAGCCGAACAGCGGGTGCGCTTCGCTCGGCACGATGCCGATCGAGCGGCCGCGGCGCCCCGGCGTCGTCGCGTAGGCGCGCGCGACCGACAGCATCACGCCGCGGCCGGCGCCGGTCAGCAGGTCGAATCCTTGCGCGGCGATCCACGTTCCGAGCGGCGTCGCCCACTCCGGCCATTCGTTCTTGCCCGAGCCCATCACGCCAATGATCGCCATCTTGTCCTCCTGGTTGGCCGACGCGCGGCGTGTCGATCTCGGCGATCGCGCGCACCGTTCGTCTTTTTAATTATACACATCGACCGATTTCTGGTGATGCGGCGGCGATGATGGGCTGAAAATTGTGGATTTTCCCGCCTTGCATTTTTCCTTCACTTTATTTAGTCTAAAAAAATAGATTTATCGACGGACGTATCGCGACTCGAGGGTTCGCCGGTACGCAGCCGTCTCCGGGGCGATACAGCCCGCTACAACCTGAGAGAGAGGTGTATTCATGCTTGACCACGCCACCAACGAATTGCTGACCCGCGTGGGGCCCGGCACGCCGTGCGGCGAGTTGCTGCGTCGCTACTGGCATCCGGTCGGTTATTCGTCGGAGCTGGCCGAAGCCGGCCAGACGAAACGCGTGCGGATTCTCGGCGAGGATCTGGTGCTCGCGCGCACCGGCAACGGCGGCGTGCTGCTCGTGCAGGAGCGTTGCCCGCATCGCGGTGCATCGCTGCTGTACGGCTTCGTCGAGGAAGCCACGATCCGCTGCGCGTATCACGGCTGGCAGTACAACGCGGCCGGCGAATGCGTGGAGCGGCCGTTCGAATCGGCGAAGGCGAGCCGCGTCTGCAAGAAGCTGATCGACAGCTATGCGACGCACGAATGCGGCGGGCTGATCTTCGCGTACATGGGGCCGGCGGAGCACAAGCCCGCGTTTCCGAACTGGGACATCCTCGTGCGCAACGACGGCGTCCGCCATTTCGAGGTGCAGGACGATCTCGCGTGCAACTGGTTCCAGGTGCAGGAAAACGCGGTCGACGTCACGCACACCTTCTATACGCACTCGAAATACTTCGAGCGCCTCGGCATGCGCGACGCGTCCGGCTTCGGCAAGCCGTTCAAGCGGTTCGGCTTCCAGCGCTTCGACTGGGGCATCGTGAAGAGCTGGGAATACGAAGGCGAGGGCCGCGGCTGGGGCAACCTGATGGTGTTCCCGAACATGCTGCGGATCATGACCGAGATGCACTGGCGCGTGCCGGTCGACGATACGACGACGCGGATCGTCTGGGTGTCGTTCACGCCGAACGCGGACGGCGCGCAGCCGCCCGCTCACGAGGCGCCGAAGATCGTCCGGCAGCCGGCGCGCACCGACGCGGCGGGCCGCTACCTGATGGACACGTTCATGAGCCAGGATGCGATGGCGGTCGAGACGCAGGGCCCGATCTTCGATCGTTCGCGCGAGAACCTCGGCGCGTCCGATCGCGGCATCGTGATGTTCCGCCAGATGCTGCAGGAGCAGATCGACGCGGTCGCGCGCGGCGAGCGGCCGGTCGCGAACGTGTACGGCGGCGCGCCGGACGTGACCGACCTGCGCGCGTGGATGGGCGGCTATCTGCCGATGAGCTGCGCGCCGGACCCGACGTTCCGCCAGCAGCGCGAATTCGGCGACATCTTCGACGAGTCGCACGTCGAGTACGAGATCCCGGCGAACTCGCCGGTGATGCGCGCTTGAGCGGCGGTGCGCTCGGCGGGCCGGGCCGCGGCGCCGGCATGCTGACGGCCGGCCGCGTCACGGTTGCGCTGCTCGCGGCGGGGCTCGCGAGCGTCGCCGCGCTCGGCGCGCGCGGCACGGTGTCGGCCGGCGACGCACGCATCGTCGCGATCGTGTTCACCTGCATCGTGCTGTGGGCGACCGGCGCGGTCGCGAGCCTGTGGGTGTCGCTGCTGTTTTTCTTCCTCGCGGCGACCTGCACGCCGGTGCCCACCGCCGAGATCTTCTCCGGCTTCGGGTCGAGCGCGTTCTGGCTCGTGTTCAGCGGCGCGGCGATCGGCTTCGCGCTGAAGGAGAGCGGCCTGAGCGAACGGATCGGCATCGCGCTCGCGCGCCGGATCGGCGGCTCGTATCTGAAGGCGCTGCTCGCATTCGCGACGCTGAGCTTCCTGCTGTCGCTCGTGATGCCGTCGACGTTCGGGCGGATCGCGATCCTGATTCCGATCGCGATCGGCTACTGCGACGTCGTGAAGCTCGGCGCGCACGCGAACGGGCGGCGCGGCATCCTGCTGCTCGTGATCGTCGGCTCGTACGAGCTGGCTGCCGCGGTGCTGCCCGCGAACCTGCCGAACGTGATCATGGCGGGGATTCTCGAGCAGTCGCACGGGATGCATCTGCGCTTCTCCGAGTATCTGCTGCTGTTCTTTCCGGCCGGCGTGATCGTGCGCGGCGCGGTGCTGGTGTTCGCGTCCTGGTGGCTGTTCGCGGATACGGTCGGCGAAGTCGAGATACCGGCGGCGCGCGTCGCGCTCGGCCGCCGCGAATGGCACGCGATCGTGCTGCTGGCGATCACGCTCGCGTTCTGGTTCACCGACGCCGTGCATCGCATCGCGCCCGGCTGGGTCGGGCTCGGCTTCGCGCTCGTCTACTTCGGCACGTCGCCGCCCGCACAGCTCGAGCGCTTCACCGCGACGCTGAAGATGGACCTGCTGTGGTTCATCGCGGCGATCATCGGGCTGACCGCGCTCGTCAACCATCTCGACATGCGCGTGCCGGACACGCTCGCGCTCGACGCGCTGCGCGACAGCCCGATGCTCATGTACTTCGCGCTGACCGCGCTGTCGATCGTCGTCTGCTTCGCGGTCACGTCGAATGCGGAACCGGCGCTATACGTGCCGATCGTGTCGCGCCTGCTCGCGCAGGGGCTGCACCTGAAGGCCGGCCTGCTCGCGCAGGTGATGGGCTATGCGACCACGGTCCTGCCGTACCAGTCGCCGCCGATCGTGTTCGGCAACGCGCTCGCGCAGCTGGACCGGGGGGCGGTGCTCCGGTACTGCATCGCGACGGCGCTGCTGGGCGTGGTGTTCGTGATCCCGATCAATGCGTTGTGGTGGCGGCTGATCGGGCTGCTGTGAGTTTTCCTGAACGGTGAATCCAATGATCGAAAACGATCTGCTTGCCGCGCGCGTGATTGCGCGCGAGCGCGTCGCGTGCGACGTGATTTCGCTGCGGCTCGTCAGCGACGCGCCGGGTCTCCCCCTGCCCGCGTTCGAGGCCGGCGCGCATATCGACCTGCATCTGCGCGACGGGCTCACGCGCAAGTATTCGCTGTGCAACGATCCGGTCGAGCGCGGCGTGTACGAGATCGCGATCAAGCGCGAGCCGGCGTCGAGCGGCGGCTCCGCGCACGTGCACGATGCGATCCGGGTAGGCGACGTGCTGCGGATCGGCGCGCCGCTGAATTACTTCCCGCTCGCGCCGGACGACAGCCCGGCCGTGCTGCTCGCCGCCGGGATCGGCGTGACGCCGTTACTCGCGATGGCGCACAGCCTGATGCGCGCGGGGCGGCCGCTCGCGTTCCACTACTTCGTGCGTTCGGCCGACGCGGCCGCGTACGGGGCGACGCTCGCGTCGCGGCTCGCGGACGTCGCGACGGTGCACACGGGGCTGACGCCCGACGCGACCCGCGACGCGATCGCGACGATCGTCGGCGCGATGGATTCGCGCTCGCATCTGTATTTCTGCGGACCGGCGCCGTTCATGGCGGCCGTCGACGCGATCGCGCGCCCGGCGCTCGGCGATGCGCGGCTTCATCACGAGTATTTTTCCGCGCCAGCCGCGGAGCCTGCCGACGGCGAGGCCGACGCGTTCCGGATCGAGCTCGCGCGCTCGCAGCGCGCGCTGCTCGTGCCGCCGGGGCAGTCGATCACCGATGTGCTGTACGAGCACGGCATCGCGGTCGCCACGTCGTGCGAGGCGGGCGTGTGCGGCGCATGCCGGACGACCGTGCTCGAGGGCACGCCCGATCATCGTGACGCGTTCCTGAGCGCGGCGGAAAAGGCCCGCAACGACTGCATGATGCCGTGCGTGTCGCGATGCCGCGGCGAACGGCTGGTGCTGGATCTCTGAGCCGTCACGGAGCGCTGAGTGAGGCCGATGTACTTGTTTTATTTTTCGGCGAATCACTCCGAAGCATGGCACAGCGTGTCGACCAACTTGTCTCGGTACAGGTTCTTCTCTGCCGGACTGCGCTGTACGCATACGTGCAGGTTACGCTGAGACCAAGGCTCGATCAGCGGGATGACCGCGATCTTTCCTTCATCCGATGATTCGATCGCTGTTCGCGGAACGATACCCATTCCAGCTCCCGACGATACGAGGCGAGCGATAGCCCGATAACCGGATACCTGCACGCGAATGTCGAGTCGTCCATCCAGCGCGGCGGCATGGTTCACCAGAAACGTGTGCAGCGCCGCCCCTGATTGCAGACTAATGAACGGCTGACCCAGGCACGCCTCGAAGCTGACTTCGCTCTGCGTGGCGAGCGCGTGGGTCACAGGCGCGAGCAAGACCAACTGGTCCTTCTTGTACGGTACGAATCGCAGCGCCGAATGCCCGGAATCCAAGGCCACGACACCGACATCCGCTCGACCGGCCACCACCGCGGCGACGATGTCGTGACTCAGTCGTTCTTCCAGTGTGATGCGCACGCTCGGGAACGCCGCGAAGAAACGAGCGAGGTCGTCCGGCAGATGGGAGCTGATCGCGTTGTTGTTGGCGAATACGGTGACGTGCCCGGTCATTCCCTCGGTGAAAGGCAAAAGATCCGAGCGCATTTGGTCGAGTTGAGCGAGACAACGCCGTGCGTGCTCCACGAGAACCTGGCCCGCCGCCGTCAGCGCGACGCCTCTCGGATGCCGACTCAGCAACGTCACCCCTACCGAGTCTTCAAGATTCTTCACGCGAAGGCTCGCAGACGATGGCGCAAGGTGGCAGCGTTCGGCGCCGCGCGAGACGTTGCCTTCTTCGGCGACGGCGACGAACACCTTCAGGTCAGTCAAGTCATAGCTCATCGTGTTCGAATTTGGCGAAGATGACGCCCGCTTTATAGCACAGCAGCACTCGCCAGCTTGCGGTACGCAAATTGCTGCATTGCACGATTTCGTTAATTCCGAACGATCCTTTCGTGAAATCTCGCTGTAATCGACCGCCGCGTTTTCCGATACTGGTCGCCATCAACCTAACTCGGGAAGGCAGTGATGGTCGCATCAGTGGGTGAAGCATCCTCGGCGAAGCCACTCGCCGGCGTCGTCGTCGTCTCCATCGAACAAGCGCTGGCGGCGCCTTTGTGCACAGGACGCCTGGCGGAAATGGGGGCGCGGGTCATCAAGATCGAACGCGCGGAAGGCGATTTTGCGCGTGGCTACGACGCGGCCGCGAACGGTCAATCGTCGTATTTTGTCTGGACAAATCGCGGCAAGGAATCGGTCGTGCTGGACTTCAAGGACGCCGATGACGCCGCCCTCCTGCATCGGCTTATCGCGGAGGCCGATGTCTTCATTCAAAACCTGGCGCCCGGCGCATTGGATAGAGCCGGATTCGGCAGCGAACGACTGCGTGAAATGCACACGCGTCTGATCACCTGCGATATCAGCGGCTACGGCACGAACAACGCTGCGAGCCATCTCAAGGCGTACGACCTTCTCGTGCAGTGCGAAAGCGGTCTGGCGGGTATCACCGGCGCACCGGATGCATGTGGGCGCGTTGGCGTTTCCATCTGCGACATTGGCGCGGGGATGAACGCGACCATTGCGGTGCTGTCGGCTCTCGCGCTTCGCTCGAGCACCGGCAAGGGATCGGGTGTCTCGGTTTCCTTGTTCGACGGTGCGGCGGACTGGATGACGATCCCCTACGTACACCACGTTTACGGAAATGGAGCACCTGCACGCCAGGGGCTGAAGCATCCTTCCATTGCGCCGTATGGCGCGTTCAAGACCAAGGACGGTGACGAAATCGTCATCAGCATTCAAAACGAGCGCGAGTGGCGTCAGTTCTGCTCGGCGTTCCTCCAGCAACCGGACGTGGCGGAAGACGCGCGCTTCTCGTCCAACACGAATCGCGTGCAAAACCGCGCATCCCTCGAACGGGTGATTGCCGACGCATTCGCGAAGGTCGACTCCAGCGAAGCACTTCAACGCCTGTCAATCTCGAACACCGCGTATGGTCAGGTTCGCTCGGTTGCCCAGATGGCTGAACACCCCGCGTTGCGGACGTGGCCGATGACAGTCGACGGCGAAGCATTGCGAATGATTGCGCCGGCGGTTCGCGCGCCGTGGGACAGCCAACACTTTGATGCAGCACCTAAGTTGGGAGAACACACCGAGCGGATTCGCGCCGAGTTCGCCACGAAACTAGTGGGAGAATTCGCATGAGCGTCGTCGACATTGCCCACCTCCGCGAATGGATCGGCAAGAGCCAGTCCGACCGTGACGTCCTGTCGTCGCGCCACGCGCGACTGATGGCCGCGACCCTCGGAATGCCTCAGTCCGACTTCGTCGACGGCGCACGATTGCCCCCGCTTTGGCATTGGCTCTATTTCCTGAGTGGCGACGCACCTTCGGCGCTCGGTCGAGACGGGCACCCCGCAAGAGGCGGCTTCCTGCCTCCCGTCCCGTTGCCGAACCGCATGTGGGCCGGGGGCAAGCTCGAATTTCATGGCGACCTGCCGCTTGGCGCGGAAGTTGAAAAGCGTTCGAGCATCGCATCGGTCGAGCACAAACAAGGACGAAGCGGCGAACTCGTCTTCGTGACCGTCCTGCATGAAGTCGTGCGCGAAGGGAAGGTGCTTGTCACCGAGCACCACGACATTGTCTACAAGGAAGCGTCGAAGGGCGGCGCCACGCCTGCGCAAACGGACATGCCCCAACCGCAGCGGACGCGTCGAGTGAAACCCGATTCGACGATGCTGTTCCGCTACTCCGCGCTGACGTTCAATGGCCACCGCATTCACTACGACGCGGACTACTGCCGAGCGGTCGAGGGCTATCCGAATCTCGTGATTCACGGGCCCCTCAATGCAACGCTCCTTGCAAGCTTCGCGGAGGAAGTGAGCGGACGTCGCCTGAAGCACTTTCGTTATCGCGGCATTCAGCCGTCGGTGCTGGGCAACGAATTGGAGTTCAACGCCGCGCCAGACGGCGACCCACTCGTCGTTTGGGTGAGCCTGCCCGGCGGTGCAGTGTCCATGCGAGCCGAAGCCTCGTTCTGAACGCACACAAATTTGCCTCGACAAAATTTTTCAAGATTGGAGACATGGATGCACCCGAACGCCCCTCTCGGTCAGGCCGATGCCTCGACCCTGTCGAAAGACTCAAAGCGCATCGAGCGCCGCGCCGCAATCGCAAGTGTCATTGGCACCACGATCGAATGGTACGACTTCTTCATCTACGGCACCGCAGCCGCGCTCGTTTTCCCGAAGCTTTTCTTTGCACACGGCAGCTCGGA
Source organism: Burkholderia sp. CpTa8-5 (assembly GCF_017815045.1). NCBI lineage: Bacteria > Pseudomonadati > Pseudomonadota > Betaproteobacteria > Burkholderiales > Burkholderiaceae > Burkholderia > Burkholderia sp. CpTa8-5. The sequence continues at coordinate 40,340 of NZ_JAGIQD010000035.1, forward strand.
AGGCCTCATGGAGTCGTTCGCCACGATTTTCGTGGGCTTTCTGTCGCGCCCGTTGGGCGGAGCCATTTTCGGTTACATGGGTGACCGTGTCGGCCGCAAATCGACGCTCGTCGCCACGCTGACCTTGATGGGCGTTGCGACGTTGTTCGTGGGGTTACTGCCCACCTCGCAACAGATTGGACCCGCTGCCGGCTGGCTTCTGATCGGACTTCGGTTCCTCCAGGGAATCGGCGTGGGCGGCGAGTGGGGTGGCGCTGTCCTCCTGTCAATGGAAAGTCATCAAGGCAAGCGTCGCGGCTTCATGGCGTCGTTGCCGAATGTTGGCGTTCCTCTCGGCCTCGTTATCTCGGTGCTCGTGTGGAGCGTCTGCAGCCGCTGGAGCGGCGACTCGCTGATGGAATTTGGCTGGCGCGTTCCCTTCTATGCAAGCGGCGTGCTTTTGGTGTTCGGCCTGCTGATTCGTATGGGCGTGCCGGAGACCCGGGATTTCGTCGAGGCCAACAAGTCGATCGATCGCACCAGGAGTCCGATTCGGGAAGCCATCAGAACCGAGTGGAAAGCGATATTGCTTTCGGCGCTCGTCCGTCCCGGCGAACAGGCCGCGTTCTACATGCTCACGTCGTTTGCCATGCTGTACGGTTCGAAGAACCTTGGCCTCGGCAAGGCGTTCATCCTGAACGCGGTGTTGATTGCTGCTGTCGTCGCGTGTTTCGCGTTGCCGTACTTTGGGCATCTGGCGGACCGTATCGGCCGTCGGAAGACCTACATGTCGGCAGCCATCTGCATGATGTTGTTCGCTTTCCCGTACTTCGCCTTGCTCAATACGAAGATTCCGCTCGCCGTCATTGCAGGCACGGTCGTCATCATGGTCATTCACGCGGCGCTCTACGGGTCGCAGGCCGCTTTCATTGCCGAGTCGTTTCCTCCCGGCATTCGCTACAGCGGTGCGTCGCTTGGATACCAAGGCGCGTCGATTATTGCCGGCGGCCCCGCACCGATGATTTCGCTCTGGCTGTTTCAGACGTTCCATTCCGCCTACGCCGTTGCCGCTTTTCTCGCGGCCATGTCTGTCGTCAGCGCGTGCGCGGCGTTCTTCCTTGGCAGGCAAAAGACTGTCGAACAGAAGTCGGTATCAGAGCGTTTCGTAGAGGTCGCTCGCTAAGCTCATCACGATGCTCGCGTCGGAAGACCGATGCCTGTTACGGCTTGCAAGACGCAAGCTCAGCCCCTGGACAAATCGTATGTATCCGAGATCCTATTTGTTCGTTCCCGGCAATCGACCGGAACGATTCGACAAAGCGTGCGCTGCGGGCGCAGACGCGGTAATCATTGACCTCGAAGACGCGGTGCCACCCACCGCAAAAGCGCAGGCTCGTGATGCCGTCATGTCGTGGCTCAGGAATGGTGGACGAGCGTATGTGAGAGCGAACGCGGTGGATACCGAGTGGTACAAGGACGATATAGCGGCTCTTCGGACGTGTCGGAGCCTCCAGGGCATCGTCGTCCCCAAGGCTGAGCGAGCCGACCTGCTGTCGAACCTTGCGAACGAGATCTCCGATGAAGCGGCACTGCTGCTGCTCATCGAGACCGCGGTTGCATTTGATGACCTCCGCTCGCTTGCGAAGGTGCCGAAAGTCGAGCGCCTTCTGTTCGGAACCTTGGACTTTCAGGTCGACACCGGTATTCAAGGTGATGGCGATGAGCTCGTGTACTTCCGCTCGCAACTGACCATAGCGTCACGGATTGCCGGCATCGCGGCGCCCGTGGACGGAGTCACTGCAGCAATCGATGATGCCCAGAGGATCCGTCGGGATACGGTTCGAGCTCGCAATCTCGGTTTCAGGGGCAAGCTGTGCATCCACCCCAAACAAATCGAGCATGTACACGCGGCTCTCCGCCCTTGCCTGGAAGAGATCGAGTGGGCGCACCGCGTCCTTTCTGCCGTTCAGGAAAGCGACGGCTCGGCCATTAGCGTCGATGGAAAAATGGTGGACGCCCCTGTCATTGCCAAAGCGAATGACATCGTAAGCAGTTCGGTCGCCGAGTCGGCGACCGAGCCGCGTCATCCGGCGTCGTCCGATGGCGCGGCGGGCGCTTCGCCTTGACCGCCGCGCTCCGTCGTCGACCCATGGCTCAGGCGGGAAGCGATGTCGGCCCCGAGCGCATGGAGAATCGATCGGCCTTTCTTCGTCAGATACGCGCGTCGGCGGCCGGGGGCGCCATGTTCGAGCATGACGAGTTGCCGTTCGAGCAACGCATCGAGTTCGGCGCGATTCATGTCGAGCTGATCCGGCGCCTGGCACACCAGCATCAGCGTCGCGAATTCATGCGGGCTCAGCATGGCCGCCCCCCGTCGCGTACGGCGCCGCCGACAGCGGGCATGACGCGGAAAAACGAAACAGGGTGCACCACGCGTCCGCGCGCGGCGATCCGACGGCGCGGCGGCTTCGGTCGGCCGATCGCGGCGGGTTGGGGCGCGCCGCGCAACGCGAACGGCTTGCGCACAGCACGTACGCGAGCGCCGGTCGGCGCGAAGCGACGCGTGCCGTTGCGCGCCGCCCGCAGGCCGACCGGCAGGCCCGTGACGACGCGGGCGGCGCGTCGCGGTCGGCGGCCGACCTCCGGCAGCCGATCGAAGATAAAGTAAGGATCGTTCATGATTCGCTCCGGGTTGAACCTCGCACGGAGGACAAACCGGACTACGCGCTCCAGTTCGTCGATCCACGAGAGGCCTCGTTGACAAACCAATCGAAACACGCAGCGCATAAGCCGCGGCTGCTTGAGCGCTACCCAAAATAGGATGGGAAGCGCGGATTTCAAGCGCCGCTTCGCGACGATTCGCATGGCCCGTCGCGAGACAACCGCCGATCATCAAACAGTCCATTCCGTGTTGAAACATTTTGTTACAAACGTCCTTTTTTCACCCTCTTGAAGCGCGCTTCCCGCGCCACTATTTCGCTTTTCGCCAATCGATGGCACGCCGGCGCAGCGCAGCCTTGCGCACGCGCCAGCGGATTCCCTTTTCCAGGTGATCTCATCGCTCAGGAGATGAAAATGCAGATTCGTCCCCTCTACGACCGGGTTATCGTCAAGCGAATCGAACAGCAGCGGACGACGGCCTCCGGCATCGTGATTCCCGATTCGGCCGCCGAACGGCCCGAGCGGGGTGAAGTGATGGCGGTCGGCAGCGGCCGGCTGCTCCAGGACGGCTCGCAGCGCCCGCTGCAGCTCCAGGTCGGCGACCAGGTTCTCTTCGGCAAATATGCAGGCCAGACCGTGAAGGTGAACGGCGAGGAACTGCTCGTGATGCGCGAAGAGGACGTCATGGGCGTACTCGAACCCGAATCGCCGGCCGCCAGGAAAGCGGCCTGAATGCCGATTCGGCCGCGTCGCACGGGTGGCAGCCCGATGCGCGCGGCATCCCGTTCAACGACTGTATCCGGAGCAAGAAAATGACTGCAAAAGACGTGAAATTCCGCGATGGCGCGCGCCAGCAGATCGTCAAGGGCGTGAACGTGCTGGCCGACGCGGTGAAGGTGACGCTCGGCCCGAAAGGCCGCAACGTCGTGATCGAACGCGGCTTCGGCGCGCCCGTGATCACGAAGGACGGCGTGTCGGTCGCGAAAGAAATCGAGTTGAAGGACCGCTTCGAGAACATGGGCGCGCAGATCGTCAAGGAGGTCGCATCCAAGACCGCCGACGTGGCCGGCGACGGGACGACCACCGCCACCGTGCTCGCGCAGGCGATCGTGCAGGAGGGCATGAAGCACGTCGCGGCCGGCATGAATCCGATGGATCTGAAGCGCGGCATCGACAAGGCCGTCGGCGCGGTGCTCGACGAGCTGCGCAAGCTGTCCCGGCCGATTTCGACCCACAAGGAAATCGCGCAGGTCGGCGCGATTTCCGCGAACTCGGACGAGGCGATCGGCAAGATCATTGCCGACGCGATGGAGAAAGTGGGCAAGGACGGCGTGATCACCGTCGAGGACGGCAAGTCGCTGGAGAACGAACTCGACGTGGTCGAAGGCATGCAGTTCGATCGCGGCTACGTGAGCCCGTATTTCATCAACGATCCGGCGAAGCAGGCGGCCTATCTCGACGATGCGCTGATTCTGCTGCACGACAAGAAGATCTCCAGTGTCCGCGACCTGCTGCCGATCCTCGAAGCGGCGTCCAAGGCCGGCAAGCCGTTGCTGATCGTCGCCGAGGATGTCGAAGGCGAAGCGCTCGCGACACTCGTGGTGAACTCGATGCGCGGCATCCTGAAGGTCGTCGCCGTCAAGGCGCCGGGCTTCGGCGACCGACGCAAGGCCATGCTCGAGGATCTCGCGATCCTGACCGGCGCGACGGTCATCTCGGAGGAAACCGGCAAGCAGCTCGACAAGGCCACGCTCGAGGATCTTGGCAGCGCGAAGCGCGTCGAGGTGCGCAAGGACGATACGATCATCATCGACGGCGCGGGCGATGCGGCGCGCATCGACGCGCGCGTGAAGTCGATTCGCGTGCAGATCGACGAAGCGACGAGCGACTACGATCGCGAGAAGCTGCAGGAGCGTGTCGCGAAGCTCGCGGGCGGCGTGGCGGTGATCAAGGTCGGCGCGGTCACCGAGGTCGAAATGAAGGAGAAGAAGGATCGCGTCGACGATGCGCTGCATGCGACGCGCGCCGCGGTCGAGGAAGGCATCGTGCCGGGCGGCGGCGTCGCGCTGCTGCGTGCGCGCGCGGCGCTGTCGGACATGCGGGGCGCGAATGCGGACCAGGACGCCGGCATCCGGATCGTGCTGCGCGCGCTGGAGGCGCCGCTGCGCGTCATCGCGGCCAATGCGGGCGACGAACCGTCGGTCGTGGTGTCGAAAGTGCTCGAAGGCACCGGGACCTTCGGCTACAACGCGGCGACCGGCGAGTACGGCGATCTGGTGGACGCGGGCGTGGTCGACCCGACCAAGGTCACGCGTACCGCGCTGCAGAACGCCGCGTCGATCGCGAGCCTGGTGCTGACGACCGATGCGACCGTCGCGCAAGCGCCGAAAGAGGACAGCGCCGAGCCGGCTCCCGCGCCCGAACTCGGCTACTGACCGGCGTCGCAGGCTTGCCTGCGATCGTCGAACGGCCGCTGGCCGGAGCGGCCTTTCCCGGCGCGCGCGACAGCGGGGGCGCGCCGCGCCGCCTTTTCATGTTTGCGAAACCGACCATGAAGCTCGAACTCTCGATCGATTCCAGGCCGCTGCACGTCGAACTCGACGACGTCATCGCCGGCCTGCTCGCGGCGCGGCTCGGCCTGCCTCCGGACGGCGACCATCGCGTCGCGATCGGCCGCTACCTCGGCGATGCGGCGGGGCCGTGGACGCTGGATGACGACCATATGCGCAAGCGCGTGATGCGCCGCCTGATTCTCGACATCGCCGATCCGACGCTGGTCATCCAGTACCTGATGGCCGACCAGGCCGACCAGGCCGGGCGCGGCGAAGCAGGCGCCTGACGCACGCCGAACACGCGATGGAGCGTGCGAGAGCGCGTGCGCGTCGCGCAGCCAGTCCATCGAACGTTCGTCGCCTGCAGCGTCAGGCTGTTGTCATTTCATCATCAGTAGAACGAAGAGGCGCTCGCGGTGATGTCCGAGCGCCCGTCTTCGCGCTTCCGGTCAGGTACCACCGTCCGGCTTGCCGGGCGCGCGGCTCTGCGGGACCGGCTGGCCTGCACCCAGTTCGGCGCCCGTCACCGGGTCGCTGTTCGGATCGGACGCGAGCCGCTGCGCCATCGCCTCGATGGCGTCCACCTGCTGCGGCTCGAGCATCCCTTCGGCAATACCGGTGCCGCCGTCGACGGCCGGCTCGGCGTCGCGGATTTCGAGACCCTCTCCATGATTCCAGGGGCCGACCAGCGGCGCCGCGTCCGGCTGCATCCGGAAGTACACGCTGTCGTACGGCGCCTTCGGCGGTAGCTTGCCCGGCGGGAAATGCGCGGTGATCGCATACAGCGCCTTCTCGAACGACTTCAAGTGCGAGACCTCGCGCGTCATCAGGAAGCCGAGCGCGTCCCGAATGCCCGGATCGTCGGTCACGTTGATGAGCCGTTCGTAAATGATCTTCGCCCGCGCTTCGGCCGCGATGTTCGAACGCAGGTCGGCGGTCGGCTCGCCGATCGTGTCGATGTACGCGGCCGACCACGGCACGCCGCCGGAATTCGTCAGTGGCGCGCCCGCGCCGTACAGCACCTGCGTCACGTGGCTGTCGTTGCCCGCCCCGTGCAGCTTGCGGTACAGCTCGGCCTGTTCGTCGACTGCTTCGGCGAGTTCGCCTTTGGCGCCGCGGTTGAGCATCGCGGCCATCGAGCCGATCACTTCGAGGTGGCTCAGCTCCTCGGTGGCGATGTCGAGCAGCATGTCCTTGCGGCCGGGATCCTCCTCGGTGATCGCCTGAGTGAAATAGCGCATCGCGGCGGCGAGTTCGCCCTGCGGGCCGCCGAACTGCTCGAGCAGCAGATTGGCGAGGCCGGGGTTCGGCGCGCCCACGCGCACCGTGTACTGAAGCCGTGTGTTGTGGATGAACATGGCATCTCCATGGAAAGGGTTGCGCGACATTCGCGGTGGCGACCCAGCACGAATCGATCCCGTGGCCACCGCCACAGCCGGGTACGCGCGGTGCTGGCTGGTGCGGGCTGTGTAGCGGCAGCGGTTTCCCGTCGACGCCGGCAGCGTTCGTTGAGTGGCGCGCGTATCGCGACGGCAGGCGACAACGGCCGGCGAGGCACGGACGCGCGCCGGATGGAGACGGCGCGACCGGGTCGCGAGGCGTCGCTTCTCGCGAACGGCGCGGACCGCTGTCGATGCACGGATGCGGCACGCGGGAAGGGTGGAGTCGACGGCAATACGAGCGCGCATCGCATGACCTGAAGCCCTCGTTGCCGGATTTTCAAGCAGTTGTCATTTCGGCGGCATGGGCCGTACCACGCCGGGCAAGGGTGCGGCGCGGCGCGTCGGCACGCACGTGATGGCGGTTTTGAAAAGGAGTGCAGATGGCGACGCTCGACAGGAACGCGGCGACGGAGCGCACCGCGATGGACATGCGCGAGGTGTTTGCCGGCCGACGGCGCGGGCCGCAGGCGGCGCTGCCGTTCGCGGGGCCGGCGATCGTCGCGTCGGTCGCCTATATGGACCCCGGCAATTTCGCGACGAACATCCGGGCCGGCGCGCAGTTCGGTTACACGCTGCTCTGGGTGGTGCTGATGGCGAACGGCATCGCGATGTTGTTCCAGTCGCTGTCCGCGAAGCTCGGCATCGTCACCGGCCGGAATCTCGCGGAGCTGTGCCGCATGCATTTCCCGCGGCCGCTGGTGTTCGCCATGTGGCTCGCGAGCGAACTCGCCGCGATGGCGACCGAGCTCGCCGAATTTCTCGGCGGCGCGATCGCGCCGGTCGCGTGGGCCGACGTCGCGTGGCATGCCGTCGTGCCGGAATGGCCGCGCGGCGATGCGTTGATGGTGTCGGTCGGCATTGTCGGCGCGACGATCATGCCGCATGCGCTGTATCTGCACGCCGGGCTCACGCAGCGACGCGCGGCGGGGCTCGACCACGCGCAGCGCCGGATGATGGTGCGCTTCTCGGATCGGGAAGTGATCGTCGCGCTGTCCGTTGCGGGTGCGATCAACATGGCCATGATCGTGATGGCGAGCGCGGCGTTTCATGCCGACCATCGCGATGTCGTGGAAATCGAAGCGGCGTACCGGATGCTCACCCCGTTGCTCGGCCCGGTCGCCGCGACCTGCTTTCTCGTGTCGCTGATGAGCGCCGGCATCTCGAGTTCCGTCGTCGGCACGATGGCCGGGCAGATGATCATGCAGGGCTTCGTCGGGTTCCGGATTCCGGTCTGGCTGCGCAGGCTCGTCACGATGGCGCCCGCGTTCGTCGTCGTCGGGATGGGCGTCGATTCGATGCAGGCGCTCGTGATCAGCCAGGTCGTGCTGTCCGTCGTCCTGCCGGTGCCGATGCTGGCGCTGATTTACTTCTGCGGACGACGTGACGTCATGGGCGCCTTCGCGAGCGGACGTATCGCGCGCTGCGCCGCGCTTGGCGCGACTGCCGTCGTCGTCGGGCTGAATGCCGTGTTGCTGGCGGGGCCGATCGGCGCGATGGCGTTGCGGTTGGGCGGCGACTGAACGGCCCGAGCGTCAGCGTCCGGACGATCGCGGCAGCCCGTGTTCAGCGCGCTTTCAGCATTTCGTCGGCGAGCCGATAGGCGCTGACCGCGCGCTTCGATTCGTAGTCGGCGATCGTCGACACGTTGCGCCCGGCGTCGCGCGACAGCAAGCCCTGCAGCGCGGCGGCGGCGAAGAAATCGCGCAGGTCCGGCGTCGCGGATTTCGGCTCCGGCGGAGCGGCTTCGACGATCGGCCCCGCTTTCCAGAAAACGGGCGACGGCGTGGCTGCCTTGGAGACGGCGGCGGTTTGCTTGCTCACATCCTGGGAAAACGGCGTCATTTCTTCCCCTTCGATTCAGTATCTGTTGGCGAAGCAGCGTAACGTCCCCGACTGCGTGGGCGAGCATCGTTTCGTTTTGTTTTTGAGCGGTACTAACCACTTGATCGACGCGAATATTCGCCGGTAATACGGCATCCGTCAAAGGAAATAAATTGAATCCGACGGGCCGGCGCCCGAGCACGATTCGTTCCCGGTGGCGATCGGCGGGGGAGGCATCGCGTTGCGCCAACCGACGGAAATGGTATGTCGGCACGAATGACGTTCCGGTGACACACCCGTGTGCGGGCGTGGTGCTCCGCCGCACGAGGGTTGCAAGCCTCGCGTCAGGCGCCCGGTCGCGCTTTCCGGTGCCGTGCAATGCGCATGGAAGCCTAGGGGGAAGTATCACCAGCGGGATCGTGGGACGACCGGACGAGGGCGATGCGACCCGGCACCGATCGGCGCTCGGCACACGATGTTCCGCACACCATCAGGAGAATTCAATGGCACGGCAAGCGCCTACGCACAAGGAGCTGCCTCCATCGCCCGCGACGTTGAAGAGCGATCTGTCGTTTCCGGTAGTGGGCATCGGTGCGTCGGCAGGCGGCACGATGGCCTTGCAGACCTTTTTCGAGAGCGCGCCGACGGGCATGGACATGGCGTTCGTCGTCGTCGTCCATCTCGCGCCGGAACAGGTCAGTCATATGGACGCCGTCCTGCAGCGCACGACGGGCATGCCGGTGCATCAGGTGACGTCCACGGTACCGATCGAGAAAAACCATATCTACGTGATCGCACCGGGCATGCAGCTCGAGATGTCGGACGGTTGCCTTCGTTGCCGCAGCCGTGACCCGTCCGACGAGGTTCCGTTCACGATCGACCACTTCTTTCGGACGCTGGCGGACGCGCACGACTGGCGCGCGGTCGGCATCGTGATGTCCGGCACCGGCTCCGACGGCGCCGCGGGCTTGAGCCGCATCAAGGAGGCGGGCGGCATCACGCTCGCGCAAACGCCGGACGACGCCGAGCACGCGGAGATGCCGCAGCACGCGATTGCGATGGCGCGCGTCGATATCGTGCTGCCGGCGGCCGAGATGCCGCAACGGTTGCTCGAACTCTGGTCGAATGCGCGCCGCATCGAACAGCAAAGCCTCGAATTCGCGCAATCGCTGCACAACGTCGATCGGCCGACGGTCAACGATCCCGAACGGGCGCTCTCCGACATTCTGATGCACCTGAGGGTACGCACCGGCCACGATTTCAGGCTGTACAAGCGGGCGACCGTGCTGCGACGTATCGAGCGGCGCATGCAGGTCAACGGCCAGCGCGATCTCCTCGCGTATCGGGATTTCCTGCGGGCCACGCCGGAAGAAGCGAACGCGCTGCTGGCGGACATGCTGATCGGCGTGACCCAGTTCTTCCGCGACCGCGAAGCCTTCGATTTCCTCGAACGGGAAGTGATCGGCTCGTTGTTCGCGTCGGAGTCCGGCGAGGAGCAGGTACGCGTGTGGGTGGCCGGATGCGCGACGGGCGAAGAGGCGTACTCGATCTCGCTGCTGCTGGCGCGGGCGCGCGAGGCCGCGATGTCGAGCCAGGCCATCCAGGTCTTCGCGACCGATATCGACGAAGCGGCGATCGTCCGCGCGCGGACCGGTTCCTACCCGCTGTCGATCGCGAGCGACGTGCCCGCCCCGCTGCTGCAGCGGTATTTCACGCGAGAAGGCGCGCACTACGTGATCGCGAAGGCGGTACGCGAACGTATCCTGTTCGCGGCGCACAGCCTGCTGCGCGATCCGCCGTTCTCGCATCTCGACCTGATCTCGTGCCGCAACGTGCTGATCTATCTCGAGCGGGCGGTGCAGCGGCAAATCCTGGAGCTGTTCCATTTCGCGTTGCGCCCCAACGGCTATCTGTTCCTCGGCACCGCGGAGTCCGCCGACGCGTCGGACGATCTGTTTGCCGTCGTGGACAAGAAACGCCGGATCTACCGCGCACGCGTCGTCACGCATCGCGCGAAGCCGGCCACGGGCTTTCCGCCGCTGTTCCAGGTCGAATCCAGCGCATCCGACGAAGGAATCGAACGTCGTTCATCTGTCGGATAACGCGGGCCGGTTCCTGCGGCACGTCGGCGGCGAGCTGTCGAGCAACATCATGACGCTGGTGTTGCCGGATCTGCGGCTCGATCTGCGCACCGCGATTTTCCGTGCGCTGCAAACGGGCACGAGCGTCGAGGCGCGCCGGGTGAAATGGGCACACGATGCCCGCGTGTCGTAGATCAACATGACGGTCAGGCCGTTTCACGACAAGGTCGCGAATGCGGAATTCCTGCTCATCGTGTTCGACGAGGTGGCCGGCCGCATGACCGAGGAGGACTAGGTCGAGACGAGCGGGCAGGATCCGGGTCTGGCCCAGCTCGAACAGGAGCTGCAGCACAGCCGCGAGCAACTCGCGACGATCATCGAGCAGTACGAAACATCCGTCGAGGAATTGAAGGCGTCGAACGAGGAGCTGCAGGCGATCAACGAAGAGTTGCGCTCCACGAGCGAGGAGCTGGAAAGCAGCAAGGAGGAACTGCAATCGGTCAACGAGGAGTTGACGACGGCCAACGCCGAAATGCAGGCAAGGATCGAAGACACCGCGAAAGCGAACGACGACCTCCACAACATCATCGCGTCGAGCGAGATCGCGACCGTGTTCGTCGACAAGGAAATCCGTGTCAAGCGGTTTACGCCCAACGCCACCGCGATTTTCAATCTGATCGATACGGACCTGGGTAGGTCGCTATTTCATATTACCCACGCACTGCGGTATCCGACGCTGGCAGACGACGTCCGGCAGTCGTTTCAGTCGCTGCGGCTGATCGAGCGCGAGATCGAGAGCGAGGCCGGCCGGTGGTATCTGATGCGCCTGCTGCCCTACCGGACGGCGGACGACCACATCGACGGCGCGGTGATCACGCTGATCGACATCACCGACCGGCATCACGCGGAAGAGGCGGCGCGGGCAGGCGAGCAGCGCCTGCGTCTGGTCGCGCAATCGACCAAGGACTACGCGATCATCATCCAGGACGGCAACGGGTCCATCGTGAGCTGGAACGCCGGAGCGGAACGCATCTTCGGCTATACGGAAGAAGAGATGATCGGCCAGGACGTGGATCTGATCTACGAGCCGAGCGACCGACAGGCGCTCGTGCCGACGCGCGAGCGCGACATCGCGACCCGCGAAGGGCGCGCGGACGACGAGCGCTGGCACCGGACCAAGGACGGACGGCGGATTTTCTGTAGCGGCGTCGTCACGCCGATTTCCGATACGTCGTTCAACGGCTTCGCGAAGATCGTGCGCGACATGACGCTGCGCAAGCAGAGCGACGACGCGAACCGCGAAGCGCTGGCGCGGGAACAGGCGGCACGCGAGCAGGCGCTCAGTTCGAGCCAGCTGAAGGACGAGTTCATTGCGGTGGTGTCCCACGAGCTGCGGCATCCGCTCAACCTGATCGGCGTCAAGTCGGAAATGCTGCCGCGCCTGCCGGAGACGCGCGACATTCCCGCCGTGCGCGACGCCGCGGATTCGATTCGGCAGGCCGTGCGCGCACAGGCGCAGATCATCGACGACCTGCTCGATCTGTCGCGCATCCAGACCGGCAAGCTCGCGCTCGAGCTGGGCCGGGTCGATCTGACGGCGATGTTGCGCAGCATCACGGATACCTGCGAGCTCGACGTGCACGCGCGCGGCCTGATCCTGCAAACGGAGCTGCCGACGGAGCCGGCCATCGCGCTTGCCGATCCGGTGCGATGCGAGCAGATCTTCTGGAACCTGATGTCCAACGCGCTCAAGTACACGCAGCCGCACGGCGAGATCGTCGTGCGGCTCGCGCATGAGGGCAAGATGCTGCGTGTCGACGTGATCGACGACGGGCGGGGGATCGACGAAGATACGCTGCCGCATGTCTTCGACATGTTCCGGCAGGCGCCGCGCGACCGGACCCGCGGCGGTCTCGGTATCGGGCTGGCGCTCGTTCGGCAACTCGTCGAAATGCACGGCGGCCGGATCGCCGCGACGTCCGACGGCCCGGGGTCCGGCACCACGATGACGGTATGGCTGCCGGCCGCACCGATCGAGCGCGCCGTGTCTGCGGGCAGCGGCGTGCCGGAGGGGAATATCGCCGGCCTGCGCGTGCTGCTGGTCGAGGACGATCAGGAGACGGCGATGTCGCTCACCGCGCTGCTGGAACTGGCGGGGGCGGTAGTCCAGACCGCGAAAAACGGAGCCGCGGCGCTGGCGATGCTGCAGGAGGCGTCCGTCGATGCGATCGTGTCCGACATCGGGCTTCCCGACATGGACGGCTACGCGTTGCTTCGCCGGATCAAGGCCGATCCGCGCTGGGCCACGCTCCGGACCGTTGCGCTGACCGGCCGCAATCGCCAGGACGATGTCCGGGCCGCGGCGGAAGCCGGCTTCGACAGCCATCTGTCAAAACCGCTCGATTTCGGGATGTTGCTCGCGGCACTCGGCGACGCGCGTCGGGACACCCGATGACCGCCGACGGCCCGCGCGTGCGTCGCGGGTCGTTCGGGCGCGGCTTGCCACGGCGGCGTTTCCGGCAATCGCCATTCGACCCGCATTGCGGCGTGGGCGGCCGCCCGTCGCGGAATCCCGGTTCAGGCACCCGATTTGCGGCTATCTCCGCAAAGGGGGGGCTATGGATCGTCGAGATATCGTCGTAATCGCATCGTCCCGAGGCGGTCTCCCGGTCCTCCGGACGCTGGTGGCCGGCGTCGCCGCGGATTTTCCGGTGCCGATTTGCATCGTGCAGCACATTGGTCGACATCGGACGATGTTGCCGGAGCTGCTGTCGCGATGGGGTACGCTGGATGCGAGCGTGGCGCTACAAGGGGAACCGCCGCAAGCGGGCAGAATTTACGTGGCGCCGCCCGACCGGCACATGATCGTGCGCGACGGAAATCTATGGCTGCTCGATACCGCGGCCGAGAACTTCGCCCGACCGGCCGCCGATCCGCTGTTCCGGTCTGCCGCCCGCGAATATGGCGCCGGTGCGATCGGCGTCGTCCTCAGCGGCGATCTCGATGACGGCGCGGCCGGCCTGGCGGCGATTCGCGCACGGGGCGGCTACGGTATCGTTCAGGACCCCGACGAATGCGAAGCGCCGTCGATGCCGCGCAGCGCGCTGGCCGCGACGGGAGCCGATGCGGTCGCAAAGGCCGGGGAACTGCCGGGGACCATTCATGCAGCGGTCTACGGCGCACGTGTGAAGGAGCAGCGGAAAATGGCAGACTTGCGCGACCTGGACCATGAGAGCCGGATTGCAGAGGACGGCCTCGTCGACCCGGGACTGCTTGACGAGATCGGGACGCGTTCCGCCCTCACGTGCCCCAGTTGCAACGGCGTGCTCTGGCGCATGCGCGACGATCGTCCGTTGCGATATCGATGCCATACCGGGCATGCGTTCTCCGTGCTTTCGCTCGACGACGCCGAAGCCCAGAAAGCAGAGGATGCGATATGGGGGGCCATCCGCGCGGTTCACGAGCGCATGATCTTTGCGCGCGAGCGCCAGGAATGGGCGCGCCGCACGGGCAACGCCGAGGACGTCGCGATCGAACAGGCTCGCATCGACGAAAACCAGCGGCTCGCGGACGTGCTGCGCAATGCGGTCGGCGCGGCGATAAACAGGGGCGAACTGAAGTGAGCGCAGCGACCCGCGCCAACCGCGCCGCGGGCTTTATCCCGGTACGAACACGCCCAGCGCCGCGATCGCCATCGCGAGCGTCGCGATCCATCCGCCCCACGCAAGCGTGCCGCTGACGGCGAACTCCCCCATGACGCGTCTGCTTCTCGCCATCAGCATCATCACGACCATGATCGGCACGGCGCTTACCCCGTTGATGACGGCGCTCCAGTAAAGCGCGCGGATCGGGTCGAAATGCGTGAACGTGAACGCGATTCCGCCGACGATCGCCAACACGATCACCGCATAGAATTCGGGCGCGACGCCCAGCTGCAACGCGAGACTGTTGCGCCAGCGGAACGTGCCGGCCGCCGCATACGCGGCCGATCCCGCGAGCACCGGCAGCGCCAGCAGGCCGGTGCCGACGATGCCGAGCGCGAACAGCACGTACGCGAAGTGACCGGCAACCGGCTCGAGCGCCCGCGCGGCGTCCGCGGAAGTCTTGACGTCGATGTGATGCGCGTTCAGCGTGGCCGCCGCCGTCAGCACGATGAAGAACGCAATCACGTTCGAGACGCCCATGCCGAACCACGTATCGAAGCTGATCCGACGCAACTGCGCGGGCGCCTGACGCGGCATGCGTCGCAGCGGCCGCTGGTTCGGCGCGGCGCGCAATTCCTCGACTTCCTGAGACGCCTGCCAGAAAAACAGATACGGGCTGATGGTCGTGCCGAGCACCGCGACGACCGTGGTCAGATAAGCGGCGGTCAGTTGCGCATGGGGCTGCACGATCGCGCGGCCGACCTCGGCCCAGCTGACGGGCACGATGAGGGCGACCGCGACATACGCCAGCAGCGTCAGCGCGGTCCATTTGAGCAATCGCGCGTAGCGGTCGTACGGAACGAACACCTGCAGCACGACCGACACGCCGCCGAGGCACACGATGTAGAGCTGTTGCGGGCCGGGCAGCAACAAATTGACGGCCGCGCCCATGGCCGACAGGTCGGCCGCGATGTTGATCACGTTGGCCGTGATCAGCAGCACGACCGTCCCGTACAGCAGCCATCGCGGATAGTGCGTGCGCATGTTGGACGCGAGACCCTTGCCCGTCACGCGGCCGATTCTCGCGCTGACCAGCTGGATGGCCGTCATCAGCGGGTACGTCAACAGCAGCGCCCACAGCAATTCGAAGCCGAACTGCGCACCCGCCTGCGAATACGTGCCGATGCCGGAAGGGTCGTCGTCGGCGGCGCCGGTGACGAGGCCGGGACCGAGACGCCGGACCCACGTGGCCGCATTCGGGGCGGGCTCCGTCGGCTCCGGCTGGAGAAAATCGTTGTCGTTCATGATCGCGGCCTCCCGGGAGTCCAGCAGGCGCAATCGCCGTGCCTGGTCGGGCGCGTCGCGCACTGGCGGCCCGGGCGGGCGTTACGGCCCGTTCGACTTCGCGATGTCGCCTGCGTCGACCTTGCCCGGCGCCTTCCCACCGACGGTTTGCCTGCAATACGACGGCGCGCGACCTGCGTTACGTCGGGCTAGCCGCACCGTCGGCGGCCGGAACCGTCGCGTGCATCGCCTGTTCGAGCAGGGCGTGCGCGGCTTGCCACGCGCGCGCGGCAGCAGCGGAATCGTTGAACGCCCGTGCCTCGACCGTGGCGCCATCCAGCAGCATCATGAAGACCGTTGCCAGCCGGTTGGCGGCTTCGGGCGGCACGAGGGCCTCGATCAGTTCTGCGATCCATTCGACCATTTTGCGGCGATAGCGGATCGCGACATCCGAGATCGGCGCATAAGCGGTGCCGAATTCGGCCAGCGCGCGCTCGAACAGGCAGCCGGCAAATTCAGGCGTCCTGAACCACGCCGCGTACCAGTCGAAGATGGTCTTGACGCGCTCGACCGGATCGGCGACGTGCTGCAATTGCGCGGCGATGCTGCCGACGATCAGGTCGTAGCGCTGGAGCAGCACTTCGCGGATCAGCTCGTCCTTGCTCGCAAAATGCCGGTACAGCGTCATGCGGGCGACACCGGAATCGTCGATGATCCAGTCGACGCCCACCGGATGGAATCCGTGCCTGGAGAACAGTTCGGTCGCTTTGTCTACCACTAGCTGGCGTTTGTTGGCTCGCACGAACGGCTTCCTCCTCGATGTTTCAGCAGCATAGACCGATTATTCTAGCATCATGCCGCTCGACGAAATCGGCCTCCCGGCGCGGTCGGATTGCATTGCCGCCCGGCGATCTTCGCGTGCGGCGCCGGTCATCAAGTCATCTTGACTATTGGATAGACCGATATGTATCATTTGAATCCAGAAAGCATCGATCGGTATTGCGGGGATTCAGGAGGCGGAACACGAGGCTGCGTCCCGCTTGCTGTTTTCCGCCGCATCGGACGCTGCAACGATGTTTCAAGCTGAAAAGAGAACCTGAGAGAGCCTCGGTGTGCGAGCCCGCGGAACGTCTTCGCTGCGCGTCGCACCGCCGGGGGCATGCTCGCGGGCGAGCGCGCGAAGCAATACGGCGCCAATGAAACGTGAGGAAAGTACCCATGTATCGCCGTTTACTCGCACCGGGGCTGCTGTTGCTGCTGGCTGCGTGCGCGCAGGATCCGTCGATCACCTCCAGCACGGTACGGATCTGCGACGACACAGGTTGTTCCTATCGCCCTAAAGATCAGGTCTCCTATCAAAAAAGGGGCGATGCGGAAGACCGGGACGATCCACGCATCGCCGCGCTCAAGCAAACCGCGAAGACCCAGCCGAAGGCCGCCTACG